>JANYCX010000060.1 GCA_025360065.1 Acetobacteraceae bacterium | reverse complement strand
CAAGTCTACCAGCCGCATGATCGCGGTTTCCACCCAGCCGCCCGCGTAAGCCGCGATCAACCCGAGGGCTGACCCGATCACCCCCGCCGTCGCCGCCGAGCCGAACCCTACGCCCAACGAAATCCGCAACCCATACAAAATCCCGCTGAACATATCGCGGCCCTGGTCATCTGTACCCAACCAGTAGGTCCAACCGGCGGGGCTTTTGGCGCCCGGTGGCAGTCGCCCATCCATGATGTCGAGCTGGGCAAGATCGTAAGGATTTTGCGGCGCGATGAGGTTGGCGAACAGCGCCAGAAACACGATGATCACCACCCCAATCAGGGCGACAACCGCGATCTTGTTGCGGGCATAATCAGCGGCAAACCGGCGGAACGGGGTGATTTCGCGTTGCACGGTGGCGCTCATTCTGCCCCGCCGATCCGCACCCGCGGGTCAAGCACCGTGTACAGCAAATCCACAATCAAATTGATCGTCACAAACATCAAAACGATCATCATGAGGTACGCAACAATCACCGGCCGATCCAATACGTTGATGCTGTCGATAATCAGCTTGCCCATGCCGGGCCAGGCGAACACGCTTTCGGTCACCACCGCGAACGCCACGGTGCTGCCGAATTGCAGGCCGAGAACTGTTACCACCGGGATCATGATGTTTTTCAGCACATGCACGAACACCACGCGCTGGGGTGAAAGCCCCTTGGCGCGGGCGAAGCGGACATAATCCATCGGCATGTTTTCCCGCACCCCCGACCGTGTCAGCCGCAGCACCAGGGCGATGTTGCCCAGCGCAAGATTGAAGGCCGGCATTGCCATATGGGCCAATCCGTCGCGGGTCAGGAAACTCCACGGAATGCCGAACACGACAACTGTCGCGCCCCGCCCGGTGCTCGGCAGCCAGCCAAGCTGCACCGCAAAAATCATGATGAACATCAACCCGACCCAGAAGCTCGGCAGCGAGAACCCGAGAATGGACCCCGCCATCGCCAGCCGCCCGAACAGGCTATGAGGATAAAGACCGGCCAGCAGCCCGAGCGGAATGCCCAACACCACCGCCAGCAGCACTGCCGTCACCGCCAGTTCCAAGGTCGCCGGCATGCGCTGGCCGATCAGTTGCAGCGCCGGTTCATTAAACACAAAGCTGCGGCCAAGATCGCCACGCACCGCGCCCCACAGGAAGCGCAGATATTGCTCCCATAATGGCTTGTCCAAGCCGAGGGCGGCGATTGCGCGGATGCGCTCGGCCTGATCGGCGTCAGGGGAGATCAGGATTTCGACCGGATCGCCGATCACATTGACGCCAACGAAGACAATCACCGTCATCGCCAGCATCACAAACACGGCCTGTATCAGTCGGCGAAAAATCCAAACAGTCATGGTGCGGGGATCAAATCCATGGCAAGAGTCCGTTCATCGGCGCGGGGGGTATGGGTAAGGCCGGCGCGCATTGCCCAGATGTTCTTCTGGATATGGATCGGGATCAGCGCGACATCTTGCATCGCCACCCGCTCGGCATCAATTAACGCCGCCTCGCGCGCTTTGTCATCGACAATGCCCATCGCCGCCTTGATCATCCCATCAAGCTGGGGATTGGAATATCGCCCGCGATTGACAGACCCCCAACCGCTCGCCGCGTCATAGGTATGGACCAGCGCGCGCAATGGGTTTGATGCCTCGCCCGACGAAATCCCCCAGCCGAGCAGAAACGCCGAGAATTCCTGCTTGCTGGCGCGGTTGATATAGGTGGTCCAGGTCATCGCATCGACCTTGGTTTCCACCCCAATCCGGGTCCACATCTGTCCGATTGCCTGGACGATTTTGCCGTCGTTGACGTAACGGTCATTCGGTCCGTGCAAGGTGATGCGGAAGCCTTTCGGGTAGCCGGCTTCCGCCAGCAGCGCGCGGGCAGCAGCAATATCGAACGGCACTGGGGCTAGATCCGCAACATGGCCGGACACCCCCGGCGCTAGGAACTGGTTCGACGGAATGGCCGCGCCTTCCATAACCCGCTCGACAATCGCGGCCCGGTTAATCGCCATCGACAGCGCCTGGCGCACCCGCAAATCATTGAGCGGATTGGTGGTCAAAGCCTCCCCATTTGGCCCGGTCACGAACGGCGGCGCAGCGGCAAGGCTGCGATTGAGCCACAGGAACACCAGACGCAGCGAGTCCGTTTGCGACAGCGCCACCCGCTTGTCAGTTCCGAGTCGCGCGACATCGGATGTCGGCACGAACTCGATAAACTGCACATCGCCCGCCAACAGCGACGCGGTGCGGGCGCCATCATTGGGGATCATCCGGACGCTGACATTGGCCCAGTGTGGCTTCTTGCCCCAGAATCCATCGAAACGTTCCAGTTCCACCCGATCGCCGGGCTTATAGGATTTCATCCGATACGGACCAGTTCCGATCGCGTTACGGCCGTTGTTGAAATCCTCATTCAACGGATTAGGCCCAAGCCGGCGGGGGAGCATGAAAACCAGCGTCAGGTCGATCGGCAGCAGCGGGTAAAGTCCGTTGGTCTTCAAACGGATGGTGTGCGGGGCAACAATCTCGGACGACACCACTGATTTGGTATAAATCGCGAAGCTGCCTGGGGAGTTCAGCACCGTCGGCACCCGTGCCAGGGTATAGACCACGTCTTCGGCGGTAAAATCATCGCCGTTATGGAATTTCACCCCAGGCCGCAGCTTGAATTCCCAGGTATCGGGCGCGATCAGCGTCCATGACTCGGCCAACGACGCGATCGGCCGCGATTTTGGGTCCATATCGACCAGCGTATTATAGCTGTGGCTGTCGAGCGCGATATTGGGCGAAAACGTATGGTAATGCGGATCGGCCGAGGTTGGCGATCCTGAAAACGCCATGACCAGCGATTGTGCCGACGCCGGAGACGTGGCGAGCAGCACAGCCATCAAAGGCGCGAAAACCCGTCTTGCCATCGTCCATCCCCCAAGCTTGGGTGCAGACTACAGCAAGACGAGTTCGCAAGACTATAGCTTAAGCCGCGCGCGCTTGCGGGGTTTGCCCAGGCGCGGCCATCACCGGCACGCGGGTGCGGATCAGTTTCTCGATGCTTTTCAGGAAGGCGCGTTCGTCGGGCGCGCATAGGCTGATCGCCATGCCGTCCGCGCCGGCACGCGCAGTGCGGCCGATGCGGTGGACATAGGTTTCCGGCACGTTAGGCAGATCGTAGTTGATCACGTGGCCGACGCCATCAACATCGATGCCACGGGCGGCGATATCGGTGGCGATCAGCACCCGGGTACGGCCAGCACGGAAATTCGCCAGCGCCTGTTCGCGCTGCGGCTGGCTTTTATTGCCGTGAATGGCGGCGGCCGGAATGCCGCTTTCGTTCAAATGCTTCACCACTTTGTCGGCGCCATGCTTGGTGCGCGAAAACACCAAAGTGCGACCCTTGGCGACATCGACCAGCAGGTCGAACAACACGTGGCGCTTGCGGGCGACGTCGGTGAAGATCACGCCCTGTTCAACCCGTTCAACCGTGGTCGCCACCGGGGCAACCGCGACATGGACCGGGTTTTTCAGCATCGCGCCGGCCAGGGTGCCAATTTCATTCGGCATCGTCGCCGAGAAGAACAGGGTCTGGCGCTGCGCCGGGATGGTCGAAACAATGCGGCGGATCGGGATGATGAACCCGAGATCGAGCATGTGATCGGCTTCGTCCAGCACCAGCACTTCAACCATGTCGAGCCGCACGGTGCGGTCCTGCATGTGGTCGATCAGCCGGCCAGGTGTGGCCACCAGCACGTCAACGCCATTGGCCATGGCGCGCGCCTGACGGCCCTTTGGCACGCCGCCGAACATCACCGTGGTGCGCAGGCCCATATGCTTGCCATAGTCACGAAAGCTGTCGTTGATCTGGCTGGCCAATTCGCGGGTCGGCGACAGCACCAGCACCCGGCAACCGCCACGCGGCGCCTGGCGGCGGTTATCGGCGAGGCGTTGCAAAATCGGCAGCGCGAAAGCCGCCGTCTTGCCAGTGCCGGTCTGGGCAATGCCCTGCACGTCACGCCCGGCGAGCACTGGCGGGATGGCCTGCAACTGGATCGGGGTGGGGGATGTGTAGCCGACTTCTTCTAGCGCCTGCAGCAGTTCGCGGCGCAGGCCGAGCGTTTCGAAGCTGGTCGGAATATTCGTGTTGGTCATATTAGTCATAGTCTTTCAAAACCGGACGCAATGCGTCGCACACCCGCGATAGGGGTGTGACAAACATGCGACCATCGCGGTCAACAGGACCGCAGGCCGGCGCGAATTGCTGAGTGAAAAGGGCTACCTGGGTCGCTAAGGCCGGACCATGACATTTTGCAATGTCGGAGCGCGGTCGGCTGGCAGCGCACTGAACCACATCAAGGAGCGCAGCCGGTGTCTAATGGTGCGGCGCAGCAAAGTCAAGGATTTTCCACCCATCGAAAAATTGTGGGAAATTTTCCACCGAATGGCATTTTTCGCTTGCGCCTTCTCGGCATCGTGGGTATTTATCCCACACAACCCAGCGCACCATTGAAGGCGCAACCCGCAGGAGCCGACCATGATTATTCAAACCGTTCGTTCACTCGCCCGCCACCTGGCCTGCGTCGCAATCTCGGTAGGACTGACCGCAGGACCGACCCTGGTCGCACAATCGATCATCCCTGTGGGCGTCGCCCATGCCGCGGGCGGCGGTGGGGAGAAGGGCGGTGGCGAGAAGGGTGGCGGGCACGGCGGCGAAAAAGGCGGTGGGCATGGCGCAGAAAAAGGTAGCAGTGAGAAAACCGCCGGAACCGAGAAAAGCAGTGCGACCGGCGGCACCGAGCGCGCGCAGCTCAACGCCGACAAAGCCGCTTTGCACACCGCCGAAAAAGCCCTTCACGCGGATAAGGTATCGGGTGCCAGCGCCGCCCAGATCGCCGCAGACAAAACGGCCGTTCAGGCGGCGAAAGAAACCGTCAAGACGGAACGCGCCGCGGTTAACGCACATTACAACGCCGACCGTGCCCAGCTTGCCGCTGATCGCGCAACCGTAAGGTCGGCCGAAAAGACTTTGTTGGCCGATCGGACCGCAGGCGCCAGTGCTGCCCAGATCGCCGCCGACAAGGCTGCCCTGCAAGCGGCGAAAGGCGCTGTCGCCGCCGACCGTGCCGCGATTGCAGTCGAATACGGCACGAAAACGGATGGTTAATCGCCCGACGCCTGCGATGCTCTGACTGGCCATGGCGCGGCGGGTTGTGTAGCAAGGGAGACCTTGCTGCCAGCCCGCCGATAGTCAGGAGCGCCGCCATGTCTGTCCGCATCATCGACGTGCGCGAAATCACCCGCCCGATCAGCTCCCCAATTCGTAACGCCTATATCGATTTTTCGAAGATGACCACCAGCCTGGTTGCGGTGGTGACTGACGTGATGCGCGACGGCAAGCCGGTGATCGGCTACGGCTTCAACTCTAACGGTCGATATGGCCAGGGCGGATTGATCCGGGAACGGTTCGCGGCCCGGGTGCTGGAAGCCCCGCCTGCGTCACTGCTGAACGATGACGGCGATAATCTCGACCCGGATCGCGTTTGGTCCGCAATGATGTCGAACGAAAAGCCGGGCGGGCATGGCGAACGATCGGTGGCCGTCGGCACCATTGACATGGCGGTGTGGGACGCGGTCGCCAAGATTGCCGGCAAACCGCTCTTTCGCCTGCTGGCTGATCGTCATGGCCGCACCGCCGAACCGCGGGTTTTCGTCTATGCCGCTGGTGGATATTACTATCCTGGCAGGGATAATTCGGCACTACGCGCCGAAATGCGGTCCTATCTTGATCGCGGCTACACCGTGGTGAAAATGAAGATCGGCGGCGCCTCGCTTGATGAGGATCGCACCCGCGTTGAAGCGGTGCTGACCGAGCTTGATGGCAAAGCCCGGCTCGCGGTCGATGCCAATGGCCGCTTCGACCTGGAAACCGCCATCGCCTATGCCCGCATGCTGCAACCTTATAATCTGTTCTGGTACGAAGAAGCCGGTGACCCGCTGGATTACCAGTTGCAGGCGGTTTTAGCCGATTTCTATCCCGGCGCGATGGCCACCGGGGAAAACCTGTTCAGCCACCAGGACGCGCGCAATCTGTTGCGCCATGGCGGCATGCGCCCGGACCGCGACTGGCTGCAATTCGATTGCGCGCTGAGCTACGGGCTGTGCGAGTTCCAGCGCACGCTCGCCGCGATGTCCGCCGCCGGCTGGTCGTGGCGCCGGCTAATTCCGCATGGCGGGCACCAGATGTCGCTCAATATCGCCGCCGGGTTGGGGTTGGGCGGCAATGAAAGCTATCCCGATCTGTTCCAGCCTTTTGGCGGATTTCCCGATGGCGTGCGGGTGGCGGACGGGCATATCACCATGCCGGACCTGCCGGGGATTGGGTTTGAGGGCAAGTCCGATCTGTTCGCCGAGATGCGGGCGCTGGCAGCATAGCGCCGGGCTTCGGGCTCGCACTTGACCTGCAGGGATGGGAAATCGGATAGTTTGTTCCACCGATAAACGAGGCGGTGTTAACTTTTATGCCGAGCAATATTAATACTCTGCTGAACCGACTGACAGCTTCGCAGCTCGCCACCATCACCTATGAGGCCGGTGCCGATGCGACCGGCGCGGTTTCGGACGCGAGTTTCAACAAATGGTTCAACAGCGCCCCGCTCGATATCCCCGGCCCGGCGGTCGGGACCGGAATCACTGTCACATTTGGTTTCGATCCCGGTTCAACCTTCACCGCCACCCAGCAATCCTTCATGGCGCAAAGCCTGGCGATCTGGTCCGGCTTGTCGAATTTAAACTTCACCTACACCGCAACTCCGACAACGGCGACCCTGCTGTTCATTGCGGTTGGAAAGACTTTCAACGGCATAGTTGCGGGCGCGTCGGGGACCTCCGAAGCGACTTTCACCAAAAACGCGATCGGAGCCGGGGTCAATCAAGTCACCAAAGCCTATATCCAGATCGATAATGGCGGCAACTACGGCGATATCGGCAGCTATGCCGTCGCAAACGGGTACGGTATCGGCACCCTGATCCACGAGGTCGGGCACTTTCTCGGGCTCGGCCATACCGGCCCCTATAACGGCACGGTCAATCCGGCGATCGAACAGAATAACAGCACCGACGTACGCACCTGGTCGACGATGTCTTAGAGTCTATCCGTCCGCGACCAACGCAAAATTTTATTCATCCTATTCCCCGACTGGCGCCAGCACCGATTACGGCAGCGGCGCCCCGATATCGCCGATGGGATTGGACATCTTTGCCGCCCAGCGGCTGGTCGGCGCACCGACCAGCACGATGTTCGCTGGCGGCCAGACCTATGGCTTCAATTCCGATATCAAATACACCGCCATCGACGGGAACCAACAAAGCCTGACGATGTATGACTTCGCCGTCAATACAAACCCGATCGTCACACTATACAATTACGGAACCGGCAATAAACTTGACTTGTCGGGCTACAGCACGTCCTCGACGATTAACCTTAATGACGGGACGTTCAGCTCCGCCAACGGAATGAAGAATAATATCTTCATCGAGTACGGCACCGCGATTAACAGCGTTACTGGCGGCAGTGGCGATGACAGTTTCACCGTCAACAGCGGTTCAGACATCATCGACGGCGGCGGCGGCACCAATACGGCGGTGTTTTCGGCCACACGGGCGTCCTATGCCGCAGCGTTCAACAACAACATCTACACCCTGACCTCGGGCGCGGTATCCTACTCGCTGACCAACATCCAAACGGTGACATTTTCCGACCAGACCGTGGCTGCGGCGGCGCTGGTGTGCTTCCTGCGCGGAACCTTGATTGCAACCCCATCGGGGGACATTGCGGTCGAGAACCTCCGCGCGGGTGACCTGCTGCTGACCGCGTCGGGCGCGATACGGCCGATTGTCTGGCTGGGGTTCGGACGGTCGCTGATATCGCCGCGCAATCGTTGTGATGCCTCGCCGGTGATTTTCCGTGCCGGCGCGCTCGGGGCTGATGCGGCCGGCCTGCCGACACCGCGGCGGGACCTGTTCGTGACCCGCCGCCACGCGATGCTGGTTGATGGGGTCCTGGTGGCGGCCGAGCATCTGGTCAATGGCGCATCGGTGGTATGGGACATGGCAGCCCGGGTGGTGGAGTTCTATCATATTGAACTTGGTTCGCATGATGTAATTCTCGCCGAGGGCGCCGCTTCGGAAAGTTACCGCGACGATAACAGCTTACATTTGTTCCACAACACCTCCAGCCGGCCAGCACGGACGCCCGAACCTGCCTGCCGCCCTATCGTTGACGCCGGACCCGCACTCGATTCTGCCTGGCGCAGTGTCGCCCAACGCGCCGCCCCGCTCCCGGCCGCGACCTTCTCACCGAACGCCGACATGCATCTATTGGTCGATGACCGGCGGATCGATGGCCGCACCCTGGATGGGGAATTTTGGCACTTCGATTTGCCGCGTGGCGCGCGGTCGATCACCATTGCGTCACACAGTGTCATCCCGGCGATCGATGGGGAAAACTCTGACCTTCGACGGCTCGGGGTGGCGGTCGAGGAAATCACACTTTTGCGGCATAATCTGGGACGCATGGTTGATCTGGCTTCAGGCACGCTCGTTGATGGATGGCATACCCCGCAGTACGGGCATCGCTGGACCAAGGGTCTTGCGGTACTGCCATCCCAGATATGTTCCTGGTTTGGCGGTGCAACGCACCTCACCATTCGGGTCCGGCCGGCCGCGCAATACCGACGGATGATCGCGGCGGCCTGAAGCACCCTGGCATAAAAAACCCACCCGGCCTGCCGTCACGGGGGACGGGACAGCAAACCGGGCGGGTCACTGGCGGTGGGACGCGACCCACCGCCAAGCTCGGAGCGTATTACTTCCAGGACGGCGCGTTGGTCGCCCAGGCATGGCCATGCACCAAGCCATCGTCGTGATCCTGCTTGGCCGCAGCTGCGGGCACGGTAGCCTTTGCGGCCGGCGCATGGTCATCGTGGTCGTGGAACTGGTCAGCTTCGGTGCTGCCGGCAAACGCGGTGGTGCTGGACTTGCCGCCCGACACCGCCATGGCAACGGCGTCGAAGTAGCTAACCCCCACTTCGCGCTGATGGCGCGTCGCGGTGTAGCCATCGGGTTCGGAGGCGAATTCGGCCTGTTGCAGTTCCGAATAGGCTTCCATGCCGCGATCCTTGTAGCCCAGCGCCAGCTTGAACATCGAATGGTTCAGGCTGTGGAAGCCCGCGAGCGTCACGAACTGGAACTTGTAGCCCATTGCGCCGATTGCACGCTGGAAGTTGGCAATGTCCTTCGGCGGCAGCTTCTTCTGCCAGTTGAAGCTCGGCGAGCAATTGTACGCCAGCATCTTGCCGGGGAATTTCTTGTGCATTTCATTGGCGAAACGCTCGGCATCAGCAAGGTTCGGGTCCGAGGTTTCCCACCACAGCAAATCGGCATAAGGCGCGTAGGCAATGGAACGGGCAATCGCGTAGTCAACACCGACGCCCGGCTTGATACGGAAGAAGCCTTCCGCGGTGCGTTCGTCGCTGATGAACGGACGGTCGCGCTCATCGACATCGGCGGTCAGCAACTGGGCGGATTGGCTGTCGGTGCGGCAAAGCAACACGGTCGGCACGCCTTCGACATCGGCGGCGAGGCGGGCGGCGTTCAGGGTGCGGATATGCTGGCTGATCGGCACCAGCACCTTGCCGCCGAGATGGCCGCATTTCTTTTCGCTGGCTAGTTGGTCTTCGAAATGGACGCCGGCGGCACCCGCTTCGATCATGGCCCGCATCAGTTCATAGGCGTTCAGCGCGCCACCAAAACCCGCTTCGGCATCGGCCACGATCGGCGCCATCCAATGCATGGATTGGTCGCCTTCCATGGTGGCGATCTGGTCGCAGCGACGCAGCGCGGCATTGATGCGCTTGACAACATTCGGCACCGAATCCACCGGGTAAAGCGACTGGTCGGGATACATCTGGCCGGCGGTATTGGCGTCCGCTGCAACCTGCCAACCGGACAGATAAATCGCCTTCAAGCCGGCCTTGACCTGCTGGACCGCCTGATTGCCGGTCAGCGCGCCCAAGGTGGGGACAAAGGGTTCGGTCTTCAGCAGCGACCAGAGGCGGCGGGCGCCCATATCGGCCATGGTGTGCTTGACCCGGAACGATCCGGCGAGGCGCGCAACATCCGCCGGCGTGTAATCGCGTACGATGCCGTTGTAACGCTCGGCGTCAAACGCGGGGCCGTTGGACATGCCATCGGGGGCGAAATTCGGGGTCGGGGTCTTGGTCATGATGGGCTCCAAATTGTCAGGGTCGCTGAAGTGAATTATTCACATTGCATCTGCGAAGGAAATCGGGAAAATACGTCCAGACGCGCAATTGAGTAATTTTCTTAACCCGTAAATCTGTAAATCGGTAAAGTCTGTAAAGCATGGCCAAGCCCCTGATCGGTCGCACCGTCCGTCGTTTGCGGCTCGAACAACGCATCACCCAAGCCGCCCTTGCCACGCGGCTGGGCATTTCGGCGAGCTATCTCAACCTGATCGAGCACGACCAGCGCGCGCTATCGGCCAGCCTGCTGATCAAGCTGACCGAAGTGCTGAAGGTCGATCTCGCGGCATTGTCCGGCACCTCCGAACGCCAGCTTGAAACTCAGCTGCGGGAGATTTTCGCCGATCCGATGCTGTCAGCCGATCCGGTGCCCGACGCGGAAGCAAGCGGGCTCGCCGCCAGCAGCCCCGCGGCCGCCCGCGCGATGCTCGCGCTCTACCGCGCCTGGCGCGTCGCGCGCGAAGATTCGAGCGGCATTGCCCTCCCCAGCGGCCGCGTCGTGCTGTTGCCAACCGAGGAAGCGCGCGATTTCTTCAACGAACGCGCCAACTACTTCCCCACCCTCGAAGCCGGCGCCGAGGCGTTGGGCGCCGAATTGAATGCCGCCCCCTCCGAACTCAATCACGCCATCGCCGAGCGCTTGCGCCGCAAACACGAACTAAATGTCCGCGTCGCCCCGATCGATGGCGCACTGCGACGTTACGATGCCGCCGCCCGGCAATTACTGTTGTCCGAACGCCTGCCGCGCGAAAGCCGCGGCTTTCACATGGCGTTCCAACTGTCGTTGTTGGAACTACGCGGCCTGGTCGAAGCCGAAATCACCCTTGCCGAACCATCATCGCCAGAAGCCGCCGGGCTGATCCGCATCGGGCTGCTGAACTACCTCGCCGGCGCTTTGCTGATGCCCTACATGCCGTTCCTCGAAGCCGCCGGCGCGCTGCGCCACGATGTCGATGCGCTCGCCGACCGTTTCGGAGTCAGTTTCGAACAAGCCTGTCAACGTCTGGCAAGTTTGCAGCGCCCCGGCGCGCGCGGAGTGCCATTCTTCTTCCTCCGCGTCGATCCGGCGGGCAACGTGACGAAACGATTCTCCGCCGCCGCCTTCCCGTTCGCCCGCTATGGCGGGTCTTGCCCGCGCTGGGTGGTGCACACCGCCTTCGCCACGCCGGGCGCTTTGCGCGTGCAGGCCGCGCGCCTGCCCGATGGCGCCACGTTTCTGTGCTTCGCCCGCGCGGTCATTGCGTCATCATCCGCCTGGGGCGAACCAGCGCCAGTGCACGTCGTCGCCATGGGCTGCGATGTCAGCCACGCCGGGCAAATGGTCTATGCCGACGCGGTGGAAATCGAGCGCGCCGTGGTCGGCATTGGGCTGTCGTGCCGGCTATGCGACCGGCCGGACTGCCAAAGCCGCGCTTTCCCGCCGTTGGAACATCGCTTGGCGCTCGATCCGCTGACGACGACTAGCGCGGCGCCGTATAGGTTTTCAAGGTGAAGGAGGGTCTTCTTTTTGTTCACAAAATGAACTGCTTTCTTGGCCCTTATGCTGCCTTACCCACCGCACAAAAGCACGACACCGCGACATCCAAATCCGCACGGGCGGCAGCAGTTTCGAGGCGTTGGCCGATCAAGCGCGATTCCACCTGCTCCCCACGCTGTTCCAAACACGATAGCAGCCCACGCAGCGCCCAGAGATTATCGGCATGGATTTGCGCACGCGGAAGATTGCCGGCGAGGCCTAAATCTTCGCGGTAAGTTGTTTCGGCTTCGGCCACCCGGCCTTGTTCCAATAGCAGTGCCCCAAGCGCGTGCCGGATGGGTTGCATCCAGCCCCAGGGCTCGTCGTACGGCAAATCGTCTTCCAGCGCGATGGCGACGCGGAGTTGGGCGAACGCGGCATCGTATTCGCCACGGCGATAGGCGATTTCGCCGTCGAGCATGTGTTCGGCGATGGCGAGCAGGTCCTGGCAGCAGACATTATGCAAATAGCGGGTTTTGGGGACGCGGGGGGCGGTGGCGCGGAAGCGGGCCTGTTCCGCCTCAGCCGCCGCAACGTTGCCCATCGCGGCATAGGCCACGCCGCGCGCGTAATGCATCATCGCTGTTGTGGTGCAGTAGAGGACTTGGTCTTTGGGCAAGGGCTGGGCGACGATGTCGTTCCACTTGCCGAACCGCACCAGCACATGCTGGCGCAGCGCGATGAAGCCTTCGAAGAAATCGGCCATTGGCGGCGACGGGATGCGCAGCAAATCTTCGGGGGTGGTGCGGATCATTTCGTCAATGGCGGCGATGGCGGGGGCGAGCTGGCCGAGAAACATCGCACCATAGGCAGCGAAATGATAATTATGGATGCGGTAGCCGGAATAGAAATTGAGCGGGCCGGCACGGTCATAAAACTTGCGATCGGCAATGATGGCCTGCTGGTTCCAGTAAAGCGCATCGCGATACTGCCCGCATTGCACATCTATATGGGTGGGCATGTGGGTAAGGTGCCCCATGTCGCCGCTGATTTCGCGCAGGCGATCGCCGGTCAGGAAAGCGGCTTCGGGATGGGGGGACATTTCCATCAGATGGACATGCAAATGCAGCAGGCCGGGATGGTTCATCGCGCCTGGCACCATGCGGAAGCTGGCATCGAGGGTTTCCTGCGCCTCGACCGTGCCGGCGCCTTCGGCGGGTGCGCCAGTGCGGAGGTCCCACATTTTCCACGGTGTGATGTTGAGGATGGCTTCAACGAAGACGGCGCGGATGTCGAGGTCCCTTGTATGGGCACGATGGGCGAGGCGCATCGCGTCGGCGAAGGCCACGTCCCACGGGCGCTGGTCTTGGATTGGTTCGCGTTGCGGATAGCGGGCCGGCAAGGCTTCGATCAGGACGCGCTCGGGGCGGGTGACGTTGGCGGCAAGTGCCGAAGCGGCCTGGGTGGCATCATAGGCGCGGGCGAGGGCTGCGGCCCGGGTGGCCTTGTCCATCAGCACCCAGGGATAATTGTAGTTCGGGCCTACGGCGTAGGCGACGCCCCAATGCGCCATGGCGCAGTCCGGGTCGGACGCCAATGCGGTTTCGAAACAACGAACGGCTTCTTCGTGGTGGTAGCCGTAGCACCAGTTCAGACCGCGATCGAACCAAAGCTGGGCATCGGCGCTGATGGTGGTGATTTTTCGTGTGTAAGCCCCGGTGTCGTACGGATAATCCATGGCGCATCCCTCCGTTGCAAGGATGCGCCACGGGTTTTCCGCCGTCTAGTCCGCGAAAGTTTTAGCATAGGCCGCCGACATCACCTCATCCAGACGCGCGCCTTTCTTGAACGGCTTCATTTCGGCCGGCATCGCCAGGCCAGGCAACTGGCGCGGGCAATCGGATGGGGTGCCTAGGATCTGGGTCACCGGGATCATCGCCGACCAGGCGGGAACGGCTGCGTAATCTTCTTCTTCATCGCCGACATGGGTGTTGCGGATTTTGCCCGATGCGGTTTCGATTTCCATTCCGATCAGGGTGGTCGCCTTGAGCTCCTGCGCG
>JANYCX010000047.1 GCA_025360065.1 Acetobacteraceae bacterium | reverse complement strand
CATTCTTCATGGGTCAACATCAAGGGCGCTTGGTATAAATCCGCGCTACGCCAACGTCGCCAACAACCCCGCCATCAACCGCCCACGCACCGCCAGGCTATCGACAATAATATGCTCCTCAAGCGTATGCGCGCCCGCGCCCGCCACGCCCAGCCCATCAAGCGTCGCAATCCCCATCGCCCCGGTGAAGTTACCATCCGATCCGCCGCCCGAGCTTTGATGGCTGATGTCGAACCCCAGCGTGCGCGCAATGCCGCGGGCATGGTCGTACAGCGCCATGGTCTTACCGTCGGCCTCCCAAACCGGGCGGGTCACGCCGCGGGTAACCTGAAACTGGGTGTCATTGCTGGAAGCGCGCAGCGCAAGCATCGCCGCCACCCCTTGGTCGAGGTCCTCCTGGCGTTTGGCCATGCTAAGCGCCTCGCCGGTGCAGGTGGTGGTGACGCAGTTCACCCAGGTGCCGCCGTTGATCACCCCGACGCTGAAGGTGCAGTCGGACGTGGTCATGTCCTCGATCGCAATAAGTTGGCGGGCCATTTCGCGGATGGCGCTGCGCCCGGCGCCGGGGGCGGCGCCGGCATGGCTCGGCCGGCCGGTGGCTTCGAGGTTGAAGCGGGCAATCGCGTAACGTCCGGTGACAACGCCGCCATCGGGGCGCGCGGGTTCGGGCACCAACACGTATTTGTGGCGCGCGGCTTCGGCCTCGATCACGTCGCGGGTGCTGGGGCTGCCGATTTCTTCGTCCGATGTCAGCAAGACTGTCACCGGCAAGCGCGTGGCGATGCCAGCGCGCGCCAGTTGGCGGATGGCTTCAAGGGCGATGTAGTTGCCGCCCTTCATGTCCCAGATGCCCGGCCCGTAGCAGCGTGCGCCGTCGCGGCGGAAGGGCAGCTTGGCGAGGGTGCCAATCGGGTGGACGGTGTCAAGATGCCCCATCACCAGAATGCCGGGTGCGGACGAGGCATGTGGAAAACTCGCCCGCACGCAGTCGCCAAAGCCCATGCGTCCAGCAATCCGTTCAATACGGGCGCCCGCAACCAAAAGGTCGCGGCTCGCGAGGTCCATCATCCGGCCGACAGCGGCGGCATCGAAAGTGGGGGATTCGCATTCTACCCAAGGGCGTAGGCCCGCCAGCATGGCTTCGGCATCGAACGGCAGGCCGGTGATATCCATCAGAGGTGCTCCAGATTGAAGGGGAAACGGTAGATTTGAATGGCGGACCGTCGCAAGTGATGGCGATGCCGTCAATGCTCGGGACGCGGCCAATGTCGGCACGGCAATCCTGTTGTGGCGGGATGAACCATGTGCTTTATTAATAGATAACTAACTTTGCCAATCTAGTCTTTTTAAGTCCAATTTAGGGTTAGCCGGCACTCCGAAGCGACCAAGCCCGACAATGGCAAAGTCTCGTTTTTGGTGTCGCGACCCACGTAGATGGAAGACCGTGTGACCGAAACGACAGTGCCACAGGATGCCGCCAAAGGAATGTCCCACCCGAAGGCTGGGCCTGCGGACACTGTCGCGCGACGCAGTATCTGGCAACGACTATCTGATGGCATCCGTTTGAAATACCTGCTTTTCGTGGCGCTGACCGCGGTTGCAGCCATTCCGGTCCTGACCTTGGATATCTGGGAATCCCAGGCATCGTTCGATCGCGAGGTCGATTCTGTACGTGAACGGCATTTGCTTGTCGCCCGCAATCTGACATCGACAATGTCGCGGTATGTCGTCGATATAAAATCAGTCTTCATGGTGGCGATTGCCCCCGGAACCCTCAATCCCGACACCCCCGGCTTGACCCAACTGCTCGACTCGCTCGATTTCGTCCATGTCTGTGTCTTTGCCGCCGATGGCACGATTGAAACGTTTTTGCCGGTGCAGAAATCCCCCGCACCGCAGGAGATCGGGGCGCGCGGGATTGCCGATTTGCGCGCGCTGGCCGCAACCCGGACATCGGCTGGCGGGAATGATGGCCCGATTTTAAGCAATTTGCGGCGTGATCCCAACGGGCGACCGGCCTTCTATCTGGTCAAGGCGTTGCCGAACGGACGCTTGGCGGTCGGCGAAGTGACCACCGAATATCTGGTGCGGCTGCAATCGGTGATCGCCTTTGGGGAGCGCGGGCACGCGGTGATCACCGATGCCAACGGGCTGGCGATCGCGCATCCCTTCAAGGACTGGGTGGCGCGGATGCAGGATTTGTCGGCCGTGCCGACAGTGAAGAAAATGATGGCGCGCCAGACCGGGGTCGATACATTTTATTCCCCGGCGTTCAAGGACGACATGATCGCGGGCTATTCTTTCGTGCCCGAAAGTGGCTGGGGCGTGATGGTGCCGCAACCGCTCTCCGAATTGAAACGCCGGGCGCGGGAAATCGATCTGCTGGCTTGGGTGGTCGGCGCGGTGGCGCTTGCGGTGGCGAGTGTGCTCAGTCTGATGATCGCAAGCTTTCTGGCAAGCCCAGTGCGCCGGGTGGCAGCGACCGCGGACGCCATTCTGGCGGGTGACACCACTGCCAAGGTGCCAGATTTCGTCGGCCTGGTGCCGCGCGAAATTCGCCGCCTGGGCCGCGCCTTCAACACCATGGTTGAAAGCCTGCAGCGACGAAATGCCCAAACCCGTGAGGCGTTGAAGCAGGCTGAACTCTCGAATAACGCGAAATCGCAATTTCTCGCGAATATGAGCCACGAAATCCGCACCCCGCTCAACGGTATGTTGGGCATGGTTGAATTGCTCCGCCAGACCACACTGGATGACCGCCAGCAGCGTTTTGCGGAATCCGTCACGCGATCGGGAACAGCGCTCCTTGGGCTGATCAATGACATTCTGGATCTGTCGAAGATCGAGGCAGGCAAGCTCGAGCTTGAACATGGCGCGTTCGATCTCGCCACTGTCGTTGCCGAAACCCATGAACTGTTCGTCGAGTCGGCGCGGGCCAAGGGCCTCGATCTTGAGGTGGTATTGCCGGACGCCTTGCGGCTGAACCTGATCGGCGACCAGCACCGGTTGCGCCAGGTTTTGACCAATCTGTTCGGCAATGCGGTGAAGTTCACCAGCCATGGCCAGATTAGGCTGGTCGTGTCGTTGGCGGAGGATCGTGGCGCCGTCGTGGTGCTTAAGTTCGAGGTTTCCGACACCGGCATTGGCATTTCGGTCGCCAAGCAGGCGATTATTTTTGACGCCTTTGCCCAGGTCGATGGCTCCTCCACGCGGGAGTTCGGTGGCACCGGATTGGGGCTTTCGATTGCCAAACAGATTTGTGCAATGATGGGCGGCGAGATCGGGGTGCGTAGCGAGGTTGGGGTTGGATCGACCTTCTGGTTCACCGCGACCCTGCGCAAGGGCACCCCGTTGAGCGTGCCAATGGCAGGTGTTGAACCGCGCCGCAGTGCACAGATTGCTGCCGCGAGCGGACGCAAAGCGGTCAGGGTGCTGCTGGTTGAAGATAATGGGGTGAACATGGAAGTCGGCCGTGGCCTGCTGCAAAGCCTCGGCTGCATCGTCACGTCTGCCGTCGATGGGCAGGATGCGGTGGATCTATACCGATCGGGCTTATTCGATCTTGTGCTGATGGATCTGCAGATGCCGCGCATGGACGGATTTGCGGCGACCAGCGCGATCCGGGCAGTCCAGCAGCGCATCGGTGACAAAACCCCTGTCCTCGCGTTATCCGCCCACGCCTTACCCGGCGATCGTGCCAAAAGCCTGTCGGCGGGTTTTGACGAACATCTGACCAAACCCGTGACCAGGGCCGTACTGGCCGAGGCGATTGCAGCCTGGGTACCGGGCGACGCCGCCGATTTGGCCACTGACGCACAAGATCAGGCAGTGGCCGAACTCGCAGTGATCGACCCTGGCGCGATTGGCCGGCTGCGTGAAATCGAAACTGCCGGCAACGAAGGCTTGGTGCATCGCGTGTTGCAGCAATTCCTGGCCGACGGTGAAACGCTGGTCAACGAAATTGCCCGCGCAATGACCGCGGGCGATCATGTCGCCGTCCGTCAGGCCGCCCACACCCTGAAGTCGAGTTCGGCCTATCTCGGGGCAGACAGGTTGCGGACCTGCTGCGTGCGGATCGAGGAGGCTGCCGCCAATGGCGATGCGGAAACCGAAAATGGACTAGTCATCAGTCTGCGCATCGAATATGTGCGGGCTTCGACCAAGCTGACCAGCCTGCTGGGAGCGTCCACCCCGCTCTGACCCAGGGTGGAACGCCCCCGTCAGGCGCCCGCATTGCGGAAACCGCCAACGCCGCGCTCGATTTCCGTGACATGCTGCGGCCCGAAGAACATCGGGTTCGGCAGACCGCAGGAATGGGCGATAATCTCGACATCCTGCTGGACCTGGTGGGCATAGCGCGCGACCCGTTCAGCCTTGTCGGTCGGATCGAGGCCACGGATCAGCCGCGGATCGACTGCGGTAATCCCGGTTGGGCAAAAGCCGCTGCCGCATTTCATCGCCTGAATGCACCCGAGCGACAGCATGAAGCCACGCGCGGACGAAACGAAGTCAGCACCCATGCATAATGCCCAGGCAACCTTATCCGGCGTAATCAGCTTGCCTGATGCGATGATCCGGATGCGTTCGGTTAGGCCATGGCGGGCGCGGGCATCAACCACCAGCGGCAACGCCATGGTGATCGGCAATCCGACATAATCGGCGAGCGGGGCAGGGGCCGCGCCAGTGCCGCCTTCGCCACCATCGATCTGGACGTAGTCGGGACAGTGTTCGCGGTGCATCGCGCAATCGGCGAACCAGTCATCGAGGAAGTGTTGTTCGCCCGCCACGAACTTCACCCCGACCGGCTTGCCGGTCACCGTCCGCACCCGGTTCACGAAAGCACCGAGTTCGGCGATGTTACCGATGTCGGTATGGCGGTTGGGGCTGATGCTGTCCTGGCCCTGCGGGATGCCGCGAATGGCAGCAATTTCCGCGTTGACCTTGGCTCCCGGCAGAATGCCACCCTTTCCGGGCTTGGCGCCCTGGGCAAGCTTGACCTCAAACATGCGGACATTTTCGTGCGCCGCGATCGCGCGGAGTTTGTCATCGGACAGATTGCCAGCATCGTCGCGCACGCCATATTTCGCGGTGCCGATCTGCATGATCAGATCGCAACCGCCTTCCAGATGATACGGCGCCAACCCGCCCTCGCCGGTTGCCATCCACACCCCCGCCTTGTTCGCGCCGCGCGACAGGGCGCTAACCGCGGCATGCGACAAGGCGCCATAGCTCATCCCCGAAATATTGAAGTAACTGCGCGCAAGATGCGGTTTGGCGCAGGCCCCAGCGCCGTCGGCAATGCCGATGGTTTTGCCGGGATAGGTCAATTGTTCGGACTCCAGCACCGGGAAGGCGGCGTTACGGAACACAAACGCCGGGATGGTTTCACTGCCGAAAGACACCAGATTGGACACGCCCTTGGCCGACCGATAAACCCAGGACCGCTCCAGCCGGTTAAACGGCCGCTCAACCCAGTCCGGCAGATACTGATATTGCCGCATATATTCGCCAAAGCTTTCCGAAAAATAGCGGAAATGCCCGAGCACCGGGAAGTTGCGCAGGATGGCATGCTGGGTCTGGGTGATGTCGCGGACATAAATAATTGCGATGACGATGCTGAGCAGCACGAGTACGACAAGGGTGGTGATCATTTCGGCGTCCTCCGACCGGGCTTTTTGCCCGCACTGTAATAGACTGCCAGACTATTCGTTCGTATCGGGTTAAAGTTTGCTGTCTGCGCGCTGGGCTGAAAGTGCCAACGCGATCGGCAGCCACAGGATATACCACATCGGCCCCGGCCCCTTGGTGACCTGGCTGAGATCGGTCAGCCCCGACAGCGCCAGATGCAACAGCAGCGCCAGCAGCGTCCAGCGCATGATGCGATCAGCATCCGACCATGCCGCCCGAACCGCGAACGCCAGCAGCGCCAGCAGCAGCGCCAGCCCGATCAGGCCGCTATAGAGCCAGGTTGACAGCAACAGGTTATGGGGAAAATTCTCGCCCGGCCGATCCAGCAGGGTCGCGGGACCACTGCCGAAAATCGGCGCTTGAGCAATCTTGCCGAGCGAGATGTCCCAGATTTCCAACCTGTTCGACCAGCCACGCTGCATCGCGCGCGCGAATGCGGCCTGCAAGCTGCCGGGTGAAGCCACGGCCGTCGCACCAAGGGCTACAATCAACCCCAAAGCTACGCCTCCCAAAACGCGGGGCCGCAAGGCAGCCAGCAATACCACCAAGGTGCTGGCAATCGCGATCAACGGGCCACGGCTGCCGGTCAAGACAATGAACAGCAAGCCGCTGACGATGGTGGCGGCCATCACCGCACGCTGCTGCCCGCGCAGCATGTGCCCGGTTGCCAGCACCACCGACCCGCCGATAATTGACGCGCCGAGGATCGGGTGGCGGGTCTCGGCCCAGCCTGTCATGCGGTCGGACGGTGCATGCAGGAACATCCCAATCGCCAGGACCGCGTTGATCAATCCGCCGATAATCAACACCATCACCAGCCTGTCGCGCGCCGCCGCATCTTCGCGCAACGTGGCCAGGGCGGTGATGAACAGGCCGAGGGTGCAGGCCCCGTTCCACATCCAGATCAGATGTGCGCCCGCCGTGCTGTCCCACAACGTGGTCAGCGTGAACCAGAAAATCAGTGCCACCCCGAGCCGGGCGCCGAGATCCTCGGGCCAGTCCGCCCCGCGCGCCAGACGCAGCCCGGCGCCGGGCAGGATGGCGAGATAAAACAGCATCGCCCAGCTCGGGTTGGGCACGATGGCAAACCCCGCGCCGAGCACGATCCGCAGCAGCAATCCGCGATGCGTTTGAAAAAATGCGAGATAGCGCGTCACGCGTTGGGCAATCCGGGGATGCGATCCGGATCAGCGTCATGGAGCAGGATATTCAGCAGGTCAGCGGCCACAGCCTGTTCGTTGAACAGCGCGTGATAACGCGCGCGCCCAGCCGTGGCGATCGCCCGGCGGCGGGCGTGGTCGGTGGCAAGTCGGCTCGCCTGATCGACAAGCTCATCCAGGGTGCTGAAAAACACCATCTCGTCATCGCCGAAAATATCGCCGTAGCCGGTCGCACGCTCCATCATCACGACCTGGCCGTTGCCGATCATCTGGGCGATGCGATCCGAGCTATAGAGATACGAGTCCGGTCGGCGGCTGATGTTCAGCCCGATTGCGGCGGTTTCCAGGGCGCTCTGATAGGCAGCCCCGGTTAGGTGCGGCCGTCCGCCGACCCCGCCAAGCAGCAGGCGTAAACCTGGAAGTCTGGCCCCCAGCATCGCGACGAAATCATCCATGTTCCAGTCCCGTCCGCAGACATGGCGCAGCGGTCGGCCCGGATTGCCGCAGGCGTAAAACAGATCATGCGGCAACGCGTCGACCAAATCGCAGCGCCCGCGCTCGATGCTGGCATCCATCGGATTGGCCATGAAAGCAACAAGCTGGCCGCCCTTGCGCAAAGCGCGCATCGCGGGGCCGGCGGTGGTGACAAAGCTCGCATCGACAACGGCGAACTTGCTGGTCAGGCGGCCGATATTATCGGGCTCGAACAGTGGATCAACATTGTACTGCGCGATGCGAACACCCGGAAGCACGTCGCGCAGCCGCGCCAGTGTTTCCGGCGCAATCACGTCGGCATGGCCGAGCAAGACCACATCGGGGCGATGGAAGCGGCAAAACGTGATCAGCGCGTCGTTGGCGGGTCTGCGGCCGAACCTGCGGCTGCCGAAGATCGACCGCGCCCGCGCAACGTCGCGGTCGGAAAAATTCAGCACCAGATGCCCGTTGCGGATCAACCCGTTCGACAGCTTCACCCCAACGCTGTGCTGGAACGCCGGGCGCAGGCCGAACGGAAAGCTCGACACGTGAACGATGGTGAGCGGCCTGGTCACCTGGGTGCAAACTCCCGTGGGTTAGGACGCCGACCCCGATACCAGCCAGACCGACGCCGGCAATTTCACCCCATCATCGACGGTGAACGGCACCAGCGCGTCGGCAACCGCTAGCATGGCGCGGGCTTTCACATCGTCGGGCTGGTCGCGCAGAATGCGGCCGAGCGGGCCAACGCCGGACACTGCACGCGCGGCGTCCAGGCCGGTCCCGGTGAAATCCATGGTGAAGTCGAACTGTTTGAACTTCAGACCGCTGAAACCGGCCTCGGTCAGGATGCGGCTGACCCGCGCCTGATCACCGAAGGCAAACGGGCCAGGGTCTTCCGGGCCAGGGCGCGGAAATGCCGGCACCACGGTCATGGCAGCGCGCAATGGGATGCTGACCCAGGGATTGTCGCTCGACGCCCGCCAGCACGCGAAGGCCAGCCGCCCCTCCGGCTTCATCGCCTTGTGCAGATTGGCGAAGGCTGCCACCGGATCGCCAAAGAACATCACCCCGAAGCGGCTGAACAGCACGTCGAACATCGTCTTGGGGAAGGCGATGGTTGACGCGTCGGCCTGGATGAATTCGGCCTGTCCGGTGCCATCGAGCCGCTTTTGCGCGATCGCGATCAGGGTCTTGGAAACATCAAGCCCGACCACCCGTCCGGTCGATCCGACATCCATCGCCAGTTGCTCGGTGGTCGCCCCGCCGCCGCAGCCGACATCGAGCACCGCCTCGCCCGGTTCAACATCGGCGACGCGAAACAATGCGGTCGACACACCGCGCAACGCCTTATCGCTGCGGGCTTCGCTGGCCGCCCAGACCTCGCCCATCGGGCCATCCCAGTTGGCGATTTGCGCCTGGTGAAGTACGTCGGCGGTGCTCATGATTACGGTCCTTGTCGAAGATTGCGCCCGTCATAGCGCGGGTTGCGCGTCCGCGAAACCATGCTGGCGACGCATCGGGGACGCCTGTATGAAGCCGCATGACCCTGATCTATCTTGTCGCTGGCGAGCAAAGTGGCGACGCGCTCGGCGCGAAACTGATCCTTGCCCTGCGCGCCGCCCGCCCCGATCTGGAATTTGCCGGGGTTGGTGGGCCGCAAATGGCGGCGGTCGGCCTGCCCAGCCTGTTTTCGATCACCGAACTCGCGGTGATGGGCCTGCTCGAAGTGCTGCCGCGCATCCGTCATATCGCCCGATTGTTACGGGCGACCGAGCGCGACATCCTCGCCCGTAGGCCCGATGTGGTGGTGACTATCGACAGCCCCGGCTTCACTTTGCGCCTGCTTGGGCGGCTGCGGACCAGCGGCCTCAAGCGCATCCACTACGTCGCCCCGCAAGTCTGGGCGTGGCGCGAAAGTCGGGTGAAAAAATACCCAGGGCTGTGGGACCGCCTGCTATGCCTGCTGCCGTTTGAGCCGGAATTTTTTGCCGGCCATGGCATCGCTGCGCGTTTTGTCGGCCATCCCGCAATCAGCGCGGGCGTCGAGAATGGCGACGCCGCACGGTTTCGCGCCCGCCATGGCATCGCCGGCGACGCACCCATTCTCATGGTGCTGCCGGGCAGCCGACGGAGTGAGGTCTCACGCCTGCTGCCGATTTTCGGCGAGGTGGCGCGCCGGCTCGCCCAGCGCCATCCCGGTTTGGTCGTGGTGGTGCCGGTGGCATCGGCGGTGGCGGCCTCGGTATTGGCCGGGACCAAATCCTGGCCGATCCCGCCTGTCATCGTGACCGACCTTGCCGACAAGATCGACGGCTTTGCTGCCGCCACCGCAGCCCTGACCAAATCCGGCACCTCGACCCTGGAACTCGCGCTCGCCAACGTGCCGATGGTGGTTGCCTATCGGCTGAACCCGATTACGGCGGCCATCGTGCGCGCGACCGTTCGGGTGAAATACGCCAGCATTGTCAATCTGCTGCTCGACCGATTTCTGGCCCCCGAGTTCATCCAGGGCGATTGCACCGTCGCAAACCTGACCGCAGCGACCGACGCCCTGCTTGCGGGTGACGGGGTCGCAGCCCAGCGTGCCGGCTTCACCGCCTTGCGCGCGCGGCTCACCCCTCCAGGTCAAACCCCGTCCGAGGCCGCCGCCGCTGAGGTTCTGGCACTGCTGCGAACCTAACCCTTGCCACGACGCGCGTTGGCACATAGGTTCCGCCCGGTTCGGGGCGTGGCGCAGCCTGGTAGCGCGCGTGTTTTGGGTACACGAGGCCCCCGGTTCGAGTCCGGGCGCCCCGACCAGCAAGCTTGGAGGCTGCCAACATGACCACCGCCCGCATCTATCAGCACCCGAAATCGGCCATGCAGTCCGGCCAGGCCAGTACGCAGGATTGGGTGTTGGAATTCCCACCGTCCGAGGCACGCAAGCCCGATGCGCTGATGGGCTGGATCGGCAGCGGTGACACCCAGGCCCAGGTGCGCCTGAAATTCGCCAGTTCGGACGAAGCCGTGGCCTATGCCACCCGCAAAAACATCGCTTTTGCGGTCGAACTGCCGAAAGCCCGCATTTTCAAGCCGAAAGCTTACGCCGATAATTTTGCCTTTATCCGTTCGGAAAACTGGACCCATTAGTCACCGCGTTAGCGTCCTTAGCTCAGCTGGATAGAGCACCGGCCTTCTAAGCCGGCGGTCGCTGGTTCGAATCCAGCAGGGCGCGCCATTTTCAGCGATCAGGGCCGGCAGCGTAGGCATATTACTGCTCATCACTCATAAAGCGGGGAATGTTCGATGGCGGGGCAGGCGGCGTTTGCAGGCAAGATCGCTCAATATTTCCCACAGGCAACGCCGTGGTGGCCCGCCGCGGTTACCCCCGCCAAAGACGCACCAAACATCGTCGTGGTTTTGTTCGACGATGTCGGCTTCGCCGATTTCGGCTGCTATGGCTCACCGATCAAAACGCCGACCATCGACGCCCTCGCCGCGCGCGGCCTGCGCTATACCGGGTTTCACACCACCGCGATGTGTTCGACCACACGATCGGCGCTGCTTACCGGGCGCAACCATCATTCGGTCGGCATGGGGTGCCTGGCCAATTTCGACAGTGGTTTCCCGGGCTATCGCGGCAAGATCGCCCGCGAAGCTGGAACCCTCGCCGAAATGCTGCGCCCGCACGGCTATCGCAATTACATGGCCGGCAAATGGCACGTCACGCCACTCACTGAAAGTGGCAATACCGGCCCGTTCGATGGCTGGCCGCTGGGGCGCGGCTTTGATCGCTTCTACGGCTTCATGGATGCCGAAACCGACCAGTACGCCCCCGAACTGGTGCGCGATAATTCCCATATCGACCCGCCTGGCACTTTCGCAACTGGCTATCATTTGACCGAGGATCTGGTCACCCAGTCGATCAAGTTCATCGCCAACCATATCGCCGAATTGCCCGATACGCCCTTCCTGTCCTGGCTCGCACTCGGCGCCTGCCACGCCCCGCACCAGGCGCCCGCCGATCTGATCCGCAGCTACGACGCGGTCTTCGCCGAAGGTTGGGATGTCGAACGCGACCGCCGCCTCGCCCGCCAGATCGCGATGGGGATCGTCCCGCCCGGCACCGTCCTGCCGCCCCACAATGCGGCGGTGCAGCCCTGGGCCAGCCATAGCGCGAACGAACAGCGTCTGTTCACCCGGCTGCAATCGGCCTACGCGGCGATGCTCGACCACGCCGACCAGCACCTCGCCCGGCTGGTGGCCTTCCTCGAAGCTTCGGGCAAACTCGACAACACCATCATCCTGGTGCTGTCCGATAATGGCGCCAGCCAGGAGGGCGGGCCGCGCGGGCTGGTCAACGCCATGGGGCCGTTCAATCTGCGCGCCGAACCAATGGACGAAAAATTCGCCCGCATTGACGCTATTGGCGGGCCGGATACCCACTCCAACTTTCCGCTCGGCTGGGCGATGGCGGCCAATACGCCGCTGAAACGCTACAAGCAAAACACCCATGGCGGCGGCATTCGCGACCCGTTGGTGGTGCATTGGCCACGCCAGGTCGCCGTCGCCGGAGGCTTGCGTCATCAATTCGCCCATGCCGCCGATCTGGTGCCGACCCTGCTTGAAATTCTGGGCCTCGCCCCGCCCGAAACCATCGGCGGCGTGGCGCAAATGCCGTTGGAAGGCGAAAGCTTTGCCGCCAGCCTGAACACTCCCGCCGCGCCGTCCAAATCGAGCCCGCAATATTTTGAGATGTTCGGCCATCGCGGCATCTGGCACCAGGGCTGGAAAGCCGTGGCGTTCCACCCGATGGGCAGCAGGTTCGAGGATGACAAGTGGGAACTTTACCACCTCGAGAACGACTTCGCCGAAACCCACGACCTTGCGTCAGAAATGCCCGATAAATTGCAGGAAATGATCGCGCTGTGGTGGCAGGAAGCCGAGGCGCATCAGGTCCTGCCGCTCGATGATCGTTTCGCCGCCCGGTTCGCCGCCAATGGCGAACGGGTGCAGGGCGGGCGCACCAGCTTTGTGTTCCATCACGGCATGGGCCATGTGCCCACCGATGTCGCCCCCGATCTGCGCAGCCGCAGCTATCGGATCGAGGCCACCGCCACCATCCCGGAGAACGGCGTCGAAGGCGTGCTGGTTGCGCATGGCGACGCAACATCGGGCTACAGCCTCTACATCAAGGATGGCAGGCTGGTGCACGACCTTAATATTGGCGGCGAGCACGCAATCGTGACATCGGATCGCCCAGTGCCGGTCGGGGACTGCATCCTTGGCGTCACTGCTGACCGCCTGACCCGGGAGAAACTTCCTAAAATCGGCACCGGAACCGGACGCAGCCGCTACACGCTGCTGATCAACGGCGAACCTGCGGGATCGATTGAAACCCCGCTGGGCTTTGCCATGCTGATATCGTGGTCCGGCCTGGATATCGGGCTCGACCGCGGCAGCCCGGTGTCGGACTATGCCGCCCCGTTCAGCTTCACCGGGATGCTGGCCAAGGTGACGGTGACAATGGAGTCCGACCAGACCCTGGATGGCGCAGGCGTCGGGCGGGCAGAAATGGCACGGCAGTAAGGCTTGGTATTGCGCACCGGGTTGGCCGGCGGCGGTGCGCCAAGCAAAGACTTATACCAAGCGCCGTTGACCCATTCTTCATGGGTCAACATCAAGGACGCTTGGTATAACTGCCGATTTTTTCCGACCAACTCCCGCCCGACTGAGGGTTAGGCCTTGGCGCGAGCATCAGCAAACAGACACGCCTGAACCCGTGCGCCGAGGATGACAACCACCACCGGTCCGACAGAATGATTGGCCCAGCTGTTGGCGATTTCCCACGCCGACCGGGCGGCCTGCCAAAATCCGCCATCATGGTTCTGCAACGCGCCAATACCGATAGACGCAATCAATGTCGCCACCAGGATGATCGGCACCGATCGCAGCAATACCATGATCATCGCACCGATATAGGTCCAAACCCGACCACGCCCGTCATCCCACGCCTGGTCAAACCCTGCCGACGGCAACCCGACCGCGAGCGCCGCCGAAAGCTGAAAATACTGTGCCAAAAAAAAGGCGATCACCAGCCCCGGGGCTAATGCGCCCAACACCAGCCAACTGGCGCGCAAACCGCTGGCAATGGCTACCATTGTCACAAGCTGGCCAAGCGCTTCGGCGCCGACAAACCACATGGCCATCCGGGCAAATCCGGGCGGAACCTGCCAGACCGGCCGATCCCGCATCTCACCCAGCAAAAATGCCCGCAACACGATCATCGTTGCGGCAGCGGTGACCACGGCGCCGACCAGGGCCAGCAGGGCGGACACCGCGAGTAAGGCGAGATCAAACTGGGTCTGACCGAATAAATCGATCTCCGGCCCGGTCAGCGCGATATCGATCCGCCAGATGGCCAGCGAGGCAAGGATGGACGTCACCCACAAAACCGGCATGGCGCGCGCTATTCGCCACAGGGCACTCCAGGACTGGCCAACAAACACTGTGGATTTTGGATAGGTCCCAGTGGCTGCCATCACGTCGCCCTCCGACATTGTTGCCCTTTGCTATGAAACCGGAGAATTGCGGCACCGTCAACATTGCTACGCGGGCACAAGTGCTTTCACCCCTTGGGCCATCAGTAACTTCACCGCTTTTGCATCGAACGAGACAAAAACCTCCGCCCCCAATGTTCGCCCGTCATGGGCAATCACCCCGTCAGCGAAATCCCCGCCCGCGTCCAGCATGGCTAGGCCTGCTGCAAGCAGTGGTCGGTCCACCGACACGTTTTCCGCATCGCAAAGCTGGGCTATCGCCCCTCGGATATCGGCAGCTTTGATCTTGTAGCTTTGCGACAACACCCAGGCCACTTCACAGAGGACGTGAATAGGGATCACCACATTTTCGGCGTTGGCCAAGACCGATATGGCCAACAGCGACTGCACCGCGTCATCAGCGATAATTGCCCGCACCAGAATATTGGTGTCGGCGGTGATTTTCACCGCTTGCCTTCCCAGTTCTCCGGGCCAATCAGGCCCATCTCCTCAATCGAGACAGTCCGCTGCCCGTCCTGCTTCAACATCCCGAACACATCGGAAATCTTGCCCTTCCGCCGCTCTGCCGACGCGGTAATCCGCCCGTCCGGCAGCTTGTCGATGACAAGCTTATCCCCCGGCCGCAATCCGAGATGGGCGAGCACATCCTTCCGCAAGGTCACTTGGCCCTTAGTGGTGATTGTCAGCGTGGTCATCGCAGCACCTGATTAAACTCCATCCGAAGCGTAAGGCAAATTCCCCT
This sequence comes from Acetobacteraceae bacterium, assembly GCA_025360065.1. Classification (GTDB taxonomy): domain Bacteria; phylum Pseudomonadota; class Alphaproteobacteria; order Acetobacterales; family Acetobacteraceae; genus CAITOL01. The sequence goes on along the minus strand of JANYCX010000047.1, from coordinate 6,952 downwards.
TACCCACAAGCAAAATCACCCTGTCTTCTTTACCACCACCCCGGTCAAGGTCGTCGTCACACCCGCCCCCTGGCACACCGCAACGCTTCATGCTCCCTTACCCTCAACCACCCGGGAGCGCGCGTGTCCATGTCCGTAGATATTTTCGATTACATCATCGTCGGTGGCGGTGCCGCCGGATCAGTGCTCGCCAACCGGTTGACCGAGGATCTGGGCACGACCGTCTGCGTGCTCGAAGCCGGCCCGCCCGACAGCAACCCGTGGATCCATGTCCCGGCCGGCTTCACCAAAACCTTGTTCAACCCGAAAGTGACGTGGCAGTTCAAGACCGAACCCACCGAATGGACCAGCGGGCGCGGCATCGCCACCACCCAGGGGCGCACCCTCGGCGGGTCAAGCTCGATTAACGGCATGGTCTATAATCGCGGCCAGAAGGCGGATTACGACCACTGGGCGCAGCGTGGCAATCGCGGCTGGGGCTATGCCGATATCCTGCCCTATTTCCGCCGCAGCCAACGCCGGGTGGGCGCGGCCGATGACAAATACCACGGCCGCGACGGCAATATTCCGGTCACCGACATGGACTGGATCCACCCGCTCTGCGAGGCGTTCATCGACGGTGCCGCCGAGCACGGCCTGCCACGCAACCCCGATTATAATGGCGCAACCCAAGAAGGCGTCGGATATTTCCAGCGCGCCATTCAGGGCGGGCTGCGGCGCAGTGCCGCGCAACAATTCCTCCATCCGGCCTGGGCCCGCGGCAATCTCGATGTCCGCACCAATGCGCGCGCCCGGGCGATTATCCTTGATGGCAAGCGCGCCGTCGGCGTGCGCTATATCGAGGATCGTGCCGGCCGGCCAATGCGTGAGGTACGCGCCCGGCGCGAGATTATTCTGAGTGCCGGCACGGTGAATACAGCCCGGCTGCTGCAAATTTCCGGCATTGGCCCCGCTGGGCTGCTGGCCTCGCTCGGCGTGCCGGTCCTGCACGAACTCGCCGGCGTGGGGGAAAACTTCCGCGATCATTACAGCGCCCGCATCGTCGCCCGCGCCAAGAACGTCACCACGATGAATGAACTGTCCAAGGGGGTGAATTTGCTCGGCCAGATCGCGCGCTGGGCGGTCGGCAAGCCGTCCATTCTCGCGGTCGTGCCGTCGCTGGTGCACATCTTCGCGCGGTCCTCGCCGCATTTGGCTGACCCTGACCTCCAAGGCGTCTTCACCCCGGCAAGCTACAAGCCCGGCAAAACCTATATCCTCGACGATTATCCCGGCATGACCATCGGCTTCTGGCCGCACCGCCCGGAAAGCAGCGGCCATGTCCGTGCGGTTTCCACCGACCCGTTCATCGATCCGATCATCCAGCCCAATTATCTGACCCACAAAACCGACCGCGATGTGCTGCTCGCCGGGTTGCGCCTGGCTCGCAAGCTGCTGGCAACCGGTCCGATGGCGCAATATTTTGAGAGCGAGCAATTGCCCGGCGCCAACGTGGCCTCCGACGATGAATTGCTGAATTTCGCCCGCGAATACGGCACCACCACCTTTCACCTGATCGGCACCGCCCGCATGGGGCCGGCGACCGATCCAACTGCGGTGGTCGATGACCAGTTGCGCGTCCATGGCCTCGCAGGCCTGCGGATCGCCGATGCCTCAATCATGCCGTCCATGCCATCGGCCAACACCTATGCCGCCACCATGATGATCGCCGAAAAGGCGTCGGACATGATCCGCGGCAAACCCGCCATGGAAGCCGCCGTAGGAGTGGACTGACACCATGCTCGAAACAGTCCTGGCCGAGGCGCGCAAATTCCTCGGCGACCGCATCACCACCAACACAGGTTTCCGCGACCATCACGCCCACGGCCAGGACACCAACCCGCCGGTGCGCCCGGACGCGGTCGCCTTCATCGAAACCACCGAAGAAGTATCGAAACTTCTGGCCCTGTGCCACGCCGCCAACATCCCCGTCGTGCCGTTCGGCACCGGCACCTCGCTCGAAGGGCATGTCACCCCGGTGCGCGGCGGCATCAGCCTCGATTTGTCGCGGATGACGGCAATCCTCGAAGTGAACCCCGAAGACATGGATTGCCGGGTCCAGGCCGGCCTCACCCATCGCAGCCTCAACACCGAATTGCGTGACACCGGCTTGTTCTTTCCGGTCGATCCGGGGGCGGACGCCTCATTGGGCGGCATGTGCGCCACCCGCGCCTCCGGCACCGCTGCCGTCCGTTACGGCACCATGCGCGAAAACGTTATGGGGTTGACCGTGGTGCTGGCCGATGGCCGCATCATCAAAACCGGCGGCCGGGTGCGCAAATCATCGACCGGCTATGACCTGACCCGGCTATTCGTCGGCTCGGAAGGCACGCTCGGCGTCATCACCGAAATCCAGCTGCGCCTGCACCCGATCGCGGAGGCGATTTCAGCGGCCGTCTGCCAGTTCCCCACCCTGGGCGATGCAGTCGAGGCGGTGATCGCCATCATGCAGGCCGCGATTCCCGTCGCCCGCATCGAGCTGCTCGATGATGTGCAAATGGGCGCCTGCATCGCCTACTCCAAGCTCGAAGGTTTCTCTGCCGCACCGACCCTGTTCTTCGAATTCCACGGCACCCCCGCCGGCGTCGCCGAACAGGCCGCCGCCGCTGAGGCCATCGCCCAAGACTACCACGCAAGTGGTTTCGAATGGGCAACCGACCCCGACAGCCGCGCCAAACTCTGGCGCGCCCGCCACGATGCGTATTGGGCCGCCCTCGCCCTCAAGCCCGGCCACCAAGGCCTGGCAACCGACGCCATCGTGCCGATATCCCGCCTCGCCGAAGCCATTCTCGGCGCGCAACACGATATCGCCGCATCCGGCCTCACCGCCCCCATCGTCGGCCATGTCGGCGACGGCAATTTCCACACCGTCATCCTGGTGCCCGACGAACCCGATGGCCTGGCGCGCGCCTGGGCGCTCGACAAGAAAATCGTCGCCCGCGCGGTGGCCCTCGGCGGGTCGTGCAGCGGGGAACACGGGGTCGGGCTGGGCAAGCGCGAATTCCTCGAAGCCGAACACGGGGTGGAGGCTTTGGCGGTGATGCGCAGTTTGAAGGCGGCTTTGGACCCGAAGGGGATTCTTAATCCTGGGAAGATATTTTTGAATTGAAGGCGAGCGCGTTCTTTTTGTGAACAAAAAGAACCAAAAAAACTTCATCAATTGTTGCCGTTGGCTTGGGACTTTGGAGAGTGCGCACCGCTAGAAAATTCGTCATTGCGAGGCGAAGCCGTCGCAAGCCAAATACTGCGAACTTGGTCGATTGTGATATTGTATATTACGTTATCGTAACAAATAAGTCGCAATTCACCTTCACCGCTCACACATACACCAGTCGCCCACCCGGCCCCAGCACCAGCCCGGCCGGTGCCACCATCCCCGGCGCCGGCCTTGGCGCCACCCAAACCACCCGGGGCTTGCGCGTCTTGCGCAGTCCCACCCCCAGCATCCGACACAGCGGGCGCAGCAATCGCCCCGCCTGCGGCACCGCGGCAAGAAATGCCTTGCACTCGTCCTGCGACAGCAAATTCTCCAATTGCGCGCCATAGGGCGCTGCCTCGCGCACCGCCACCAAAAGCCACGCCGGCATAGTCGGAAGCTCCGACGCGCCGCGACCACCGGCCCGTACCTCGCCCGCGCGGGATTTGCGCGCCGTCGGCAACATCCCCGCGCGCCACAGCGCAATCAACCGTTCCAGCCTAATCCGAATGCGCCCAATCCTGACCCACACCGCCACCAGCAGCACCGTCAGCGCCCGCTCACGCGCTGCCACCACCGCAATCGCGGCTTGCAGGCTCGACAGGAGGTGGGTGAAAGTGATCATGATTAATACTAACATCCGATAGCATTTTATGTCCAGAAAAATTAACAAGGAGCCCATCAAAAATCCTTTAATACCAAGCGCCCGAATGACTGACCCTTCCACTCATTCGGGCGCTTGGTATTGCGCACCGGGTTGGCCGGCGGCGGTGCGTCAAGCAAAGACTTATACCAAGCGCCGTTGACCCAGTCTTCATGGGTCAACATCAAGGGCGCTTGGTATAAGGCACCCAAGAGGTATTCCATCATCGCAAGGCAAGCCGAGGTAATCCGTGCACGGACGCACCAATCCTCCCCCAACCCTTGGCATCCCCCCCCGTCCCGTCATACGCTCCCATCCAACAGGACAGGAAACCATCCAATGGGCAAACTCACCGGCAAGGTCGCCGTCATTACCGGCGCCAGCCGCGGTATCGGCCAGGCCATCGCCGAACTTTTCGCAGCCGAAGGCGCCAAGGTTGTCTGCGCCGCCCGCACTTTGCACGACGGGGATCACCCACTCGAAGGCTCCCTCACCACCACCGTGGCCGCTATCAAAGCCAAGGGCGGCGAGGCGATGGCGGTGGCCGCCGATGTCTCGACCGAGGCTGATTGTTTGCGCCTGATCGCGGCCGCGCGTGCCGCCTATGGGCCGATCGATATTCTGATCAACAACGCGGCGGCAAACGCCTATGTGCCGACCAAGGATTACCCGACCAATCGCTGGGTGCGCAATTTCGCGGTTAATGTGCATGCCCCGTTCATCCTGTCCAAGGCGGTGCTGCCGGACATGATCGCCAAGGGCCACGGCGCGATCATCAATATCAGTTCGGGTGCCGCGATTGGGCCGGGCAGGGGGCCTTATACCGATCAGATCGCGCGCGGCGGAGTGCTCTACGGTGCCACCAAGGCGGCGCTGGAACGGATGACCCAGGGGCTGGCGCAGGAAGTCTCCAGCTATGGCGGGATTACGGTTGCGGCTTTTTCCCCGAGCCAAGTGGTGCCAACGCCGGGCACGGTGTTCTTCAAGCTGGTGTCCGGCATGGACGACCCCAAAAGCGAGCCGCCGAGCATGATGGCCAACGCCGCGTTGCTGCTGGCAACCCAACCGGCGGCCAAGGTCAACGGACGGGTGACCTATAGCCAGCAAATCCTCAAGGAATTCGGCTGGATTGCCGACGGCAAGGGGCGCGGCATGGACATCAAGGGATCGGGCTATTCGCTGATTTGACCCCCCCCCCCTCACGTCATGATGTCGAAATGAAACGCAGAAGGACCCAACCATGCAAACCTATCGCGTCCACGCCTACAACACCGCCCAGGAATCCGAGAACAAAATCCACGACGACACCGTCGCCAAGCGCTTCGGCTTCACCGGCGGCCTGGTGCCGGGGGTCGATGTCTATGCCTACATGACCCAGCCGCCGGTCGCCCGCTGGGGCCGCGCCTGGCTCGAACGCGGCACCGCCGAATGCCGCTTCGGCCGCCCGGTCTATGATGGCAAATTCGCCGATGTGGTGCCGTCCGCCGATGGCGATGGCATGACCCTCCAAGTCACCAGTGACGGCCTGGATTGCGCCACCGGTCGCGCCGATTTCCCAGCCGCCGAGGCGCCGCCGTCGCTCAGCGCTTTTCCACATCGCGCCCCGCCCGCCCAACGCCCGCCCGCGTCTGCAACCAGCCTGCCGGTCGGGGCGTTTTTGGGCATGACACCAGTGCGATACGACGAAGAACTGGCCGCGAAATATTTGCGCGACCTGCGGGAAACCCTCCCGCTTTACGACGCCGAGAAACTCGTTCATCCAGGCCTGATCTTGCGCATGGGCAATTGGGTATTAAGCGCAAACGTCACGCTCGGGCCGTGGATCCATGTCGGCAGCCAGGTGCGCCATTTTGCCACCGGATCGGTCGGTGATACCATCGAAGGCCGCGCCCAGGTGGTCGCCAACTACGCGCACAAAGGCCACAAATTCGTCGAGCTTGACGTGCTGGTTTTGGCAAATGGCCACAAACCGCTCGCCCGCATTCGCCACACCGCGATCTATCTGCCCCGGCAAGTCGCCGAAGCCGCCTGAAAAGGATTATTCTGATGTCAGCAACTGCCGCCCATAACCCCTATTTGCTGCCGCGCCAGGCCTGGCTCGATCGCCGTCATGAGCCGATCCTCGAACCCGAACGCCCGATCATCGACCCGCATCACCATCTCTGGGACCGGCCGGGCTGGCGCTATCTGATCGAGGACCTGCTGGCCGACACCAATTCCGGCCACAACATTCTTGGCACCGTCTTCGTCCAGGCGCGCGCCTTCCATCGTGCCGATGGGCCAGAACATCTGCGCCCGGTGGGCGAAACCGAATTCGTCAACGGTGTGGCGGCGATGAGCGCGTCCGGCGTTTATGGCGCCACCCGCCTCTGCGCCGGCATTGTCGGGCATGTGAACCTCACCCTCGGCGATCAGGTCCAGGAAGCCCTCGAACGCCACATCCGCGTTGCTGGCGGACGTTTCCGCGGCATTCGCCATATCGTAGCGTGGGACTCCGATGACGCAACCTTGAACCCCGGCAATCCCGCGCCCAAAGGCCTGCTGGCGGACCGCGCCTTCCGCGAAGGTTTTGCCAAACTGGCACCGCTCGATCTGACGTTTGAGGGCTGGTTGTACCACCCGCAGATCGATGAGCTCACCGATCTCGCCCGGGCCTTCCCGGGCACCAAAATCGTGCTCAATCATGTCGGCGGACCGCTCGGGATTGGCCAGTACGCCGGCAAGCGGGGGGAAATTTTCCCCGGCTGGGCGGCATCGATCAGGAAGCTTGCGGCGTGTCCGAATGTCTATGTCAAGCTCGGCGGCATCGGCATGCGGATCAATGGTTATGATTTCCACGAACAGGTCGATCCGCCATCGTCGCAAACCCTCGCCGCCGCCTGGGCGCCCTATATCAAAACCTGCATTGAAGCGTTCGGCGCGTCACGCTGCATGTTCGAAAGCAACTTCCCGGTCGATAAGGGCAGCTACAGCTATCAGGTGTTCTGGAACGCCTGCAAATTGCTGGCGGCCGGGATGACCGAAGCCGAGAAGGACGATCTGTTCCGCGGCACGGCAGCGCGCTTCTATCGGCT
>JANYCX010000008.1 GCA_025360065.1 Acetobacteraceae bacterium | reverse complement strand
CAGCGCTATCCGAGCGACCTGACGGACGCGGAATGGGCCTTGATCCAACCTTTGATCCCGCCCGCCAAGCGCGGCGGCAACAAACGGACGGTCGTTGAGCGCGAAATCGTCAACGGTTTGATGTATATTTTGAGCACCGGATGCCAGTGGGCTTTCATCCCGAAGGACCTTCCGCCGCGCAGCACTTTGAATGACTACTTCCAGCGGTGGGATTATGACGGCACGCTCGGTCGCATTCATGGCACTCTATATATGCTGTGCCGAGAGCAAGCCGATCGGGAGCCAAGTCCAACGGCTGCAATAATCGACAGTCAAAGCGTCAAGAGCGCGGAAAAAGGGGGGCCTCAATTGACCCGTCGGGCTATGATGGTGGCAAGAAAATCAAGGGTAAGAAGCGTCATATCCTTGTAGATACCCAGGGTTTTCTGCTCCACGCGATCGTTCATTCGGCTGATATTCAAGATCGGGACGGTGGCTTGCTGGTCATGGCCACTCTGTTTGGGCTTTATCCGTTCTTGACCAAGCTTTACGCCGATGGTGGCTATCAAGGGCCGCAGTTCCGCGAAGGACTGCGTCGGGTTACGCGTGGCATCAACGTCGATATCGTCAAGCGGTCCGACCAGGCGAAAGGCTTTCTTGTCCTGCCCAAAAGATGGATCGTTGAACGGACCATCGCCTGGCTAAACCGATGCCGCAGATTGGCGAAGGACTGGGAGTGCCTGAACCGATCTGCAAGGGCGTTCTTGCGATGGGCGTCCGTCCGGATGATGCTCAGAAGGCTATGTCAAGGCGTAAGTTGATCCCGGATAGACTCTAAGGTAGTGAGCGTTAGGATCGCACCGCTAGTATCGTCGCCGCGTCATGGCTTACCGACGATCCCTATTGAGCCAAAACCAAACGTCGCGCTACGTCCAACGTGGCAAAGTTCCCCCAATCGTAGCAGCGGCCAGACATGTTCCGGCACTCCGATTATTTGTATCGATCCCACATGCATTGATTGCGCGAAATTGTGGATCCCTCCGCCCGCCCGCCTGGGCATCGCCTTTCGTTCAAGGTTAGAGGTATCGAAATCAAGCCCTGACAGCTCAATCGCAATGTCACGCAGTGCCGCATCGGCGTCCGCGTCTTGCCACCGCGCCAGCATCGCAACCCGACGTGCCATTCGTGGCAGGAAAGCCTCTGGCGTATCCCGGAGGTCAACGCTCTCGGCGTCCAGCGGCGTTAATAGCCTGATCTCGGCCGTAGGCGATGCGTGGCCCAATTTAACCCCCGCCACCTCCCGCACACGCAACTGAGCAACTTCCGGCTTCGGGCGAAACTCACCTGGCTCGATTGTATCCCAACGAACCCCATGCACCAGCGCCTCAGCAAGCGCTGCACCAATCGCCGGCACCCAGTCACTTGCCAGACCCAGAAGTGTCACGCGAATAACAAGGTCGTGGCGCTTTCGATCTGCCGCGATCACCCAAGGCTTGGGTAACCCGATATGTCCGTCCAGTCGCAGTTGTTCACGGAACAGCACGTCCAACGCGCAAGGCGGCTGCCACGGGCAAGCCTGGCCGGCTAGTGCTTGGCGTGACGCGCTTCGTGTCAGCACTTGTCCCAATGCACCACGGATTTTTCGTAACATGTCCAAATTGTCCACCAGCGCGCCATATCCAGGCATCGTCGCTTCAATCCGGGCAGCAAACCAAGTTTCGGCCAGCTCAATCAGGCTGACCACCCGGCGTGGGTTGGCCAGTCGCTCGTGCAATATCGGCCCCATCAAAGGATCCAATGATCGGCGTCATCGGGAATTGGCGCCCGACCAGCGGCCATGCTGCGCTCCAGGCCGGCTGCGGATATCCCGTACATACGAAGCCCGTCTCCCGGATCGAGAAGCGCTGCCGCATGGTTGAAGAGCTGCTCGGCCGCACGTTGATTCAATCGTGCCTCAAAAACGCTTTCCTGGACCCGAACTGCCTGGGCTTCCAGCAGCGCCGACACGCGCGCCCGAATGCGCTGGCGCGAAATGTCGTAGCAAAAGACCATGAGCATCACACGGCTCGGCATCTGCACCCTCCTCGCATCAATAGTCCATCACATAGGGTGCGTACGGTCGGTGCCCTTCCACATGGGCGGCAAGCGCTTGCGCCTGGTCGAGCATATTTCCCCGCCAACTCCGCCGGCGCCCGTCGCGCTGGCTCGCGACCTCGCGCGAAACGGCGCGTTCATAGGTTCGGATCAATGCCTTGTAGCCATCAGGGGTCAGTCGCACGATTCCATCGCCGCGCAGTTCGAAATCCGCTTCTGAGACCGCCCGATTATTCACTGCCTGCGCCACCACACTTTCGATAAGCGGGGCACGAAATTCCTCCGCCAGATCAAACGCAGTTGAGTCGCGTCGGTCTTGGGTCGCATGCAGGAAAGCAAAGCCCGGATGCAGGCCTGCCCGCAATACGGCGATTTCAATGTCCCGCACCAGCAGTGCCGCAACGGCATTAAGCAGTACATTTGTCCTGTCGGGCTGCACGCGCTGGCGCTTGCTGATGGCAAAGCCATGCTCCAGCAGCGCCCCATAAGCCGGCCAAAACAAAGTTGCGGCATAGCCTTCCAAGCCCATTACGCCGTCGATATCGGGCGCGACCGTCAATTTGCGGATTTGACGGTTCAATTCCGCAAGTGCGCTGATCACCGTGCCATCCTGGCGTTCCCGGTTCAACCTTCGCAACAAAGCGCGTTGATTGCGCATCCGCCCATCGACGAAGCAGCGCGCCAGAACGAGGCGCATCGCCGGGTCGAGCACGTGGCGCGCCTGCGCGAGGTGACGGGCCGCGTGCGGTGTTATCCCGGGGGTTACCCACCCCAACGTTTCGCCGTGTCCGTTCACGAAGGCGATTGGGGTATCGGTTGCCAATGCGTGCCGCATTGCCGCCGGCGTGGCGCTGGCATCCTGCCCCAGCTCGATCCGGTCCACCCGCTGATGCGGCAGCGCCAGAATTTCATGCCACTCCGCGGTTTCGCCCATGCCGCTTCCGGCCTGGACACTGAAAGCCTGGTTGCGTACGTGCAATCGTCGATCCGCCGACACGACGTATAGGACGCGCTGCACCGGATCGAGTCCGGCACTGCGCTCGCGGGCTTCGGTGTCAGCGCTTTCGGCAGTGCGCGCTTCATGTGCTGCGTCGTCGGCCGCCAGCACCCGCATCAATGCCGAAACCTCGGACGGCGGTGGCTCGGGCGATACCATCGCCAGGGACCGCACGAACAACGTGCCGAGGAAGCGAAAGCCCTGATCGAAAGACGTCAGCCGGGTTTTCTCTGGCTTCAGTTCCAGCCCTTGTTCCGCCAGCAGCGCCCGCGCGCGGCCAAGGGTCGCGGCAGCATCGCCACGGCTGTCGCACAAGATGACAAAATCGTCGGCGAAACGGACGATACGGGCGCCCCGCCCCGCAAACGCCTCATCAAGCCGATCAAGATAGAGATTTGCCAAAACCGGCGAGAGTGGTGAGCCTTGCGCAAGGCCCCGACCATTCTGCCCCGCGTGCTCCAGCCATAGGGCAATTAGCTGGGTGGTGCGGCCCGCATCCATGCTTTCACCGAGGCGATCAAGCAGCCGGTCATGCACAACATTGTCGAAGAAGCTGGCGATGTCAGCATCGACCACATGCACCAGGCCTTGCGCGCGCAGTTCGGTAATCCGGCGCACGGCATCCTGGACTGACCGCCCGGTGCGATAGCCGAAGGAACTATCCTCGAATTCTCTGTCGAGCAATGGCATCAGGGTTTGGGCAAACGCGGTTTGCACCACGCGGTCGGCGATCGATGGGATGGTCAGCATGCGCTGGCTGCCGTCATCCTTCGGGATGGCGACATGGCGGACCGGCAAGGGACGATAGGTGCCATCGATCAAGGCGCTACGCAGGCGGCCCAGGCGTTGTGGTAGGGCATTGGCAAAGGTCTGCAAGGTCATCCGGTCACCACCGGCGGCGCCGCCATTGGCCTGCACCCGCTGCCAGGCGGCGGCCAGAGTATCGGACGCGCAAGCGGTATCAAACACGGCGGCATCACTAATCCGTGGCGACGGTTTTGCAGCCGGTAATGGCATATGACGGCACCTGACCCCTTGGAAATTCACAATTCCTGTTATATATTATGTGTTTATATAAGAAATCCAGTGAAAAAACATCAGATTTTGGAGTTAACGAAATTTGGCTAGCGCGACCTTTTGGAAAGCAGTCAAAAACTTCCTGTTGCATCAATAGGAAGGAGACACTAAGCTCCACGAGCTACCCACCGCTTATGCGGATTGAGACACAAGAGATCGTCGTAGGTGCCATACGAAAGGCTCCACGAGCTACCCACCGCTTATGCGGATTGAGACATCTTGATCTGGGCATTAAGCTCTACCAGAGCGCTCCACGAGCTACCCACCGCTTATGCGGATTGAGACTCATTGGCCGCGACGACCAAGTCCCAGCGAGTGCTCCACGAGCTACCCACCGCTTATGCGGATTGAGACTCGACTTTCAACCCCGGAAACTTCTCGATGAAGTTCCGCGAGCTACCCACCGCTTATGCGGATTGAGACGCTCGTGCGGAATTAACCGCAATTACCTACTGCTCCGCGAGCTAGCCATCGCTAGGACTAGGCCCGAGGAATCGACCGCCACCGCGGGATGGTGGCGTGCACGAGCCACCCTACGCCCATATCAGGTGCCCCCCGGCCCGAACCTACGGACGCGGCGGCGCCTTGGTCGGCGTTGGCAACCAGCGCCCGGGAACTCTGAGTTTCGCCACATGGGCACGAACGTCCTTGTGTGCACCGGGACCCTTGCTCATATCCCGCCCCTTTGGCATGGGCGTCGCCCCTGGATAGAAGGCCGCGGTCGGTTTGGCACGTTCTGCCGCGCCCCAGCTTTTATCCGACAGCCCCAGCCATTGTCGCACCTGCGGTTGGTCGGTCCATTTCCCGGCAAGCTTCGCCGCCGTGACCGCGTCGTCCATCATTTTTTCAAAGGCCATCTGGAAAGTCTGCTGTGGCTGGCTGGATGCCAATATCGCATCAGCGATTGGATCATGACCTTTCAACCAGGCAAGGTTGATGGATTCCACACGGGCCTGGCCAGCGCCGAACGCTTTGGCACGGCCGATCAAATGGCGCATCTGCCCGCTGGTGTCGCCGCCATGGGTCAGCACCCATAAAAGGGCACCAACTTCCGCGGCCAGCACATTATGCAGCCGGATCGTGCCGGTGAAGCGAATGTCATTGAGGCCGGATTGCGGCACCAGGAAGCGTAAAGAACTGACTGTGCCATCACCGCGGCCCGCCGGGAGGGTATGGTCCGCCAAAATCAATGCCTGGGCAGCAAGTGCATCCCCCCCAGCGAAGCGCGGAAAATAGCGCTTGCGGCCCGCGATTTGGGCATCTGGTTTTGACCAATGTTTCTCTGGGCCGACCAGATAATGCGGCGAAAACGATGCGCGCGGCCCCATCATGGTCGTCATGATCGCGCCTTTGGGCGGCTTGGGGAATAATTCGGCTGGGGTCGTGGCAATGGCGAACCCCACCGCCACCCGCCCCTTGCGCGACGAGTCCGATGGTGGCCGCGCCGCATTGGCCGCACGGCGCGGTTTAGGCGTGCTGGGATCGATGAGATCGTCGGCTTCGATGACGTTACCAAACAATGCTTCGGCCCAATCCGGAACCTTGGCATTGTGCAGGTTATGGGCCTTGTTGTTATGTGCATCCAACGTGTCACCGACCGTATAACGATGGGCCACCTTGAAGCTGCGGGTCAGCCCGAAATCGAAACGCGCCAACCCAAGGTCGCCAAGGATGAATACCGGAATACGCCGCCCGGCATCCAAAGTCGGTTTCAGCGCACGCCAACTTCCGGCTGGCTGCAAGCCTTTGCCACTCGGCG
>JANYCX010000178.1 GCA_025360065.1 Acetobacteraceae bacterium | reverse complement strand
GGTTCGTTCCAGTACCTGGGCCCCCTTCTTCATTCCGACTTTGCTTTCTTGGGATAGGGTCCAGGGCCCGGCCCTGGCGGGGTCTGGGGCAGCGCCCCGGCACTTGCTTCCTTGACCCCACATTCCGCGCACAACCCCTCAGCCTCGATCGTGGCCCCCGACATGGTGAACCCGAGTCTTCGGGCTGCGTCGGTGAGGGCGTGGGCGAGGTTGTGGTCATCGAGTTCGGTGACCCGGTGGCAGGTTCGGCAGATGAGGAATTGTGCCGGGTGGTCATGGGGTTCGGCGTCGACGCATCCGATGAAGGCGGCGAGGCGTTCGATGCGGTGGACGAGTCCGTGTTCGCGGAGGAATTCGAGCGCGCGGTAGATTGTGGGCGGGGCGGATGCGGCGCGGTTGGTGCGGAGTTGGTTGAGCAGGTCGTAGGCGCCGACCGGTGCCGGGCTTTCGAGGATGAGGCCGAGCACTTGGCGGCGCAGCGGCGTGAGCTTGCCGCCGGTGCGCGCGCAGAGCAGGCTGGCGTGATCGAGGGCCGCCGTAGTATGGGCGGAAAACGCGGTCTCCATGGATGTGCCGCTCCAACTTAGGGCTTGTCGGATGCAGGATATACTTGATGCCATCGGGTTTGGCGAAAACGGTTTGGTGGCGGCGGTGGCGCAGCAGCATGATACCGGGGAGGTGTTGATGCTGGCTTGGATGAACCGCGATGCGGTCGCCGAGACGTTGGCCACCGGGCAGGTGTGTTATTTCAGCCGTAGCCGCGGGCAGCTCTGGCGCAAGGGCGAAACCTCGGGGCAGCGCCAGCGTCTGGTGGATTTGCGCCTCGATTGTGATGGCGACACGATTTTGTTGTTGGTCGATCAGGACGGGGTGGCGTGCCACACCGGCCGGCGGAATTGTTTTTACCGGGCGGCGCGGGATGGCGAGTTGGTCGAAATTGCAGCACCGTTAATCGATCCGGCGCAGTTGTACGGCCACAAGCATGGCTGATTTGACCCCGGTAACCGTGCTGACCGGGTTTCTCGGCGCGGGCAAAACCACATTGCTGAACGCGATTTTGCGCCATCCGGCGATGGCAGGAACGGCGGTGCTGGTTAACGAGTTCGGCGATATCGGGATCGATCACATCCTGGTCGACAAGTTGGATGATGATACCGCGTTGTTGCCATCTGGGTGTTTGTGCTGTGCGGTGCGTGGCGATCTGCTGCGGGCGTTGCGCGACTTGCTGCCACGGATTGCGGCCGGCGCGGTGCATCGGGTGGTGGTGGAAACCACTGGCCTCGCCGATCCAGCGCCGATCGTGCAAAGCCTGCTGGGCGATATTGGAGTGGCGTTGCATTACCGGCTCGATGGCATTGTCACGGTGGTTGATGCGGTGCATGCGATGGGGCAGTTAGATGCGCATCAGGAAGCGTTGCGCCAAGTGGCAATGGCGGACCGGATTGTGCTGAGCAAGACCGATCTGGCCGCCGATGTCAGCGCGCTGCGCCAGCGGATTGGCGCGATCAATCCTGGCGTGAAGCTGCTGGTGGCGACCAAGGGCGCGCTCGATCCGGTGGAAATTCTCGATTGTGGGCTGTTCGATCTCGCCGGCAAGCCGCGCGATGTTGCGGCCTGGATCAACGAGGCTGCCTTTGCCGACGACACGCCGCGCCACGATCCGTCGATCCACAGTTTTTGCCTGACCTTCGCCGAACCATTGCATTGGCAGGGCATCGGCACGTTTCTGGAGATGTTGATCGGCACACGGGGCGAAAACCTGTTGCGGGTGAAGGGGATTTTGAACCTCGTCGGCCAGGACCGGCCAGTGGCGATCCACGGCATCCAGCATATGTTTCACCCGCCGGATTTGCTGCCGGCTTGGCCCGAGGGCGATCCGCGCACCAGCCGGATTGTGTTCATTACCAAGGACTTGGACCGCGAGACGGTGGAGCACGGGCTTGCGGCATTTTCGGCAGCGGCGGCTTAGGCGGCGCTAAAGGATCACCACCACGTAGCGCTCGGCGATCGTAACATCGACAGTTTCGGCGGCCAGCGGTTCGGTGGTGACCGGGAAGGTCCTGGCGTGGACCGAATTGGGTTCGCACCAGGATTGCCCGGTGCGAATGTCGAATTCCCAGCAATGCCAGGGGCAGCGCAGCATTTCGCCGGGCCGGCTTAGGCGATAGTCGCCGGGAATGGTGGATTCGAGCCGGCTGACGATTTCGCCGGTGCACAGCGCCGCGCCTTGGTGGGGGCAACGGTTGAACAGCGCGAAGAATTCGCCACCAAGGTTGAAGATGCCGATTTCGCGGCCGCGGACGCTAACGATTTTGCGGTGGCCAGGGGGGATTTCGCTGGCGCGTGCAACGACGTGCTTGGCCATCAGTCCAGCCGATACAGCGCGCGCGCGTTGTCGCGGAAGATCATCCGGTTCCAGTCGGCGGGCAGTTTGACCTTGAAGGCGTAGCGCGGATCGTCCTGGTCCCAATGCGGGTAGTCGGTCGAAAACATAACCCGGTCTGGCCCGATCCAATCGAGGATCGCCAGCATGTCATCGGGCCGTTCGGGTTCTTCGATCGGCTGGGTGGTGACCCAGAAATGCTGGTGGACATAGTCGGACGGCGCGCGGGTCAAGCTCGGCGCTTCGGCCTTAAGGCGCTTCCAGTTGCGGTCGAGCCGCCACGACAAGGCCGGCACCCAGGCGAAGCCGCCTTCGACGAGCACAACTTTGAGGTCGGGAATTTCCTCGAACGTCCCCTCGCAGACCAGGCTGGTGACCAGCGTTTGCATGGTCTGGACGTAAGACGGGTGTTCCTCGTGATAGAACGATGGCCAGCCGCCGCCGGTTGAGGCGTGCCCGCTGGTGCCGCCGAGATGGAGCGAGATCGGGAAACCATTAGCGGCACAGGCGGCAAGGATTTTGCGATAGCGGCGGCGGCCGAGCGGTTCGAGACCGCGCGGCGCGATATTGACCTGGCAGAAGCGTTTGTCACCGGCCCAGCGCTCGATTTCGGCGATGGCGGCGGCTTCATGTTCTAGGGTGATCTGGATTGAGCCTTTGAGCCTTGGCTCGGGGTCGCAGAATTTGGCGACTTGCCATTCATTGACTGCGATTGCCATGGCGGCGGCGAAATCGACGTTGCGTTCCCCCGCGGCACCGCCGACCAAGGGCGCGAGCAGGCCATATTCGACGTTAAATAAATCGAGCAATTGCTCCTGCATCAGCGCGAGATCGGACCCCGGCATGCCGCCACCCTTGGGCCAGGCATCCATGCGCATCCCGTTGCCGGGCGACATGCGTGGATAGGCGGTGCCGCGCCCGAGACCCTGGCGCGAACGGCCACCGATGGACTGGCGATGTGCCCGCCA
Organism: Acetobacteraceae bacterium; assembly: GCA_025360065.1. GTDB lineage: Bacteria > Pseudomonadota > Alphaproteobacteria > Acetobacterales > Acetobacteraceae > CAITOL01. The sequence continues at coordinate 29,280 of JANYCX010000178.1, read as the reverse complement.
GCGTTCGGACAAAAACGGATCAAAATCCGCGCCTGATTTCACGAAGGGATGCACGTCGCAATCGATGAAGCCGAGATGGGCCTGGGCTTGCGGATCGGCACGGCGTTCGGGCGCGATGACGTTCATGATGTGGTTTCCCCAACAGGGTGGAGGGCGGCGAGGCGCGGGTAGGTGGCACGCGGATTGTCGAACAGGATTTTCTGGATCAGCGCCGGTGGCAGGCCATCGGGCAGGGCGTCCATTCCGTCAAACTGCCAATGCGGGTAATCGGTCGAAAATAGCAGCATGTCATCGGACCCGAGCTGTTCCAGCACCCGCGTCACCGCCGCGACATCGGGCGGCGCGTCAAAGGGTTGCAAGGTCATCCGCACCCGGTCGCGGATGATCTCGGTCGGCAGTTGCGCAAGCCATGGCACTTCGGAGCGCACCCCGCGCCAGGTCTTGTCGATGCGCCACATGCTGGCCGGCATCCAGGTCACGCCCGACTCGATCAGCACCACTTTGAGGTCGGGGAATTTCTGGAACACCCCTTCCGCAAGCAGCGAGTTCAGCGCGCCAGCGAAGCCTTGCGCGAACGACACGTAATCTTCGAGATAGAGCGACCCCCAGCCCCCCGCACTCGGCGGATGGCGGAAGCTCGATCCGGCATGAATACCAATTGGCAGGCCGTATTTTTCCGCGACCCGATAAAGCGGCCACATCTGGCGCCGGCCGAGCGGGACTTCCGCCATCGCCAGCAGCAATACCTGCACGAAGCGCTGATCGCCGGCGAGGCGCTCGACTTCTTCGGCAGCAAGCTCGGCACTATGGATTGGCACAGTGATCGAAGCGCGCAGGCGTGGATCGCGGTCAAGAAATTCGGCGATCAGCCAGTTATTGATGCCGCGACATAGCGCGAGCGACAGATCCTCGCTCATCATCATCTGCGCGCCGTGCAGCACGTTGCAGATTGCCGCCGATGGGCGGAACGGGTCGAGCAATTGCGCCTGGATGGACGCAAGATTGGTTGCCGCCAAGCCGCCCGCGCCGCGCCAATCGGGCCGGGACGTCAACGGCGAGCCGGACGGATAGGCCGAAATGTCGAAATTATCGCGTTCCAGCCCGCGGCGCAGAATATGCTCGCGCCAGTAAGGCTCCAGATGGGGCAGTAGGTCGCGCACCGACGGCACCGTCGGGTGAATATCGCAGTCAATCGCGCCGTGTTGCAGCGTCAATTCTGGGGTTTCCCTTTGCAGACACGTCCATCATCGCCAGGAATGGCTGGGCATTGCAAGCCAATCATACTGGCGGCCCAGGCGCCATGCTCCCATATCTCACAATCATCGGCCAGCGGGGAAACAATGATCGAAGTGATGACTGTCCAAGCGCCGCTGCTGCTGCGATCGGGCGGGTTCGCGCTGGTGGCCTTTGTGCTGGTGCTGTGGCCAATCAGCCTGCGCCTGCGCGATGCCAGCATCGTCGATATTTTCTGGGGGCCGGGCTGCGCGGCGATGGCCTGGATCTATTACTTATCGACCCCAGACCCCGGCCCGCGCGCAGTGATCTGTCTGATCCTGGCAACCGCCTGGGGCGTGCGGTTGGGGCTTTACATCGGCCACCGCAACCACGCTGTCGAAGACCCCCGCTATGCCGCCATCCGCGCCGAGGTTGCCGCGCGTGGTAGCAATTTCGCGCTCTACAGCCTGCGCGTGGTGTTCATCTATCAGGGCGTGGCGATGCTGGCCGTCACCTTGCCGGCGCTGTTCGCGATCACTGGGGTGGCGCCGGGGCTGGGGCTGTTCGGCTGGCTCGGCGCAATCATGGCCGGCGCGGGTCTGGTGATCGAAACCATCGCCGACCAGCAGATGTCGCATTTCCGCGCGACACGCAGCGATCGCGGTGAGGTGATGGATCGCGGGCTGTGGCGCTTTTCCCGCCATCCAAATTATTTCGGGGAAATTCTGGTCCAGTGGGGGCTGTTCCTGCTGGCACTTGATACCGGCCTTTGGGCGCTGATCGCCGCCCTTGGCCCGGCCATCCTGACCTACGCGATCATTGGCCCGATGGGCGCGGCCTTGCTGGAAAAGCGGCTCGGCAGCAATCCGGCCTATGATGCCTATGTCCGGCGCACCAGTTTGATTATGCTGTGGCCGCCCCGCCCATAGGATCACCAGATGACGCCCGACGAAGCCCAGCTCCGCGACAAACTCCGCAAGATCGAAGCGCTGTTTGCCGGTGCCGGCACCACGGGCGAACGCTTCGCTGCCGAGGCCGCCATCAAGCGGGTGCGTGACCGGCTGTTCGAACTCGGCCTTCGCGATCCCCCGATTGAAATGCGCTTCGGCCTCGGCGATCAATGGTCGCGCCGGCTGTTTCTGGCACTCGCCCGGCGATATGGATTGAAGCCCTACCGATATCATCGCCAGCGCCTGACCACGGTGATGCTACGCGTGCCGCAAGGCTTCGTGAACGAGGTGCTGTGGCCGGAGTTTCAACAATTAAACGCCGCACTGGTGCAATATCTGATGGAGGTCACCATGCGGGTGATCCGCGAGGAAGTACATGGCGATGCGAGCGAGGCGGACGAAGTGGTGCAGGCGCTGCCGGCGGGGGTGAGTGCTTAAGGGAGGGTCTTCTTTGGGCCGACGATAATTTGGCTCCAAACACCCTCACCCCGGCTCTCTCCCGGCGGGAGAGGGCCGGGGTGAGGGTGCTAAGGCCGCGAGTTCGCACGCCAACGGCAACACGTATCAAAAAGTTTTTTTGGTTCTTTTTGTTCACAAAAAGAACTGCTTACCCTCACCCTTCCGCCAAAAAACACGCCACCGGCCAGTCGCCGTTCCGCTCGCTTAAAACCGGAACCGACACCGAACACCCCGCCTCGGCAATGCCGCAGCGCGGATGGAACGCGCAGCCCGGCGGCGGCGCCAGCGGGCTGGGCAATTCCCCGCGCACCGCCGCGTCGCGCCCACGCATTCCGGGGGTAAGCTGGGGCACCGCGCGCAGCAGGGCGCGGGTGTAGGGATGGCGTGGCGCGGCAAACAGATCGGCGGTCGGGCCAAGCTCAACAATGCGGCCAAGATACATCACCGCCACGCGCTGGGTCATGTGCCGGACCAGCCGCAGATCATGGGTGATGAATACCAAGGTGAGCCCCAGCCGGGCGCGCAGTTCGAGCAGCAGGTTAACGATCTGCGCCTGCACCGAGACGTCGAGTGCTGAAACCGGTTCGTCGGCGACGATGATCTTGGGCTCAACCGCCAACGCGCGGGCAATGCCGATGCGCTGGCGTTGGCCGCCGGAGAATTCATGCGGGCGGCGCCCCGCCGCATCAGGCGGTAAATGCACCATGGCGAGCAATTCGGTGACGCGCGCCGCGATGGCCGCTTTCGGCACGATGTTATGGACCGCCAGCGCCTCGGACAATGTGTCGCCAACCGACATTAGCGGATTGAGCGACCCGTAGGGGTCCTGAAAGATCATTTGCACCTGGCGGTGAAACCCGAGCGTGTCGCCGCCGGACATGCCGGCCAAGTCGGCGCCTTCAAACCGAACTGCGCCGCTATCAGGCGGATGCAGCCCGACCAGACAGCGCGCCAGGGTGGATTTACCGCAGCCGGACTCCCCGACAATGCCGAGGGTTTCGCCCGCGCGAATGTCGAGGGTGATACCGGTCAGCGCCCGCACCACCGGGCGCGGCGTGCGGCGGGCCATGTCGATCAGCCCACGTCGGCCGGGGAAATGCTTGGTGAGCGCCTCGGCTTGCAGCAAGATTGTCATGATGCGAGCGCCTCGGCGGCATGGCAGGCGCTGGACTGGGCCGGGCCGAATTCCCGCAACGCCGGGCGGGTGGTATCGCAGACCGGCAGCCGAAAGGCGCAGCGCGGGGCAAAGGCGCAGCCCAGCGCCGGCGCGTCCAACCGCGGCGCCATGCCGGGAATGGCAACCAGCGCGTCCTGGCCCTGCCCCGGCATCGCACCCAATAGCGCCTTGGTGTAGGCGTGGCGCGGGGCGGCGAAGACAGGCGCCACCGCGCCGGTTTCGCACAGCCGGCCAGCATACATCACCGCCACCCGGTCGCAGGTTTCGGCGATCACCCCGAGATCATGGGTCACCAGCACCAGCGCCATCCCGAGATCATCAACCAGCCCGCGCAGCAGCCGCAAAATCTGGTCCTGGATGGTAACGTCCAGCGCGGTCGTTGGCTCATCAGCCAGCAGCAGCGCCGGATTGGCGGCCAGCGCAATCGCGATCATTGCGCGTTGGCGCATACCGCCGGAAAACTCATGCGGGAACTGCGCGAGCCGGGTGCGTCCTGCCGCAATCCCCACGAGATCGAGCAGTTCGAGCGCCCGCGCCCGCCGCCCGGCGGCATCAAGCTGGGTATGGGCGATCAAGGTTTCGGTGATTTGCAGGCCGATCGACAGCACCGGGTTGAGGGCGGCCATCGGCTCCTGGAACACCATGCCGATCTGCCCGCCGCGCATCCGGCGCAGGCGTTCGGTGTCCATGGCGAGAACGTCCTCGCCCTGCCAGTTCACCCGGCCAGTGACTTCGGCGCCGTGCAGCAACCGGGTGATGGCGCGCAAAGTGACCGATTTGCCGGAGCCTGATTCGCCGACAATGCCCAACACTTCCCCACGTTCGACGCTGAAGCCGAGCCCATCGACCGCATGCACCGGCCCGCGCTTGGTGTGGAAAACTACCGCGAGATCCGATACCTCCAACAGCGCGGTCATCGTTTCACTGCCAAAAGATCGGCCAGGCCGTCGCCGGTCAGACTGAAGCCAAGCCCGGCCAGCACGATGGCCAAGCCGGGAAACAGCGCCATCCACGGCGCGGTGGTGAAAAAATTCTTGCCGTCGGCGATCAGCACCCCCCATTCGGCGGTTGGCGGCTGGGCGCCGAGGCCGAGATAGCCGAGACTCGACCCCAGTAGGATCGCCAGCGCCATGTCAGTGACGGCATAGACCAGCACCGGGCGGGCGGCATTGGGCAGGATGTGGCGCAGCAGAATGCGCGGCATCTGATATCCCAGCACTTTTCCGGCTGCGACATAATCGCTTTGCGCCTGCACCATCACCTCGGCCCGCATCAGCTTGGCATACGGCACCCAGCCGACGCAGGTCACCGCGATGTAGACATTGACCAGCCCCGGCCCGAGCACGGCGACGAAGAAAATCACCAGCACCAGAAACGGGAATGTCACGACGAGATCGACCAGCCGGCCAAAAACCGCGTCCAGGATGCCGCCGTACCAGCCAACCAGCAGGCCGATCGCGCCGCCCAGCACCAGCGGAAAAATCACGCAGAACACCGCGATCTGTAAATCCACCCGGGCGGCATGGATGATGCGCGACAGCACATCGCGGCCGAACTGATCGGTGCCGAACCAGTGCTCGCCCGATGGCGGCATCGACAGCGCATCGTAATCAAACGCCAGCGGATCGAACGGGGCAAACCAGTCCGGCACCGCTGCTGCGATCAGCATCGCGCCTAGCAACACACTGCCGATGATCAGACTGATGGAGACCCGCATCAGCGCCCAACCCGCGGATCGAGCCACATCTGCACCAGATCGGTCAGCAGAAACGCCAACGACACCAGAACGGCCAGCACCAAAGTCAGCGCCTGGATCACCGGATAATCGCGCGCCAAAATTGAATCGATCATCAAACGCCCCACCCCCGGCACTGCGAACACGGTTTCGGTGATCACCGCGCCACCCAGCAACGCGCCGACATGAAGGCCGACCAACGTTACTGTCGCAATCAGCGCATTGCGCAGCACGTGCCGGCCCAACACGACGCCCGCCGCCAGTCCTTTGGCGCGGGCGAAATCGACATATTCGGCGGTGAGCACCGCCAGAATGCCCGCGCGCAAATTGCGCATCACCACGGCTGCAAAACTGAACGACAAGGTGAGGCCGGGCAGGAACAGATGATACAGATGCTCCCCCCAGTCATCGCCGTAGCCGCCGACCGGGAACCAGCGCAGGCCAGCGGCAAACACTGTCAACAGCAGCAGCCCGATGTAAAACACCGGCGATGACAGCCCGATCTGGAACACCGTGCGGATCAGCATGTCCGGCCAGCGATTGGCATTCAAGGCCGCAACGAAGGCGAGCGGCAAGGCAATCGCCAACGCGAGAACCATGGCAATCGACATCAAGGCCAATGTCACCGGCAGGCGTTCGGCAATCACCTGCATGACCGGCAGGCGCAATGACATCGATGTGCCGAACTCACCTTGCGCGGCCGCCACTAGAAAGTTCAGCAACTGCTCAAAAATCGACCGATCAAGCCCGAGTTCGGCCTGCAAGCGGGCGATTGTTTCGTCCGTCGCGCGTTCGCCGAGCATTGCCGAAACCTGATCGCCCGGCAGCAGCCGGGCGAGCACGAAAACAGCAATGCCGATCATCAGGAAAGTCGGCACGATTTGCGCGAGACGACCGAGGAGCCAACTACCCCGGTTCATCGGCCGCCGCGACGCACGGGTCCAAGCCGCATCAAGCGCCGATGTTCACCGCCTGAAAGTAATTATTGCCGAGCGGGATTTGCGAGAAGCCCACAACATTCTTGCGCCACGCCACCGTATAGGGCGTTTCATACAACGACACGATAGTCGCCGCGTCGTTGAAGATTTTCTGGATTTCCTTGTACTGGGCTTTCCGCTTGGCCTGATCGGTTTCCTTCTGGCTGGCCAGATAAAGCTCGTTCAGCTTGGCGTCGTTATAGCCCGAATGCAGCGCGTTGATGTTCGGGCCATAAGCAAAATACGAGGTGATCTGGCCGGGATCGGAGATATCATTGGTCCAGGCGGCAGTCCGCATCTGGAAATCCTCGGCGCGATAGCGCTTGGTCAGCGACGGGCTGTCCATCGGCTCGATCTTGAGCTTGACCCCGATTGCCGCCCACATTTGCTGCACGGCGGTGATGTTGTTGAGGTTATCCTGATTGCCAGCAACTGTCATGCAGGTGACCTCGAAGCCCTTCTCGAAGCCTGCTTCCTTCAGCAGCGCTTTGGCCTTGGCGAGGTCATATTTATAGAGCGGCGCCGGGCCGTCAAACAACGGCGTGGTGGACGACATATAGGACCGCATCGGCTTGCCGAGACCCAAGGTGGTGACGGCGATCACCCCGTCCTTGTTGACCGCGTAGTTCAGCGCCTGCCGTACTTTAAGGTTGGCAAGCGGGTTGTCGGTGCCGTTGGTGAGTTTGGGTTTCACCATGAACGACAAATAAGTAACCTTGGTTGACGGCCACAATTCCATGCGCAGGTTTTTGTCGCCCTGCAATTCCTTGACCCGCGCCAACGGAATGAACTCGCTGCCATGCAGTTCGCCGGCCTTGAGCTTGAGGATGCGGGTCGAATCATCGGGGATGATTTGGAATTCGAGTTCATCGAGATACGGCAGCGCCTTGCCGTCCTCGCCTTGACGCCAATAATGCGGGTTGCGGACAAGCCGCATGACCTGATTGCGCTTCCATTCGGTCAGCATGAACGGCCCGGTGCCAACCGGCTTTTCGCCGAAGGCTTTGGCCTTGTCGGCCGGCGTTGCACCAGCAGCGGCTTCGAACAATTTCTGCGGCATGATGCCGGTGTTGAAGGTGGCAAGCGCGGCCAGAATGGTCGGGTCGGGCAGCTTCAGCTTCAAAACGACGGTGTCGGCGCCGGCGACTGTCACCGCGTCAATCGAGGCGATCAGATCGTTCCACGCCCCGGCTTTCGGGTCGCGCGCGCGGTCGAGCGACCATTTTACGTCGCCTGCGGTCATCGGGGAGCCGTCGGAGAATTTCACCCCGGCCCGCAAGGTCAGCGTCAGGGTTTTGCCGGCATCGCTGAACGCCCATTTGGTGGCAAGACCCGCCTGCACGCCGGTGCCGTCAGCCGTCGGGAACAGCAAGGTGTCGTAGATCGAGTTCATCACCCAGATATCGACATTGGCATCGTTCAGGACCGGATCGAGAAACAGGCTGTCGGCGATGCGCCCATAAATCAGCTTGCCGCCCCGCTTCGGGGCCGCATTGGCGGTGCCAGCGAAACTGACGGCGGCGAGACCACCGGCCATTGCAAGAAAGCCACGGCGATCGGGGAGAAATTGGGCGGTCATGGAAGTCTCCGGATTATGCGATGCACGGTTGGATTGTCATTGCGCGGCGGCGGGCTGTCAACGTGGGTTGGTTGATTTTCTTGACTAGCTATCTTGGGTTAGCTAAGTTCTGGGGATGTCATATGTCACGGTTCACGCCGCCAAAACCAATTTATCCCAATTGCTCGCCCGAGTCGAAGCCGGCGAGGAAATTATCTTGGCACGCGGCAAGCGGCCGATTGCCAAGCTGGTGCCATTCGAGCCGCCGAAATCCAAGCGCCAGTATGGCTCCATGCGCGGGTTGATCAGACTCGACGAGAGTTTTTTCGATCCGCTGCCGGACGAAGAACTCGCGCGCTGGGAATAATTCGGTGCGGTTGCTCCTCGACACGCATGCGGTCATCTGGTGGTTGGCCGGCGATATGCGATTGCCGGAAGCCGTGCGCGCTGCAATTGTCGCCGAACCCAACGAGGTCTTTGTCAGCGCCGCATCGGCATGGGAGATTACCACCAAATTCCGGCTTGGAAAGCTGCCATCGGTCGCGGCTATTGCGGCCGACCTTGCAGGTGCCATCAGCGGTCAGGGCTTTTCCGCGCTCGCCGTCACCGTCCGCCACGGGCAGGCTGCTGGCAGCCTGCCCGGTCCGCACCAAGACCCGTTCGACCGGATGCTGATTGCGCAAGCGATGCTGGACGATCTGGTGCTGGTATCGAACGAAACCATGTTCGACCGATATGGCGTGGCGCGGCTGTGGTAACTGCTCAAAAATCGACCTTCATCCCGCCTTCGCCCTTCCGCCGCGCTACAAACGCCGCGAGTTCCTCGGCAATCCCAGGATCAATCGCCGGCGCTTCATAAGCTGCCAGCACGTCCTTCCAGATTTTGTTGGCCTTAACCTCGGCCGTCGGGCTGCCGGCATCCACCCAGTTTTCATAATTGCGCCAATCTGACAGGATCGGCGCATAGAACGCATTCGTATAACGCGCCTGGGTGTGCGGGGTGCCAAAATAATGCCCACCCGGCCCGACGTCGCGGACCGCTTCGAGCGCCAGCGTATCATCGTCGATCACCAGCGGATCAAGAAACTCGGCCACCATTTGCAGCAGGTCGATGTCGAGGATGGTTTTCTCGAACGAACAGGTCAGCCCGCCTTCGAGCCAGCCCGCCGCGTGCTTGATCAAGTTGCCGCCGCCCATCGCCGCCCCCCACAGGGAAAACACTGACTCGTACGCCGCCTGGGCATCGACGCTGTTGGCAGCACAGACATTTGATGTGCGGTAGGGGATTTGGTAACGCCGTGCCAACTGCCCGCCGACCATTTGCGCCTTCATGTATTCGGGGGTGCCGAAGGCGGGCGCACCGGATTTCATGTCCACATTGCTGGTGAAACCACCATACATCACCGGCGCGCCCGGCCGGACCAACTGGGTGAAGGCAATCCCCGCCAAAGCCTCGGCGTTCTGCTGCGCGAGCGCGCCGACAATGGTAACCGGGGCCATGGCGCCCGCCAGGGTAAACGGCGTCATCACGATCACCTGATTGCGCCGCGACATTTCAATCATGCCTTGCAACATCGGCTCATCCAGGCGCAACGGCGATGACGAGTTGATAACTGACATCACCGATGGCTCGGCATCCATCCGCGCCGCGGTAATACCGCGCCCGATCCGGGTGATCTCCAGCCCGTCGCGCACCCGCGCGGTGCCGAGCGAATACAAATGGAACGCCTTGTCGGTTAGCATGACAAAATCAGCGAGGCAGTCGAGGTGCCGGGTCGAGGCATGCAGATCGACCGGCTCGACCGGGTAGCCGGCGGTCAGATGCAAAATGTTGAAGCTTTGGCCGAGGCGCAGCAGGTTCTGGTAATCGACATGCGCGCCGGGCCGGCGGCCGTTATCGAGGTCGGAACAATTCGGCGCGCTCGCCATTTGCGCAAACGCCAGCCAGTCCCCGCCCATCCGCACGTTATGCGCGGGATTGCGGGCGTGCAGGGTAAATTCAGGCGGGCAGGTCTTGATTGCGGCTTCAATCATCGCGCGGTCGAAGCGCACCCGGATTGTGCCGGGGGCGACGGTGGCGCCGGCTTTCACACAGATATCGCGCGCCTCAGCATCGAGGAAATCCATGCCGATTTCCTCCAAAATCGTCAGCGACGCCTGATGAATGCGCTCCAGCGCGTCGGCGGAGACGATATCGGTCGGCGCAAAGCGGCGGCTCGGCTGGCGGAACGGCTTCTGCTCGATCGGACCTTTGCCGGCACTGCGACCAGCCCTGCCGGCGCGTCCGCCGCGTCTGGGGGCGCTGTCACTCATCGGGTTCTCCTTTCCTGCGTTCGGCGGGAACCTGCCCGTCGGGCCGGCATATGTCGAGGCGCTTCCCCACCACGAAGAAGCTGTTAGCATCGGCCAGGATTTGCCGCCGGGAGGAATGAGGGTTGCCAGAAGAAACCGACATGCTGCGCGAGACCGCGACACGGGTCTTTGCCGACCACTTCGCGCCGCGCGATCTTGGCGCCGTCGAAGCAGGTCATTGGCCGCAAGCCGGCTGGGCTGCGGTGGAAGATGCCGGGCTGACCCGCGCGCTGGTGCCAGAAGAAGCCGGCGGGTATGGGGTCGATCCGGCTGAGGCCCTTTCGATCCTGCGGGCTGCTGGCGGGGCTGCGGTGCCGCTGCCCCTGGCGGAAACCATGATGGCAAGCTGGCTGCTGGCTCAGGCGGGACTGGCCATCCCGGACGGCACTTTATCGGTCGCCCCGGTGCTGCCGGGGGACAGCCTGTTCGCGACACGCGACGGTGATGGATGGCGGATTAGCGGCACCGCGAGCCGCATTCCGTGGGGCCGCTCGGTCGGCGCGATCGCGGTGCTGGCCGAAGGACCGGACGGGATGGTGGTTGCCATGGTGCCGTCGGGCGGCTGGACGGTCACAATCAGCACCAATCTGGCACGCGAACCGCGTGATCGGCTGACCTTCGATGCCGTCGTGCCGCGCGCGGCGGTTGGCGTGACGGGGGTTGATGCGGGGCAATTGCGGCGCCTGGGGGCTGCTGCGCGTTGCCAGCAAATGTCGGGGGCGATGGATCATATTCTGGCGCTCACCTTGCAATATGCCCTGGACCGCAAGCAATTTGGCAAACCGATCGGCAAGTTCCAGGCGGTGCAGCAAAACCTCGCGATCATGGCAAGCCAGACCGCGGCGGCGAGTGCGGCCGCTGACCTTGCCGCCGAGGCGGTTGGGCACGGCATGGGACTAACGCCGATTGCCGCCGCAAAGGTACGCTGTGGGGAAGCCGCCGGCACAGTTGCCAGCCTGGGCCACGCCATCCATGGGGCGATTGGCTTCACCTACGAGCACAGCCTGCATTACTTCACCAAGCGTTTGTGGAGTTGGCGCGACGAGTTTGGCGGCGAAACCGAATGGGCATTAGTGCTTGGCCGCGCCGCCGCCGAGCGCGGTCCCGAGCGGTTTTGGGCGGATATGACAACGCTCTAGATGCAATACCCGCCGTGGTGAACATTCTTCACTGACTGAAAGACCTGCAATGAACGCCATCACCTTCCCCAAACCGCCCCCAAGCCCCGAAGCAGAGAGTTTGCGTTTGGAAGTACGGGAGTTCCTGCGTGTAGAACTCGCCGGCCGGGACGCCAGAAGCAAGGCCGAAAGCTGGTCCGGCCACGATGCCGAATTCAGCCGCAAGCTTGGCGCCAAGGGCTGGATCGGGATGACCTGGCCCAAGCAATATGGCGGGCATGAGCGCAGCGCGCTGGAACGCTATGTCGTAATGGAAGAAACTCTGGCAGCCGGTGCGCCGGTTAGCCTGCATTGGGTGGCCGATCGGCAAAGCGGGGTGCAGATCCTCAAGATCGGCACCGAGACCCAGAAGCAGAAAATCCTGCCCAAAATCGCCGCCGGCGAATGTTGTTTCTGTATCGGTATGAGCGAGCCGGATAGCGGATCTGACCTCGCCTCCACCCGCACCAAGGCAACCAGGGTGCAGGGTGGCTGGTTGGTAAATGGCACCAAATTATGGACCAGTTCGGCGCATCTGGCGGACTACATGATCCTGTTTTGTCGGACCGGTTCGGTTGATTCCACCGATCGCCATGCCGGCACGACACAATTCCTCGTCGATATGAAGACCACCACGGGCATGCAGATCCGCCCGGTCCACGCCCTGTCGGGCGCGCATCATTTCAACGAGGTGGTGTTCACCGACGCTTTCCTGCCGGAAGATGCGTTGTTGGGGACCGAGGGCGCGGGCTGGAAACAGGTCACCGGCGAATTGGCGTTCGAGCGCAGCGGGCCAGAGCGGTTCCTGTCGACTTTCGGGCTGGTGGTGGAACTGATGCGGGTGCTGGGCCGTGACCCTTCGGAACGCGCCGCGATCGCGCTTGGCCGCTTGCAGGCGCATTTCATCACCTTGCGGCGGATGTCACGCTCGATTTCCGGGATGCTGCAACAAGGTCTGGAACCAGCCAATCATGCGGCGATGGTGAAAGACCTCGGCACCACGTTGGAACAGGAAATTCCGGAAATTGCGCGAACGCTGATCGCGAGTGAGCCGACGGCCGAAACCACCGAGGACTTCCTCGCCGTGCTGGCGCATAGCATGCTGCATGCGCCGAGTTTTTCGTTGCGGGGCGGCACCAGGGAGATTTTACGAGGGATGATCGCGAGGGGGCTTGGGTTGAGGTAAAGGCAAAACTTCTTTTTTTGGCAACACCAAAACGAAAGAACCGCCGACTTTGTCTCGGAGTCCGCACCGGCAGCAGTGCACCAGTATCAAAAAGTTTTTTTGGTTCTTTTTGTTCACAAAAAGAACTCCTCCCTTCAAGGAGCCTTCCTGAATGTCCGAAGACCTGCTCTACCAGCAAGACGGCGCCATCGTCACGCTGACGTTGAACCTGCCCGAACAACGCAACCCGATTTCCGATGACATCATCGAAGGCCTGGTTGCCGCCTGTGACCGGATGAACGGTGACCGATCGGTGCGCGTCGCGATCCTGACTGCCAATGGCAGCGCGTTTTCCGCCGGCGGCAACGTCAAGCGCATGGCCGAGGGTGCCGAGGAACGCCGCCGCCGGCCGGTCAACACCACCAGCTACTACAAGCGCGGCATTCAGCGGATTCCGTTGGCGTTCGAGAAACTCGAAGTGCCGATCATTGCCGCGGTAAACGGTCCGGCCATCGGCGCGGGCTGCGACCTGACCTGCATGTGCGATATCCGCATCGCCGGCCAATCGGCGCGCTTCGCCGAAAGCTTTGTCAAGGTCGGGCTGGTGCCCGGCGATGGCGGGGCGTGGCTGTTGCAGCGCGTGGTGGGGTATTCGAAAGCCGCCGAGATGGCGTTGACCGGCGATCCGCTCACCGCCGAGGAAGCTTTGGCCTGTGGGTTGGTGTCACGGGTGGTGCCCGATGACGAATTGATGGCAACGGCGGTGGCACTCGCCAAACGCATTGCTGTCAATCCGCCGCAAGCGGTGCGGCTAACCAAGCGGTTGCTGGTCGAAGGCCGGCATTCGCGGCTTGATACGGTGCTGGAACTGTCATCGGCAATGCAGGCGCTGGCCCATGCGACCGACGATCATCGCGAAGCTGCCAACGCGTTCGTTGAAAAGCGCCGCCCGGTGTTTACCGGGGAATAGCGCGATAACCGGATTAGGTGACTGCATGACCTGGATGTCGAGCAACCCCGCGGAAATCGCCTATAGCTTCGGCTATTATCGCGAGCTTTGCCCGCCGATCCTGCGTCTGGCCTGTCTTGATGCCGGTTTTGCGCCAGCACCAGACGGGCCGACGCGCTACCTCGAACTCGGCTTTGGCCAGGGTGTGGCGATCGCGATCCACGCAGCCTCCAATGAAGGCACATTCTGGGGCACCGACTACAACCCCAGCCACACCGCCCATGCCCAAGGGCTGATTGCCGCATCCGGGGCGCCGGCGATGCTGTGCGATAACAGTTTCGCCGATTTCGCCACGCGCGACGATCTGCCGGACTTCGATATTATCGCGCTGCATGGCGTGTGGAGCTGGATTTCCGAGGTCGATGGCCAGATCGTTATCGATCTGATCCGCCGCAAACTGCGGGTCGGCGGCATGGTTTATGCCAGTTACAACTGCCTGCCCGGCATGGCGCCGTTACTGCCGTTACGCAATCTGATGAAACTGCATGCCGACCTTGCCGGCAGCGCCGCCGGTGGGATGGCGGCCAGCATCGATGGCGCACTGGGCTTTGCACGCGCATTGATCGACGCCAACTCGGTTTATTTTCGTGCCAATCCGGGCCTTGAGGCCAAGTTGCAAAGCCTGGCCGAGCAGGGGCGGGATTATCTCGCGCACGAATACTTCGTGCCGGATTGGCGGGTGATGGGCTTTGCCGATTTCGCCGCGCGCATGGAACAGGCCAAGCTGAGCTACGCCACCTCGGCCTATCTGCTGACCCATATTGATGCGATCAATCTGCCGCAGGAAGGCCTGCAAATGCTCGCCACCATCTCCCATCCGGTGCTGCGCGAGGCGACCCGCGATTGCCTGACCAATCAGGGCTTCCGGCGCGATATTTTCATCAAAGGCCCAAGGCGGCTGTCACCAGCGCGGCGTTGGGCGGCATTGCGGACGCAACCCTATATCCTGCTTACCCCGGCGCAGGACGTACCGGCCAAAAACCCCGGCCCGTTCAGTGACGCGACCATCCCCGACGCGGTGTTCGCCCCGTTGATCGCCGCTTTGGCCGCGCAAAACTACGCGCCAAAATCAATCGACCAGCTGCTCGCGGTGCCGGGGCTCGCCCATCTGACGGTCGATAAACTGCATGCGATTTTGCTACTGCTGACCGGTGCCGGGCATCTTGGTCCGGCCCAAACCCCGAGCGCGGAAACCGTGGCCCAATGCCGCGCTTTCAATCAACACGTCATCGACAACAACGCCGTCGGCAACAGCGTGATTGCCTATCTCGCCTCCCCGGTGATCGGCGGCGCGGTCCCGGTGTTCCGTGTGCAGCAGATGTGCCTGCTGGGGATGCAGCAGGGCCTTGGCGACGCGTCTGCGTTGGCGCGCTACGTCTGGCAGTTGATGTCCCGGCTGGGGGAGCGGGTCGTCAAGAACGGCGAGAAAATCATGTCCGACGACGAAAATATCGCCGAGCTGGAACGCGCCCTGGGCGAATTTATTGCTCAGCGTGTGCCGCTGCTGCGCGCGCTTGGCGTGATCAGCTCTGCTTGACCGCCGCCAGCGCCATTGCGATCCAGTCATTCAAAGCCGCCACATCAATCCAGCGCAACACAGCAACAATGTCATTCGCCGGATCGATCCAGGTGATGTTGCCGCCCGCGCCAAGGCCGAAATAGCTTTCTGGGCTTGCTGCCGGCTTGAAACCGCGATCGGTGTTGAGCCACCACAGCAGCCCGTAATCCGGCCGGATCGGGCAAGGCGTGCGCATGGCGGCGACCCAACCGGACGGCAGCAGGCGTCGGCCGTTCCACACCCCGTCCGCCAGCATCAACTGGCCGATCAGCGCTTGATCGTCGGCATGGATGAACACCCCGCCGCCCCAATGCCCGCCGCCGGAAACGCTTTCAACCGGACGGCCGTCCACCGACACGATCGAGTTGCGATAGCCAAGCCAGCGCCAGTCATCGCTGGCGCCAATCGGGGCCATGATCCGTTCGGCGAACACATCGCGCAACGATCGTCCGAAGCGACGCAGCAATGCCAGCGCCAGCCGGTTCACCCGGACATCATTATATTCCCAGTAGCTGCCGGGCGCCTGCAACGGCCGTGGATCGCCCTTTTTGTGGCCGGCCAGCGCATCGCCGCCATTGGCGGTGCTGCGATAGCGGTCGATCTGGTCGGGCTTGTCGAACAGGGTGCCTTCCCATTCGGAAGTCTGGGTCAGCAAATGCCGCCAGGTGATTGCGCCATTATGCGCCCCGGCAAAGCCGCCATCATCAACCGTCACGCCGACCCGCTCATCAATATCGCGGATCAAGCCATCGCTCAGCGCCACCCCGGTAAGGATCGCCAGATAGGATTTCGCCACGCTGAAAGTCATGTCGATCTGGCGCGTATCGCCCCATTGCGCAATCAGGGCGCCGCGATGTAGCAGCACCCCGTTCGGTCCACCCCGTGCGGCAGTCGGGCCCAGCACCGCGTTCCACGGCGCCGGCTCGAAGGCGCCGGCCAGCAAATGCGCGCCAATATCGCGCGGCCAGGTGGTTTCATGGGCGAGTGCGAATGCGGCCGGCGTCATAGCGCTTCCCCTGAGACTTTCTTTTGCAACATCGCCAGCCGTTCAGTGCCACCGGGCATCTTCGGGTTCACGTCGAGGCAGCGTTTGAACGCCGCCAGCGCGCCTTTCCAATCCTTGCGGGCCTCGGCAATCCGCGACAGGCTTTGCAGGACGATGAAATGGCGCGGCTCGCGGGTCAGGGCTTCCTGAATGTCTTCGAGCGCCAGGTCGTATTTCCCGGCTTCGAAACGCGCGACGGCGCGGCGGTGGTAGCCTTCGATCCAGTCAGGTTCGAGCACCAGGGCGGAATCGAACGCATCGAGCGCGCGGTCGAGGTCTTTTGCCGCCAGGTCGCGCATGCCGCGTTGAAACATCACGATTGCGGATGGCGATCCGGATTTCATCCAGGCGTCGCGGATGCGGCGTTCCAGCACCAGCGCCGCCTGTTCATCGGGGGCGACTTTGAGCTGGTTGAGCAGATTATCGATATCGGGGCGGCCCTGGCCGAGCGCCGGACCGGCGGCCAGGAGCAGGACAAAAGCTGCCAGAATCGTCGGAAGGATGCGCATGCGCCAATTTCGTCCACATCGGCGATGCCGGCAAGTCAATCCGCCGCGAGCGCCGGCATTTTCAGCTTTTTGGGAGCCGGGCCACCGGCCATCCAGTCCAGTAGTTCAACCGTATGGACAATGGGCAACGCCTCGCCCGCCAGTTGGGTCATGCAGCCGATATTGCCGGCGGCGATCAAATCGGCACCGGTGGCGGCCAGATTACCAAGTTTGCGCGCCCGCAACTGGTCGGCGATGTCAGGTTGCAGAATGTTGTAGGTGCCGGCCGAACCGCAGCAAATATGCGCCTCGGCGGGTTCGACAATCTTGAAGCCGGCCTGGCGCAGCAAGGTCTTGGGTGCCTCGGTGATTTTTTGCCCGTGCTGCAGGGAACAGGCGGAATGATAGGCGACGGTCAGATCGGCCGCCGGGCGGCTCGCGGCGTAGCCGATCCGCAGCAGGTATTCGCTGATGTCGAGCGCCAATTCGGCGATCCGCGCGGCTTGCTTGGGCCAGACGCCACGCTCGGCACGGAACATGAAGCCGTAATCCTTGACCGTGGTGCCGCAGCCCGAAGCGTTGACGATGATCGCATCCAGCCCCTCGCCGTCCAGTTCGCCGGACCAGGCGGCGATGTTGGCGCGGGCGGCGTCCATTGCCGGGTCGTGCTTGCCCATGTGGTGGGCCAATGCGCCGCAGCAGCCGGCGCCCTTGGCGACCACAACCTCGATCCCCATCCGGGTTAGCAGGCGGATGGTGGCGTCGTTGATGGCGGGGTCGAGGACTTGCTGGGCACACCCGGCAAGCAGTGCCACCCGGCCCCGGCGTGGGCCGATTGGGCGGAAAACCTGGGGCGCGACGGCAGCATTGGCGGGCAGGTTGGCCGGCGTCATGCGCAGCATTGCATGCAGGCGTTTGAACACCAGCGGGCCGCGGGGCAACAGCCCGGCAAAGGGCCGTGCGAGGCGGGCCGCCAACAACGCCATGCGCATCAGCCCCGGGCGTGGCAACACCGTTGCCAGCACGCGGCGCAGCGCCCGATCATGCCAGGGGCGGACATACGTCGCCTCGATATGGGTGCGGGCGTGATCCACCAGATGCATGTAGTTCACCCCCGACGGGCAGGTGGTCATGCAGGACAGGCACGACAGGCAGCGATCGACATGGCGCACCACCTCCTCGGTGGCATCACGGCCACTTTCGAGCATGTCCTTGATCAAATAAATCCGCCCGCGCGGCGAATCGAGTTCGTCGCCCAACAACAGGAAGGTCGGGCAGGTGGCGGTGCAAAAGCCGCAATGGACGCAGGTGCGCAGGATCTGGTTGGAACTCGCGGTGTCGGGGTCGCGCAGTTGGTCAGCGGTGAAATTGGTTTGCATCGCTAGGCTCCGGCGACCATGCGGCCAGGGTTGAGGATGCCGCGCGGATCGAAGGCGGCTTTGACCCGCGCGCCAATCGCGGCCATCGCGGGCGGCCCCGGCGGGATCACCGCGACGGCACTCCGCCACGGATCGGGGGCACGCATCACGGTCCACACGCCGCCCGCCGCGCGTGTGGCGGCTTCGACCGCATGGTGGGCAGCCGCAGTCGCCGGGCCGGAAACCCAGACCAGTCCGCCACCCCAGTCGAGCATGCAGGTCGCACCGATCGCCTGCATGGCGGCGACAATTCCAGCGCCTTGCGATGGACGGACCGAGATTTTCCAGATCGCGCCCGGCGCGTGAACGAGCGGCGACACATTGCCGATATCGGTCCAAAGCACTGCGCTCGCCGCATCGTCAAGCATTTCAACGGCCCCGAATTCCGCCAATTCAGCGCGCAGTCTTTCGCTACGATAAGCAACCGACGGTGCAAAATCCTCGAGCCGCGCCAGAGTGACATTGCCGCCGAGCCAGCTAAGCGACGGCACAAGCGCGGCCAGATCGGCCGGCAGCCAGGCGGCACCGGACACCGCGTAGGGCGAGCCAAGTGCGGCTGATAGAGCGGCGACCGCGTGGGCTGGGGGCTGCCCCTTCAACACCAACGTCGCACGGCGTTCCGGGGCGGGCAGGACCTTTAACGTCACTTCGGTGATGACAGCGAGGGTGCCGTGGCTGCCAGACAGCAGCTTGCAGACATCAAGCCCGGTGACATTCTTCAGCACCCGCCCGCCGGCGCGCAGGATTTCGCCGCGCCCATTAACCGCGCGCAGCCCCATCACATGGTCGCGCATCGCGCCCCAGGCGACCCGGCGCGGGCCGGACAAATTGGCCGCGACCGCGCCACCGATGGTGCCGGGTTGATCGCTGCCCAGCAACGCGCCGAGTTCCGGCGGCTCGGCGATCAGATGCTGGCCATTTTTGGCCACCACCATGGCCAATTCAGCAATCGTCGTGCCGGCCCGGGCGGAAATCACCAATTCGTTGGGCGAATAGAAAGTGACCCCGGTGAGACCGGCGGTGGACAAGGTGGCGGCCGCCTGGACCGGGCGCAGCATGGCAAGCTTGCTGCCATGGCCCTGAATGGCGAGTGGGCCGGCAGCGTGTTGGATGGCGGCGACGATGCCGGCCTCGTCGGTTGGGATCATGCCGCGCGCAACGCCGCCGTTAGCGGGAAAACCTTGTTGGCATTTAATAGCCAGCCCGGATCGAAGGCCGATTTCAAACGGCGCTGCTGGTCCAACTCGATCTCGGTGAACTGCACCCCCATCAGATCGCGCTTTTCAACGCCGACGCCGTGCTCGCCGGTCAGGCAGCCGCCGACCTCCACGCACAGCTTGAGGATGTCGGCGCCGAACGCCTCGGCTTTGTGGAAACTGCTTGGGTCATTGGCGTCGAACATGATCAGCGGGTGCAGATTGCCGTCCCCGGCATGGAAAATGTTGGCGACCTGCAGGCCGTAACTCGCGCTCATTTCGCCAATCCGGCGCAGCACGGCGGGCAATTGGCTGGTCGGGATGGTGCCGTCCATGCAGAGATAATCGGGAGAAATCCGCCCGACCGCGCCGAACGCGCCCTTGCGGCCTTTCCAGATCGCCGCCGATTGTTCCGCACTTTCGGCGACTTTCAGACTTATCGGATCGTGGCGGGCGCAAATTGCGCTAATCCGGCCGAGCAGATCATCCTGTTCGGCAACGCTGCCTTCGACCTCGATGATCAACATCGCTTCCGCGTCGAGCGGATAGCCGGCATGGGCGAACGCCTCGCAGGCATGGATCGCCGGGCGGTCCATGAATTCGAGCGCCACCGGGATAATGCCGGATGAAATAATCGAGTCGACGCAGGCGCCGGCGATTTCGTTGGACTTGAACGCCGCCAGCATCGCCCGTGCGCCTTCGGGGCTGCGCAAAATCCGCACCGTGACCTCGGTCACAATCGCCAATTGCCCCTCGCTGCCGGTTAGCAGGCCAAGCCAGTCGAGCCCGGCCGCATCGAGATGGGCGCCGCCAATATCGACGATCTGGCCATCGACAGTCACGATCTTGAGGCCGAGCAAATTGTTGGCGGTGACCCCGTAGCGCAGGCAATGCGCGCCACCGGAATTCATGTTGACGTTGCCGCCGATCATGCAGGCGAGTTGGCTCGATGGATCGGGGGCGTAGAAAAACTGACGGGCAGATACCGCCTGGGTGATGCCGATATTGGTGACGCCGGCCTGCACCACCGCGCAGCGATCGGCGTAGTCGATGTCGAGGATGCGGTTCATCCGCATCAGCCCAACGACCACAGCATCTTCCATCGGCAGCGCGCCGCCCGACAAAGACGTTCCCGCGCCGCGCGGCACTACGCGCACGCCTTCACTTGAACAGAAGGCCATGATTGCGGCCACCTGTTCGGTGGTTTCGGGCAACACCACTGCCATCGGGGTCTGCCGATAGGCGGATAGGCCGTCGGTTTCGTACGGCTTTAACCGCAGCGGTTCGGCAATTACGCCGCTTTCCGGCAACAGGCGCCGCAAGCCAGCGACAATGCTGTCGCGGCGGGCGAGCACGTCGTGCAGCGGTTCTGGTTGTTCGATCATCGCGCATCACCCGCAAGTTAGGGCAGGAAGCGTGTTCTTTTTGTGAACAAAAAGAAACAAAAAAACTTTATCAATTTCAGAGCTTCGCCGTGCCCTCGCGGCGAAACCACGCCAACGGCAACAGAGTTAGGAAGTTTTTTTGCTTCTTTTTGTTCACAAAAAGAAGACGCTTCCTTTAACCCTGGCGGCACTTCATGCGCGGGTTCTTCTTGTTGATCACATAGACGCGACCACGGCGGCGCACGACGCGGCAATTCTTGTCGCGGATTTTGGCCGCCTTCAGGCTGTTACGGATCTTCATGACAAACGACCTAGGGTGATCTGTGGAATGGAGGGCGCTGCCTAAAGCTTGACACTGTGCAAGTCAAGCTTGGGGCCGGAACTTCACTTGGCGGCGGGCTGCCCCGAATCCCTGAAACAACACTGAAAATTAGTGCGGCGCCGGCGTCACCTTGGCGTGCACCGCGCCGAGCACATGCCAGCGCACCAGCCGGATGGCACCACTATGGATCAGGCGGATGCGCCGTGTCCATAACTCGGCTTCGTGCACAATCGCCGCGGCTTCCGCTGGCGATGGCTTGGTGGCCCCCATGCCGCGCACCAGGTCCTTCCAGCCGCGCAAACAAAGCTGCATGTGGCGCGCTGAAATATCTTCCACCACCCGGACATCAAAGCCAAGCCGGGCCAGCGCGCGCGTAATCGCTGGCTCGGAATGCAAGCCCGGCGATCGCCCTTCCAGGCGGCACCAGGCGGCAATTGCCGGGTCGGTCGGATCGAGTGGCGCTGTGGCGACAAACTCGGCCATCACAATCTGGCCATGCGCCTTCAATGCCAGGCTGATCGCCTCGAGGAACGGCTCAATCGGGGCCGCGCGGATCGTATCGAGCACAACCGCATGGTGACAGAAATTCGTGCGGAATTGCGGTGCCAGGGGATCGAACAATTCGACCGTCGCGCGTTTGGTAACGGCCGGCCCAGCCATCCGCAAATGTCCAACCGCCGCCGCCTGCAACTGGGGATCGGCCTCATAGCCCACCACCCAGGCACCAAACTCCGTGACCATAAGGGCTGCAACCCCGCCCGCGCCGGCCCCCAGCAACAGCACCGTCGCCGCCGATGACAGCCCGATTGGCGTGGCCAGATGCTTGGCTTCACGCCCGCCGCCCGCCGTTATGTAACCATTGCCCCAGAGATTCTGTGCCACCAGCAGCCGGGATGGGTTCCAATGCACCACTGACGGGGGAGATGGCAGCCCACGCCCCGCCACTGACCCCACCGCGAGGGCATCGTGATCGGAACTGTCGCCCGGTTCTGGGCTGGCCGGGTGACCGAATGCCTGACTAAGCCAGGCACGGAATGAGGGTAAATGCATCGGGTTGTGCCTGCTCGGACAACAGACCATGCGCCGTTCAGGTTAAACTATCCTTAGCTTGACGGCGCGATGCAGCAGGAGGATGTCGCAGCCGACATAGGAGATATCGATGCCCCCACACGATCAGGCCGGCTTGCGCCCCAACCGTCCGTCCAATGCGGCGCTGGGTTTCATCGGTGCCTGCTTTGCCGTGGTTGGGCTGGTCGGGATCATGGCGAGCGCCATTGCCCCGTTGCCGCTGGAACGCGCGCTGCAGCGCCAGGCCACCCTGGATGCGGTGCTGGTTGCCGCGGCCGGGGCAGATCCGGCGAGTGCGTTGGAAAAACTCCGCACCCGCCTCGCCGACAGTGCGGCCGCCATCCTGCCCAAGGGCCAACGCGGCGGCCTTGCCGAGATCACCGCAAGGGTGGCGGCAGAGCGCGGGGCGATGCTGGCGCGGTTTGAGACTGAGCAGGCGGAGCTGACCTTGCGGCTGCGGCTGCTGATTGGCGTGGTGAGTTTGATGGGGGCCGGGTTCGGGATTGCGGTGGCGGCGATGCCTCGGGGGCGGTGAAGGGGGAGGAGCGGCCCACTTAGGATGGACCGTGCTCGCAATCGGGGCGAAATCGGCAACCCCTTATTCGAAGAAGTCTTCGTCAACCTTTTTGATGTGCAGAACCTCTTCGACCCGACACCCGACATTGTGCCGGAGCATGAGACGGGTGAGTTGCTCGCCGTCGACCAAGACAATCCGCTTGCTCAGAAACTCCGCCGTTTCTCTCGCTGGAAGGGAGAAGGTTGAGGTGGTGACGAATAGACCTTTTGTCGCCTTGTGCCGATCAAGACTACCGAAGAAGTCACGGATTGCACCGGCCCCGATGTTATTACCTTCCGCATAGCGCTTCGCCTGGATGTACACGCGATCAAGTCCGAGCGCATCCTGATCGATCACACCGTCGACGCCATCATCACCGCTACGTCCGAGCGCGCGGCCAGCATCGACCGCTGACCCACCATATCCCATGCTCAAAAGCAGGTTGACGATAAGGCGCTCAAAAAAAGCTGGTGGCGCGGCACGGACGCGGTCAAGGAGATCCGATGCGAGCGCTAGTTCGATCTGCTTGTGCGCGATCCGCATGACTTCGTCAGGCGTTTCGGCTTGGTTGTTGACGAAAACTGGCTCGGCGGGTGCTGCTCCCGCTGCGGTGCTTTCCGCCGACCGCTCTTTGAACTGACGGAACTCTGCAAACTGAACCAAAAATTCGTTATCGATGCGCACAGGATGGGAGGCGATTACCTGTTGCCCGCGTGCGGTGATCCTGAAAATGGCCCCGTCTTGTGCCTTCTATCAGCCCCGCTTTGTTCAGATAGGTTTTTGCCCAATGGACGCGGTTGCCAAACAGGGTTTGCTTGCCCGACGGCAAAAGCTGCGCGCGCTCGTCAGGTGTGAGCTTCAATTCATCCGCGAGGCGATTCACGGCATCACCGACGCGAACCTCGCCACTCGTCGAGATTGTGAGAACGGGTAGCATCATGGATTGGTAATCAGGAATGGGCATGCACCAAACCTACAGGCTCATAAAGCCGAATCAAGAGACAAATCGCCTCGTCTTCATATATAACAATTTCCCTTATCGTATATTTAGAACTCTGAGTATCTCGCCGGGTTGCAATGCCTGGAAGTTCAATCCACGGGGCTCGTCTTGGCTGAAGAGGTGGAGGGTGCGGGACAATCTCTGAAGCGAGCCGCCACGTCGTCGTCTGTGAAGCGTCGGCTCCTTCGCGACTTTCGATCTTTGTCAGCGAAGGCCTGCCCTGTTGCCGGGGTTGTGCGCATGGATTGTCAGTGTCCCGATCCGTATGGGCAGCGGTGGAAACGCCTGAAGGAACCAATAGTGCCTTGAGGTGCTGCGGCAGGTCCAAAATCCTCATCATCGGGCGACGCCGCCGTGGCGATCCAAAGATCGCGCTCAAGGGTTGGGTGCAGTTCTTCTGGATCGCCACGGCCCAAGCGGGGCCTCGCGATGACGGTATTCAAGTCCCGCCCGACAGCCAGAATTCGAGTGATTGCGCTGGTCGGATGCAGATTTTCTTGACAAACCAGCTATGTTATTATATTAGACGTTTATGTTCATTTTTACCAACATCCTCTCTGACCTGCAGGCCGCGATTGCGGCGCGGGCGGCGCGTGACCGGGCACTGACAGTGCTGCTGGTGGCGCTGTGGGGGCGGATTGCGCGGATGGGGGCGCGGTTGGAGCGTCTGGTGGCGCTTTGGCGGGCGGGGAAATTACCGAAGGCGCGGGCGCTGCGGGTTGGGCGGGTGTGTGCGCCGCGGGCGGCAAATGGTGTCAGATTTCCCTCGGCGCCGGGATGGTTGCTGCGCAAGCTGGGGTTTCAGGTGGCGGCGTACGGGTCGCAGTTGCAGCATCTGCTGACGGACGCCGAGTGCACGGCGTTCCTGGCGGCAGTGCCGCAGGCGGGGCGGATATTGCGACCATTGTTGCGACTATTGACAGTTGATCCTGTGCCGGAGGTGGTTCGGCGGGTGCGGCAAATGGTAGCAGCGGTTGTGCCGGAGGTGGCACGGACTGGGATTGTGGTTTCGCCGGGGTTTCGAATTTTAGGGGGCTGAGGGGTGGGGTATTTCTAGGCCTTATTTGTTTCGATATCGTAATTGTTTATGTGCGGCAGCACCCTCACCCCGGCCCTCTCCCGAGGGGAGAGGGAGCAGCGCCAGCGGCAGGGATGGATGAAGTTTTTTGGTTCTTTTTGTTCACAAAAAGAACGCGCTTGATTTCGCCTGAAACGCTATCGCTCCCAATGCTGCGAATTTCCCGCTACTAAGGCAGGCCTGGAGCAAATACCCCCCGGTTGGCGCTTCCCAATCCAGCATTTCACCGGCCACGAACACCCCCGGCCGGTCAAGCAGCATGAAATGCGCATCGACCGCGTCGAACCGCACCCCGCCGGCCGATGATATCGCGCGCGCAATCGGGCTGGGGGCGACCAGGGTCAGCGGCAGCGATTTCACCAGATCGACCAGATCGGCGCTGCTGCCGGCGTGGAGCGCTTCCTGCACCAGGCCGACCGCCACCGCCGGCAAATTGGCGTGCTTGCGCAGGAAGGTTGACAGCGACTGGCCCCGGCGCGGAACCCCGAGGCTTTTGGCCAAGGTCGGGTGATCGATATCCGGACGCATATCTAGAAGCAGGGTCGTTGAGCCGTTGGTGGCGATGGCGTCTCGGAGGGGGCCGGACAGCGCGTAGATTGCGCCGCCTTCGATGCCTTTGTCGGTTACCATTGCCTCGCCGCGCTGGGTGCGGCCTGCGAAGCTGATGGCGATGCGCTTCAATGGCGTGCCGGCATAGCGGGTGCGGAAAATTTCCGACCACGGGACGGTAAAACCGCAATTGGCCGGCTGAAAGGGCTGGATCGCCGCGGGCGGCAGGAATTTGGTCCACGCCCCGCCCCCCCCGAGGCGTGGCCAGGATGCGCCGCCGAGTGCCAGAATTGTCACATCGGCGACAACTTCCAGCCCATCGGCAAAGTGCAGCGCGCCGGCGTCCGACCAGCCCGCCCATTCCGAGCTTCGCCGCAAGCTGACCCCAAGCTGGGTAAGGTCGGCGAGCCAGGCGCGCAGCAATGGGCTGGCCTTCAGCGATTTTGGGAACACCCGGCCCGAGGAGCCGATGAAGGTTTCCTGGCCCAGCCCCTCGGCCCAGGCGATAACCGCTGCGGGGGGAAAGGCACGGATTGCCGGCTCCAACGCGGGCCTTGCCGCGCCGTAGCGATCGAGCAGGGCGTCGAGCGGCTCGCTATGGGTAAGGTTCAGCCCGCCGCGGCCGGCCATGAGGAATTTCCGCGCCGGGGACGGCATGCGGTCGAAAATGGTGACGGCGAAACCGGCCTCGGCCAGGGTTTCGGCGGCGGCAAGCCCGGCGGGGCCGGCACCGATGATTGCGGCGGTGGGGTGGGTGATGGTCATCCGGCCAGGGTAGCGTAAGTTCGCCGCCGCGTCGCTGGACGCCGGAAAAGGACGTCGTAATGGAGCTTTACATCACCTGGGCGCTGATCTTGTGCGTCCTCGGCGCGATCATTTGGTTCGGGTCGCGTCGTGCAACCGCGCCCGGCGGCGAGGCGGAACTCGTGGCGTTGCGCGCCGAAAATGCCGCATTTGATCGCGATTTAGCGGTAGAACGTGTGCATGCCCTGCGCGTGCCGGAACTCGAAGGGCAACTGGCTGGGCGCACCGAGCGGGCGGAAAGACTGCAAATCGACAATGGCAAGCTGCAAACCGAATTGGCGACCGCGCGGGAGGCGCTGAGCCGGGTCGAGGCGACGCTAGCCGATACGCTGATGCGCGTCGCGAAGTTGGACGCTGGGTTAGGTGTTGCCACTGGGCGGCTTGAAGCTTTGCGCCAGGAAAAGGCTCAGGTCGAGGAACGGCTTGCCACCTGGGCTGCCAAGCTTGACGCTGCACAGAAAGAGTTGGCGGATCTGCGTGACCGCCTTGCCACCGCCGAAAATACGCTGCGTGAAAAGGCCGAGCTTGAGGCCGTTCTTGCCAGTGTGCGGGAAACCTTGCAGCAGGAGCGCCGGCAATCCGCCGAAAAACTGGCGCAACTGCAGGATGTGCGGGACGAGATGACCAAGGAATTCAAGCTCGCCGCCAATACCATCATGCAAGAGCACGGCGAGACCTTCAAGAAGCAGAACAAGGACCAGATCGACGTGGTGCTGACGCCGCTGCGGGAAAAGCTGGTCGAATTCCAACAAATCCTTGGCGTCGCCCACACCGACAGCGCCAAGGAACGCGCGACGCTTGCCGAACAGATCCGCCAGCTTTCGGCGGCCAGCGCGGTGATGACCTCGGAAACCTCGAACCTCACCCGCGCGCTCAAAGGCAAGGCGCAGACACAGGGCGCGTGGGGGGAAATGATCCTGGCGACGATCCTGGAAAAATCCGGCTTGCGGGCGGGCGAGGAATATATCGTCCAGGCGAGCCATACCACCGAGGACGGCCAGCGCCTGCGCCCGGATGTGATCGTGAACTTACCCGGCGGCCAGCGCATCGTCATTGATGCCAAAGTGTCGCTGACTGCGTTCGAAGCCCATGTGAACGGGGAAACCGACGAGGACCGCGCACTGCAACTGCAACGCCATCTGCTGTCGCTGCGCACCCACATCAAAACCCTCGGCGGCAAAGATTATCATGCCCACACCAATGGCGGGGTCGATTATGTGATCATGTTCGTGCCGATCGAAGGCGCGCTCGCGGTTGCGCTGCAGGAAGCCCCTGACCTCACCGGGATGGCGATCGAGGCAAATGTGAACATCGCCACGCCGACGACGTTGATGATCGCGCTGCGGACGGCGGCGAGCGTCTGGCAGGTCGAGCGACGCAACAAAAACGCCGAAGCCATCGCCGATCGCGCCGGGCAGTTGTACGACAAATTCGTCGGCTTCACCACCGATATGGAACGGCTGGGCGGGCGGCTTGGTGACGCCCAGACGTCGTACGACAACGCAATGAACAAGCTGAAGACCGGAAGCGGCAACGTGTTCCGCCAGTTTGATCAGCTCAAGACGCTGGGGGCCAAGACCCAGAAATCCCTGCCGGCGGGGCTGTTGGACATCGAACCGGTTTTGACTATCGCCCCCCCTGGGCATACGTAGTGATGGGCAAGCCGATCAGGCCGGCAGCAAACGCACCCCAGTTGCGCGATGGACCAGGGCCGCTACCTCCCGTCGCCACGCCACCAGCACAAACGCGGCACACAGCCAGACCTGAACCGCATGGGCGAACAGCGCCCCGCCATCGCCGATCGGATCGATGCCGAGCGGATAGACCAGATGGAAAAACATCGCGCCGGAAATGATCGCGAACGCGAGAATGGCGCCATAAACCCGGGTCCAGGGCAGCAGCACCAGGATCGACGCGGTAATCTCGGCGGTCGCCACCCCAAGCCGTACCGGCTTTTCATAGTCGTTCAGACCGAAGCCGTTGGTCAGGATGGTGAACAGTTCAACCGATCCCGGATCGCCGGTGAGCTTGTACTGTTCATACCAGAGAAAAATATAGGCGATAAACAACGAAGCCGGCCAGGCGAGCAGTTTCAGAATGCGGTCCATGTCAGGTCTCCCGGTCAATCCTGCAATGAGGACCGCAACAACGCAGGATCGTTACACGTCCCCGCTGCCCTTCCCAGCCGCGCGGCCCCAAGGCTAGAACATCGCCATGGGCACCGATATTTTCGACCTGGTCATCATTGGCGGCGGCATCAACGGCACGGGCATCGCGCGCGATGCCGCCGGCCGCGGCTGGCGCGTGCTGCTGGCCGAAAAGGGCGATCTGGCGGGGGCGACATCGTCGGCATCAACCAAGCTGATCCATGGCGGGTTGCGCTACCTCGAACACTACAAATTCCGCCTGGTGCGCGAGGCGCTGATGGAGCGCGAGGTGCTGTGGGGCATCGCACCGCACATCATCTGGCCGCTGCGCTTCGTGCTGCCGCATCATAAGGGGCTGCGCCCGGCGTGGCTGCTGCGGCTCGGGCTGTTCCTCTACGACCATCTCGGCGGCCGCAAGCGTCTGCCGGCGACGCGCACCTTGCGGCTCGATCGCGACCCAGCCGGCGCTGTGCTGCGGCCCGAGTTCACCAAAGCCTTTGAATTTTCCGATTGCTGGGTCGAGGATTCACGGCTGGTGGTGCTGAACGCACGCGCCGCCGCCGATCTCGGCGCGGAAATCCTGACCCAAACCGCCTGCCTGCGCGCCGAGCGCCGCGACGGGCTATGGCAGGTCACGCTCGCGGGGGGGCGGATTGTCACCGCGCGGGCGCTGGTCAACGCAGCCGGCCCGTGGGTCGCCGAGATCGCCGGCCAAATGGTGCGCGCCAACAACCACGCCAAAATCCGGCTGGTGCAGGGCAGCCACATCGTTGTAAAACGACTATTCGAGCATGATCGTTGCTACTTCTTCCAAAACGCCGACAGCCGCATCTTCTTCGCCATTCCGTATGAGCAGGATTTTACCCTGATCGGCACCACCGACCAGGACTATCAAGGCGATCCTGCCAAGGT
>JANYCX010000158.1 GCA_025360065.1 Acetobacteraceae bacterium | reverse complement strand
AACTTTATGACGTGTTGCCGTGCGCCTCCCGGATCAATGCCGTCATTGCGAACCTTTGTGAAGCAATCCATTTTTCTTAATGTAATTACGATATCGTAATGAAAAGATCGCAAAGAAACCCCCTCCCTAACCCTCCGAAATTTGAGAAACCGGCACCCCAACCACCCCAGCCGGGATCAATCCAGCCGCCAATACCCGAACCACCGCCGGCCGCACCAACCGTATCAATTCCGGCACCGCATCAGGCGTCAACATCCGCAACAACGGCCGCAAAATCCGACCCGCCTGCGGCACCGCCGCCAGAAACGCTACACACTCGGAATCCGTCAGCAAATGCTGCAACTGGCTCGCAGACGCCGAAACGTCATAGCCAAGCTTGTGCCGCAGCCAGCCAGGAACTGTCGGAAACCGAACCCGAGGCGCCGCGCAAGCCACCCTGACCTGTGGCGCCCGCGGCAAACCCGGCGTCGGCAATTTCCCCGCCCGCCACAGCGCTACCAACCGCTCCAGCCGGCTCCGCATGCGCGCAACCCGCCCCCACAACGCCACCAGCAGCACTGTCAATCGTCGGTCACGTGCTGCCCCCGCCGCAATCACGGCCTGCAGGTCAGTGAGGATGGAGGAAAATGTGTTCATGCTATGCAGTTATACATAGTGACACGAAATGTCAAGGAAATTATTCCTGCTTTCCTCCGGGAGAGGGCCGGGGTGAGGGAGCCTGCCCCCCCAACCAGCCACCGCCAAACCCCGCCATCGCGAGCCCTTGCGTCGCGATCCAACCGTACACGACAAACGACCCCGGAAATCACCGCGCAAATGCCCCCCAGGCTGGAGGCGGCAATGAGGCTCTACTCACTGAACGGCTCAATCCGACCTTGGGGGAGTATGTGCGTGCAGCCCAGTATGCTGTTTAGTGCGTCCAACTGGCCCAAAGTGAATCAAGCCAGCAGCCGCCGAAGTTGTGCGACCGTTTCAGTCAGATCAAGACGCAGAAACACCCCCAGCAACTCATCCATGGTAATCGGTGGCTTGGTGAGGCGTCGCTGCTGGTCACTGAAAGCCTTCAAGACGACCGAAGGTGCCACTTCAATGAGGCCGCTTACAAATTCATCCGGATGCACAGCGCGAATTCGGTGCCGCACCAAGATCGCGTCCGGAAAATCCCGCAGGTTGCGCGTGATAATCACCGACGCCCGACCAACGATGGCCGCCGCGAGCACATGCCGATCGCCGGGATCGGGAAGCATTGAGTGTGTCGATCAGCGGTTCGTAGTCGGTGACCACAGCGTCATCGACCCGCGAATCCCTTGCGTCCCGAAGATCATGCAGCCGGGCAACCGGGATTTGCGGGTTATCCCGCAAAACTGCCGTAATCCATTCGTCATGTATCTTCGCCGACCACTTCGCCTGAAACAGGCTTTCGAGTGTCAGCCGCATGAGCAAATTGCGTAGAGAAACCGGATAGAGAACGCTTGCGTCCAGAAAGGCGCAGCACGCTTCCGCCACTCAAATCAGCCCAAGCTCTTGATCCATGCCTGACATATGATCGAGGACTGCCTGACGCGCGGCATATTGATCGTCACGATACGCCAGCACATCGGCCAACCTGGCGCGCCGATGCGTCCCCACCAGACGGCCTGGAATTTTGCCGTCGTCCAGCATCTTGATGGCGTAAGGGGTTGAGACATTGAGCAGCCTTGCCATCTGGCCCGTCGTCACTTCGGCCTCATAATTCAGGACATCCACGGCGTTGCCTTTTGCCATCTCATTCAGAATCTTGATGAGCAGCGCGAAGGCAGCCGTCGGAACGGTCACCGGTTCAGTTGGCGCATTGGGCCCCTCCACATGCAGGCGCACCGAGCGGTTTGCCGCGGCCAGCGACGGCGCGAGCAAACGCGCGGATTCACGCGCAAAAGCTGTATCGGCTGGACTTGGTGCGGTGGGTCTGCGGGTGAGCGTTGCCATGGATACCTCGATTTCCAGTGGTCACTGTATCACTCAAGCTAAATAAGCACAATAAATTAAATATTCTAAATGCCTTTGCTTTAACCCGCGCTGTGCTTTGATGCGCCGTTGCGTCAAAAGCTAGGTGCTGGTTATGCGCGGCCACTACCTCATTAACCTTGATGTAACCTTGGGGAGTATGTCCGCGCTGCACTGCAGGCACCTTCCGCCGCACGAGCATCGCCTCGTCATACAGATGGGCGTGCACCCAAACTATGATCTACGGGTTGTGATCCTGTATCAACCGCGGGGTCGACCGTAGGACGCCTACGCGCCGATGGTAGACTTGGCTGGGCAATTCCCCGTCTATCACTTCCGATTGAAGGGGAGAATTATACCGGACCCAATCAACTCGGGGCTTATACCAAGCGCCCTTGATGTTGACCCATGAAGACTGGGTCAACAGCGCTTGGTATAAGTCTTTGCTTGGCGCGCCGCCGCCGGCCAACCCGGTGCGCAATACCAAGCGCCCGAATGAGTGGAAGAGCAATACCAAGCGCCCGAATGAGTGGAAGAGTCAGTCATTCGGGCGCTTGGTATTACACGCACAGCATCTCGCCTTAACTGAACCACCTCACCGGTGCGTTCGGAAAACCAGCCGGGCGGCAAGTTGGTAAGATTCTCAACATCTCCTGGTGACATCGTGACTTCAACCGCCAGTAAGTCAGCCTTGGTGCGGACACCAAGTCACCAATACGCCAAGACAGCCATTCCTCCCTGCGACGGCAGATAGCCTCAAATTCGTCAGGAGACGACGAGCATTGTTGTTTCGTAACGTTCTTGGTTACGCGGACGCGGTCAAACCGTCGGCAGGTGTCTGCCAGGCTCCCGAGCCAACGGCAATAAACCACCAAAAAGTTTTTTTGGTTCTTTTTGTCCACAAAAAGAACGCCTTCCTCCCCTCCCAAACCTCCCCTAAACTCCCCCCAAACCCCGGAGGGACCCCAAATGCGCATCCACAACCTCAACGAAGACGAAAACGGCATCTCCCATTTCCGCGACCTCGACATCCCTTGGGAATCCACCACCCCCAGCGGCAGCATGTCCGCCCGTCTCCCCGCCCACGGCATTATTTTCCGCCAGACCAAGGCGACCTACGATCTCGATTGGCACCCTGCGCCACGCCGGCAGTACATCATTAACCTCGATGCCGGGGTGAAGATCACTGCGTCGGACGGTGAAAGCCGGATTATCGGCGCGGGCGAGGTCATTCTGGTCGAGGACACCAGCGGCAAGGGCCATCTCAGCCAGTCGGTCAACGGCCAGATCCGCCACTCGATTTTCGTGCCGATCGAGGAATAGCCTTATGTCAGACCAGCCCAAGGCGCGCCCGGCGTCCACCATCCTCCTTCTACGCGATGGCCCAACCGGGCTGGAAGTGCTGATGGTCGAACGCAACGTCGCCTCCGAGTTTGCCAGTGGCGCGCTGGTATTTCCCGGCGGCCGGGTCGATGATGCGGATATGTCGCCGAACCTGCACAGGCATTGCCGCCGCGTGCCCGGTGAGGACCCCCTCGCCACCGGCCTCCGCGTCGCCGGGGTGCGGGAAACCTGGGAGGAAGCGCGCATGTTGCTCGCCCGCCCGGCCGGCACCGACCATTTACTGACCGCGGACGAACTTGAGGCGCTCGAAACCCGCGTTGCCGGCCGCATCGGCCGCGCGCCGGACTTCACCGACCTCGCAACCTCCGGCGAAATCGAACTCGCCACCGACGCAATGGTGCGGTTTTCCCACTGGATCACCCCCGAAGGTCGCCCCAAGCGTTACGACACCCATTTCTTCCTCGCGCCGATGCCAACCGACCAGAAACCCCAGGGCGATGGCCACGAAACCGTCCACACCATCTGGATTTCCCCCGCCGAAGCGCTCGCTGGCGGCCAAAGCAGGCGCTTCACCGTGGTTTTCGCCACCAGGCTCAATCTCGGCCAGTTGGCGCAGGACACCACCGTCGCCACCGCCATGGCGCGTGCCGCCGCGTCGAGCATCGTCACCGTCTGCCCCGAGATGCTCAAGATCGAAGGCCGCCGCATCCTGCGCCTGCCGCTCGCGGCCGGTTATGGCGGTCCGGACTTCGACGCGGACGAAATCCCGATGCCGTAAGCCGCCTCCACCCCAGCGAGCCACGCCCCCCCAACTGTCCCGGCCAACCCATCCGTCCGCGTCGCTTCACCGGCAAAAATCAACCGCCCACCACCCAGTGGCGCGCCCAAAGCTGCCCGCGCGCCGGCCTGGCCTGGCCGCGCATAGCAATAGGCGCCGCGATGCAGTGGATCACTGCCCCAGCCCGACACGGTAATGCGGGTGATACTACCAGCAGCGTCTGGCCCAAGCAGTTCAGCAAAGCGCGCCCGAACGAAATCGCGGGTTGCATCTTCGCCCGCCCGGGCCAGCGCCCAGGCTGTCGGCCCGCCGACAAAGCCCGCGATATAATCGTGCCCGTTGGGCCAACAATGCAACGACATGGCGGGCGCGAAACGGGCGGTAACCCGCTGGCGGAGCGAGGTGCCGGGCGCAATGCCAAGCCGATCAGGCCAGTTGCCCTCAACCGCCACCTTGGTCAGCAATCCCATCGGCAGTCCCGCGATCGCATCGGTTGTGGTCGCGGGCAGCATCGGATCAAACCGGATCGCGCCGGCCGTCAGCACGCCGGTCGAAACCGTAACAATGCAGGCGGTGGCATGGAAGTCTCCGGCGGTGGTGCTGACGGTCACGCCGTGGTCCCATTTCACCCCGGTCACGCCGGTGCTGAAGCGGATCTCGCCCGCCATCGGCGCCAGCACCCGGCCACAGAACCCACCGATGCCCTCCGCCAGCCAGAGATTGGCGCCATCCAAAGCGTTATCGCGCCAATCCCGCACCGAAAAATCCCGCGCATCCGCCGCGGCGATCTGCGCCGCCTCCCAGGTTTCGACAGTGGCGAGCCATGGATCGTCGGCCATGGCGGACACTGCGTCGGCGAGCGACGTGTCGCCGGCAATGGCGGCCGCCTGTGCCAGGGCTTCGAACCGCCCGGCGGCGGCGGCATAGGCAGCGTGGTCGGCAGGTGTCGCAGGCCGGCCATCCACCAGCAGGCGCCGGGCGCGCACTGCATCGGCATCCACCAGCGCCGCGCCATGGTCCCGCGCGATCTGCGCCAGCGGATTGCGCGCGGCATCGTGCAGCCAGGTCGCGCCGAGATCGAACGGCCCGCCTGCGATCGGAACTGTCCAGGCCCGCCCTCCGACGCGGTCGGACGCTTCCAGAACCAATACTGTCCGCCCCATCGCGCGCAACGTGGCCGCTGCCGCGAGCCCTGCCACGCCCGCGCCAATGACGATCACATTCGCCTGTTTCATCTTTCAAACGCTAGATTATGGCGCGTATTTAAGCAAATTATGGCTTGACGATTGCCGCCATCCTGGCACTGTGAGTTATACAGGACTAAACTTGTCCGCTATGTGAAACCGGGAATAACGGGGATTATTATGGTCAAAATCAGCGTCAACGGCACCATGCACGACGTCGATGCCCCGCCCGATACCCCAGTGCTATGGGTACTGCGCGAATGGCTCGGCATGACCGGTACCAAGTTCGGTTGCGGTATCGCCCAGTGCGGCGCCTGTTCGATCCACATCGATGGCCAGGTCACGCGGTCCTGCATGCTGCCGCTCGGCCAGGTCGGCAATGCCAAGATCACCACGATCGAAGGTCTGTCGCCGACCGCGGCCCATCCGGTGCAGAAGGCGTGGCTCGATCTTGAAGTCCCGCAATGCGGCTACTGCCAATCAGGCCAGATCATGGCGGCGGTGTCGTTGCTGAAGCAGAACCCGAAACCGTCCGACGCTGATATCGATGCGGCGATGAGCAATATTTGCCGTTGCGGCACCTATCCGCGCATCAAGGCGGCAATCCATGCCGCTGCCGGCAATGCTGGCAAAGCCGGCGCAGCATAAGGGGGCCATGCACATGAATATCGCCCGCCGCCAGTTCCTCACCGTCGCCACCGCCGCCGCTGGTGGCCTGGCGATGGGGATTACCGTTCCTCAAACCGCGAGCGCCGCTGGCGCCGCACCCGAAATCGGCATCTGGCTCACCATCGCCCCGGATGACACCATCACTGTCCGCATCGCGCGGTCGGAAATGGGGCAAGGTACGCTGACCGGCCTCGCCCAACTCGTTTGCGATGAGCTTGATGGCAACTGGGCCAAAGTCAAAGCCGAATACGTAACACCAGAAGCCAATCTGGCGTCGAAACGGGCCTGGGGCCCGATGTCGACCGGCGGCAGCCAGGGCATTCGCGGCTCGGTCGTGTACGTCCGCAAGGGCGGTGCCGCCGCCCGCGCCATGCTGATCCAGGCCGCCGCCACCCAGTGGAATGTTCCGGTTGCCGAATGCAGCGCATCCGACAGCGTCATCACCCATAGCTCGGGCAAATCCCTGCGCTATGGCGAGGTTGCCGACGCGGCATCGAAACTGCCAGTGCCGGCTGAGGTTCCAGTCAAAGACCCGAAAGCCTGGAAGATCATCGGCAAGGGCGTGAAGCGGCTCGACACGGTTGAAAAGCTCAACGGCAGCCTGGTGTTCGCCATCGATGTCGCCGTGCCGGGGATGCTCAACGCCGCCATCATGGCCTGCCCGGTGCCGGGCGGGAAGCTGAAAAGCTTCGATGGCAGCAAGATCAAATCGATGGCCGGGGTCCGCCACGTGGTCGCGGTCGGCGACGATGCGGTGGCCGTGGTCGCCGATAAATTCTACCAAGCGAAGACCGCGCTCGCCCGACTGCCGATCCGCTGGGACGAAGGCGCGAACAGCAACGTCAACAGCGCCGATATCGCCGAGCTGTTGAAAACCGGCCTGTCGGCCACCGATGGCCTGGGCACCGGGCAGAAAATTGGTGATTTCGAGGCAGCCTTCGCCGGCGCAGCCAAGAAGATCGAGGCCGACTACGCAACGCCGTTCCTTAATCACGCAGCGCTCGAGCCGATGAACTGCACCGCGATGTTCACCGCCGACCGCATCGAAATCTGGGTCGGCACCCAGAATGGCGATGCGGCGCTTGCGGCGGCCTCGGAAGCCTGCGGCCTGCCGCTGGCGGCGGTCAAAGTCCACAAACACCATCTTGGCGGCGGCTTTGGCCGCAAGGGCCAGCAGGATGTCGTGCGCCAGGCGGTGCAAATCGCCAAGCAGGTGCCGGGCGTGCCGGTCAAGCTGATCTGGTCGCGCGAAGAAGATATGCGCCACGGCTTCAACCGGCCGGTTTCGATGGCGCGGATGCGCGCCGGCCTCGACGCCAATGGCGATCTGGTGGCGCTGCATGCCCGCGTGTCTGGCCAGTCGATCTTCGCCTATCTGATCCCCAACGGGGTCAAAGACGGCGCCGATCCGGTAACCTTCCAGGGCTGGACCAAGGACGAGCTCGGCTACAACGCCATCCCGAACCTGCTGATCGACTACGCCATGCGCAACACCCATGTCCCGGTCGGGTTCTGGCGCGGGGTGAACACCAACCAGAACGCCGTCTACATGGAATGTTTCATTGACGAAATTGCCCATGCTGCCGGCCGAGACCCGCTCGAACTCCGCCGCAAGCTGCTCGCCAAGGCCCCCAAGCAACTGGCGGTGTTGAACGCGGCGGCAGCCCAAATCGGCTGGGACAAACCTGCCCCACCCGGTGTGTTCCGCGGCATCTGCCAAAATGTCGGCTTCGGCGCCTATACCGCCGCTGCCGCCGAGGTTTCAGTGTCCAAGGACGGCGTCTTGAAAATCCACCGCATCGCTGCCGCAACCGATCCGGGCTATGCGGTCAACCCCGATCAGATCAAAGCCCAGGTTGAAGGCTCGTTCGCCTATGGCCTCAGCGCGGCATTGTAC
The DNA here is from genome assembly GCA_025360065.1 of Acetobacteraceae bacterium. Classification (GTDB taxonomy): domain Bacteria; phylum Pseudomonadota; class Alphaproteobacteria; order Acetobacterales; family Acetobacteraceae; genus CAITOL01. The sequence continues at coordinate 12,586 of JANYCX010000158.1, read as the reverse complement.
AGTGAGATCACTATCGAGAACGGGCGCATCGCCGAAAGCAACTTCGATAGCTACCCGGTGCTGCGGATGGAGGACATGCCCAACGTCGAAACCGTGATCGTGCCGTCGGGCGGCTTCTGGGGCGGGGTGGGCGAACCGACCATCGCGGTGGCAGCCCCCGCAGTGCTCAACGCGATCTTTGCCGCGACTGGCAAGCGGATAAGGACCCTGCCATTGCGGTACGCCGACCTCAAGCCGGCGTAATCGCGGAGGGGAAATTTAGGGCGGATAAGCGCTTGCGTCATCCGCCGTCTCGATGAGTGCCGAGAAAGTGGCGGATGACGCAAGTGCTTATCCGCCTTACGAGATCGAACCATTGGAGGCCAGCGCCATGCGACTGAACCGACGTCATTTCTTGACCGTATCAGCCGCCGCCGGCGGAATGGCCCTTGGCCTGCGCGCCACCGCTGCCGATGGCCCGTCAGACGTCGGTATCTGGGTGACAATCCACCCCGATGATACCATCGTCGTCCGCATCGCACGCACTGAAATGGGGCAGGGGACGCTGACCGGCCTCGCACAATTGGTCTGCGAAGAACTCGATGGTGCCTGGGCAAAGGTGAAATACGAATTCATCACCCCGGAAGCCAATCTGGCGGCGAAACAAGCCTGGGGGTCGATGGCAACTGGCGGCAGCCAGGGCATTCGCGGCTCGGTTGTCTATGTCCGCCAAGGCGGCGCGGCGGCACGCGCCATGCTGATGCAGGCGGCAGCTTCACGGTGGAAGGTACCGGTCGGCGAATGCAGCACCTCCGACAGCGTCATCACCCACATATCCGGCAAAACCCTCCGCTATGGCGAGGTCGCGGCCGACGCGGCGAAGCTTGCGGTGCCAGCCAATGTTGCGGTCAAGGACATCAAGACCTGGAAAATCGCCGGCAAGTCGGTCAAGCGGCTCGACACGGCGGAAAAGCTCGATGGCAGCCTGGTCTTTGCCATCGACGTGAAGCTGCCCGGCATGCTGAACGCGGCGATTGCACAATGCCCGGTGTTTGGCGGCACCTTGAAAAGCTTCAATGCCGCCAAGATCAAGGCCATGCCGGGCGTGCGCCATGTGGTGAAGGTGGATGATCGCAGCGTGGCGGTGATTGCCGACAAGTTCTACCAAGCCAAATCTGCCCTCGCCCGCCTGCCGATCCAGTGGGACGATGGCGGCAATGGCAATGTCAGCAGCGCCGATATCGCGGGCTTCCTCAGCACCGGACTGGGTGCCCCCGCCACCGGCACAGGATTGAAGGCGGGCAATTTCGAGGCAGCGTTTACCGGTGCGGCCAAGCAGGTCGAAGCCGATTATGCCTCGCCCTTCCTCAGCCACGCGGCGATGGAGCCGATGAACTGCACCGCCAAATACGATCCCGGTGCCATCGAAATCTGGATCGGCACCCAGAATGGCGACAGCGCGCTCGCCGCCGCCGCCGAGGCCGCCGATCTGCCGCTGGCGGCCGTCAAGGTCCACAAGCACATCGTCGGCGGCGGCTTCGGCCGACGCGGCCGACAGGACATGGTCGGGCAGGCGGTGCGGATCGCCAAGCAAGTGCCCGGCGTGCCGATCAAGCTGATCTGGTCCCGCGAAGAAGATATGCAGCACGGCTTCTACCGCCCGGTAACCATGGCGCGACTGCGGGCGGGATTGGATGCCAACGGCGATGTGGTGGCATTGCACGCCCGCGTATCTGGCCAGTCGATCGCCGCCTTCGCGGCCCCGGCAACTTTGGTGAACGGCTCTGACCCGCGGATGTTCCAAAGCTGGTCGAAAGAAGAATTCGGCTACCAGTCCATCCCGAACCTGCTGATCGACCAGGCGATGCGCAACACCCATGTCCCGGTCGGCACCTGGCGCGGGGTGAACACCAACCAGAACGCCGTCTACATGGAATGTTTCATTGACGAACTGGCCCACGCTGCCGGCGCCGATCCGCTCGCCTTCCGCCAGAAGCTGCTGGCCCGCAGCAAAATTCATCTCGACGTGCTGAATGCCGCCGCCGACAAGGCCGGCTGGGGCAAACAATTGCCGGCCGGCGTGTTCCGCGGCATTTGCCAGAATGCTGGCTATGGCAGCTACTCGGCGGCGGTGGCTGAGGTTTCAGTGTCCAAAAAGGGCGAATTAAAGGTCCATCGCATCGTCGCCGCGATTGATTGCGGCAATGTGGTCAACCCCGATCAGGTGGCAGCCCAGGTTGAAGGCTCCTTTGCCTTCGGCCTCGGGGCGGCGCTGTTCAGCGAAATCACCATTGAAAACGGGCGGGTCGCGGAGGGTAATTTCGATAGCTATCCGGTGATGCGGATGGAAGACATGCCCAAGGTTGAAACCGTGCTGGTGCCGTCGGGCGGTTTCTGGGGCGGGGTGGGGGAGCCGACGATTTCGGTGGCAGCGCCTGCCGTGCTCAATGCGATATACGCCGCCACCGGCAAGCGGGTGCGCACCCTGCCGCTGCGCTACGCCGATCTGTCGCACGCTTGATCCGTCGGCGAAATGTTCTCGCGGCGGGGCTTGCCGCGCCTTTTGTGGCACGCGCGGCAGGTTCAGCCCGCATGGTGGTGATCGGCGGCGGCTTCGGCGGCGCGGCGGCCGCGCGCGCGCTGGTGGCGGCTGACCCGAGATTGGCGGTGACACTCATTGAACGCGAAGCCGTTATTTCCACTGGTCCGGGCAGCAATGCGGTCATCGCCGGGTTGCGCGATGCGGCAAGCATTCGTTTTGCCGCCGCCGCAATTCCTGGCGTAACCCGCCGGCAGGGCGAGGCAGTCGCCGTCGATCCGCTAGCCCGCCGCGTTCGCCTTGGCGATGCTACGATGCTGGATTACGATAGGCTGATCCTTGCCCCCGGTGTTGATATCGATTGGGACGGCCTACCCGGCTATGGGCGCGCCGCCGCCGAAATCATGCCGCATGCCTGGACTGGGGAAGCGCAGACAATTCTGCTCCGCAACAAGCTTGCCGCGATGCAGGATGGCGGCACGGTGATCATGTCGATCCCCGCCAGCCCGATCCGCTGCCCGATCGCCCCTTATGAGCGCGCCAGCCTGATTGCCTGGTTCCTCAAAACCCACAAGCCACGCAGCAAGTTGCTGGTGCTCGATGCCAAGGAGCATTTTTCCAACCAGGCCAATTTCCAGGCGGCGTGGAAAGCACTTTACCCTGGCGTGCTGGAATGGGTTGGCCTGCCGGATGGTGGGCGGGTGACGAAGGTCGAAGCGGCAATCGGCCGCTTTGAAACCGAATTCGACGATCATCGTGCCGATCTTGGCACAATCGTCCCGCCGCAGCGCGCCGGCGCCATTGCGGTCGCGGCGGGTGTGGCCGATCGCACCGGCTGGTGTCCGGTCGATCCGGCGACCTTCGAGTCGACATTGGTGCCCGGCATCCATGTCATCGGCGATGCGATCATCGCCGGCGCGATGCCGAAAGCAGCCCATGCCGCCGGCGAACATGCCCGGGCCTGTGCGGCAGCGATTGTCGCCAGCCTGGGTGGCGCGCCGTTCACCCCGATGCGGCTGGAAAATATCTGCTACGGCCTCGCCGCCCCGTCCTATGGTTTTTCCGTTCGTGGTGCCTATCTCCCCAACGGCAAGCTGCTCAATGAAATCGCGGGTAGCGCCAAAACCAGCCCACAAGACGCGCCCGCCGAAATGCGCGCCCGTGAAGCCGAGGAAGCCGATGGCTGGTATCGCCAGATCACTGCTGCCACTTTCGCTTAGCCTATGGGCGTCGGTCGCGGTTGCGGGTGACGCCGGGCGCGGCAGGGCGTTGCTGGCAGATCGGACCAAATCGCTCTGCGTGCTCTGCCACATGGTCCCCGGCGCGGCGGCGCATTTGCAGGGCAGTTTGGCGCCCGACCTGCACGGCGTCGGCGCGCGCTACACCGAAGCCGAGCTTGCCGCCCACATCACCATGCCTGAACGCTTCAACCCGGAGACGATCATGCCGTCCTATGGCCGCACCGATGGGCTCACCAATGTTGGGCGCGCCTGGCTTGGCAAGCCGGTGATGGCGCCGGGCCAGATCGAGGATATTGTCGCGTATCTGCTGACCCTGAAGGACGCGCCATGACAGCGCTACTCGCCCGCCGCCATTTATTGCTTACCGCCGCCGGCGCCTTCGTGGCAGTCGCCGCCCCGGCGCGGGCAACGCCGGCGATTGTCGCGGCTGAAATCGCCAGGGTGCTTGGCGGCAAGGTGGCGCAGCGTGGCCGGGTGAGGCTCGACGTGCCGGTGTTGGTGGAAAACGGCAACACGGTGGCGATGACGGTGTCGGTTCCGGAAAAAACCACGGCCAAGTTGCTGTCGTTTCATATTTTTGCCGAGGGCAACCCGCTGCCGCAGGTCGCCGCTTTCCATTTTGGCCCGCGCGCCGGGGCGCCGAAAATAGCCACGCGGATACGCATGGCGACATCGCAGACGGTGATTGCCATCGCCCTGTTCGACGATGGCAGCGCCTGGACCGATAGCGTCGATCTGCTGGTAACGCTCGCCGCCTGCCTCGAAGACGCTTGAAGGAACCCCGAACATGGCCCGTGCGCTAATCAATGTGCCGAAAATTGCCCGCAAGGGCGAGCTGGTGGAAATCCGGGTGCTGATCAACCACGTCATGGAACCCGGCCATCGCCGCGACGCGATGGGGGCCGCCATCCCGCGCGACATTATCCATAGCTTCGTGTGCAGCTATAATGACGAGGACGTCCTGCGCGCCGATTTCTTCCCCGCGATGTCCGCCAATCCCTATCTGGCGTTTTCCACCATCGCCCGCGACAGCGGCAGCATCGTCTTTACCTGGACCGACGATCAGGGCGTGGTCCAAACCGAGCGCGCCACCATCACAATCCTATGATCCGCCTGCTGCTTGCAGCCTTGCTGTTTGCAAGCCCGGCGCTGGCGCAACGCTCCGGCTACGACGATGCATCGGTGCAAACCCGCGCGATGCAGGACGATGATAGCGCCAATCCTGGGTTTCTATGGGTGCGCCACGGCGAAGAACTTTGGTCGCAGCCCACCGGAACCGCCGGCAAATCCTGCGCCAACTGCCACAATGCCCCCGACACCTTGCGCAATGTCGCGGCGCGTTACCCGGCGTGGGACGCCACGCTTGCCCGCCCGATCACCCTGGTGCAACGGATCAATCGCTGCCGGGAAAGCCATCAGGGTACGACCGCACTCGCGCCCGACAATGATATCATGCTGGCGCTCTCCGCACTGGTCGGCCTGCAATCGCGTGGCACGAAAATTGTCGTTGCAAACGATGGACCGCTCGCGCCGTTCCTGGCCGACGGCGCGCGCCTGTTCCGCCAGCGCCAGGGCCAGTTGAACCTGTCCTGCGCCAATTGCCACGATGACCGCGCCGGCCAGCGCCTCGGCGGGAGCATCATCCCAGAAGGCCACGCCAACGGCTATCCGCAATACCGGCTCGAATGGCAGGGTCTGGGATCGTTCAATCGGCGCCTGCGCAGTTGCTTGATCGGCGTGCGGGCTGAACCCTACGGGCCGGCATCAGCCGAGGCGGTCGCCATCGAGTTATACCTGATGCAACGGGCAGGTGGATTGACGGTTGAGACGCCTTCCGTTCGGCCTTAGCCAATTCGCTCCCAATGAAGTGACCGCGTGACCATCATACCGTCAACCAGCCGCGCGGGTGGGCGAAGTGTCAAAATACCGTCTGCAAAGCTCGCATCCCGGACTTGCGGTTCCGCCAGCAGGCGATCCTCGGAGGCGCGGTCCACCTGGGTCACAAGCTGCATGCCGTCGAAACTATAGGCGCCGCAATATGATACGTAGAGGCGCTTGCCGGGTGCTGCCGCACTTCCATCGCTCAAGACTGCCATCATGCGGCCCTCGGCGTTGAACATGGCAAGCCCGGTCGGCATCGCCCCCAGCAGCGGTGGCCGGGGCGTGCCGTCTGCGCCCCATGCCTCCTCCTTAATGAGCCGCCAGGTTCCGATAAGCGCGTCCATGACTTGTCCCTTCGCTGCGGCGATCACCCACTAACCCTTCTCGTCACAGCCCTGCACGGCCACCCGACACTGCTTTTTGCCTTCCTTGCGACAACCTTCGAGCGCCGCCTCGCCGGCAAGTTGCAGCCGGTCGCGCGTTGCCCAGCCCCAGCCACCACGTTCGCTGGTGGCGACGGCGGCGCAGATCTTGCGAAATGTCGCGAGGACGCGGCAGCCCCCGCCACATTCCTGGATTGCCCGGTTTTCCGCCGCGCGGGCGCCCTGATGATTAAAGGAAATGCCAACCTTGCCGCCGTCACCAGTCGCGATGGCACCTTCCGCCAGGGCCGGGCCGGTGAAAAGAAGTCCGCACATCACCATCAAAAGATACAATCGGCTCATGACAATCCTTCGGCGTTGGTGAAAGCACCGCCCCGTACCCTTGCGGTCACGAGGCGGGTGACAAATCAGCCATTGATGCGAACCGGCATGCTCAGATAGCCCTTGATGAAGGTCGAATGGACCCGCTCCGGCTCGGCCAGCACCTCAATCTTAAGGTCACGCCGAAGGATTTCCTCCCAGGCGATCTTGATCTGCATTTCGGCCAGACGATTGCCGACGCAGCGATGGATGCCGAACCCGAAGGACAGATGCTGGCGCGGGCGCTTGCGGTCGATGATGAAGGCGTCGGGGTTTTCGATCGCCTCGTCGTCGCGATTGCCCGAAACATACCACATCACAACCCGGTCGCCCTTCTTGATCAGCTTGCCGCCGACTTCGGTATCGACCGTGCAGGTCCGCCGCATGTGCGCAAGTGGGGTCTGCCAGCGGATGATTTCCGGGATCGCGCTGTCAAGCAGGGCTGGATTGGCGCGCAGCTTCTCGTACTGGTCGGGGTTCTGGCTGAACGCCAACAGCCCACCGGTGAGCGAGTTGCGGGTGGTGTCGTTGCCGCCGACGATCAGCAGCAGAATATTCCCCAGGAACTCCATCTGCCCCATGTTGCGGGTGACCGGCGAATGGGCAAGCATCGAAATCAGGTCGCTGCCGACCACATTGGAATTCAGCCGCTGGTTCCACAGCCCCATGAAATAGGCGCCGCATTCGAGCAGCTCCTTGCGGCGCTGTTCCTCGGTATCGATGACCCCCATCCCCGGCGCCGCGGTGGTGACATCGGACCATCTGGTGAGCTTGCGGCGCTCTTCCCAGGGAAAGTCGAACAACGTCGCCAGCATCTGGGTGGTGAGCTCGATCGAGACCCGATCCACGAAATCAAACGTCTCATTGCGCGGCAGCGCGTCAAGGATGGTGCACACCCGTTCGCGGATGATGCCTTCGAGCTTGGCGAGGTTGCCCGGCGCGACAATCGGGCTGACAACCATGCGCTGGGCGTCATGCACCGGCGGGTCCATGGCGATGAACATCGGCAGTTTGAAATCTTCGGCCTGGTCGCGGATGGTGATGCCGCCAAGGCCGGAATCCGACGAGAATGCCTGGTAGTTGGTATCAACCGCCATGATGTCCTTGTATTTCGTAATCGACCAGTACGGGCCGAATTCGCTGTCACGGCAGTAGTGCACCGGGTCTTCGGCACGAATACGGGTAAAGAACGGCCACATCGTATCATTCTTGAAGCGGTGTGGCATCGCCAGCTGGATGTCTTCCAGCGGCGTCGCATAAGCCTCGGCGGTGGCTTCCCGCAGGAGGTTAATCGGCGCGTCGTTCATCCTAATTCCTTTTGGCTGCTAGGTTGCTTGGGCCGACGTATAACCCAAATCCGGCGAACAATGCGAGGCTTCTTGCAGGGCGCCGCCGGTCCTGGCGAACTATGCGACTATGAGTGGCCAAGGGTTGCAAAATATGCTGTTTGCTGAACTCGGTTAGCCGGCCATCACGCCAATTATGGGCTGCGGAGAAATTAATTAGATGAAGATCGCGATGATTGGCGGTGGCTATGTCGGCCTGGTTTCCGGGGCCTGCTTTGCCGAATTCGGCGTCGAAGTGGCGGTGGTCGAAGCCGATCCCGCCCGGCTCGCCGCACTCCAGGCGGGCAAGATGCCGATTTTCGAACCGGGGCTGGCAACCCTGGTCGCTGAAAACGTCGCAGCCGGGCGCCTGTCGTTCGGCGATGATTTGTCGGCCGGGTTGCGCGATGCCGAAGCCGTTTTTATCGCCGTCGGCACGCCGACGCGGCGCGGCGATGGCCATGCCGACCTTACGTATGTCTATGCCGCGGCCGAGCAGGTGGCGCGCGCGCTGACGGCACCGACGGTGATCGTCACCAAATCGACCGTGCCGGTCGGCACCGGGCGGCGCATCGCCGAAATCCTGGCCAGCGTGCGTCCTGACCTGGAATGCGACGTCGCCTCGAACCCGGAGTTTTTGCGCGAAGGCAACGCAATAGGCGATTTCATGCGCCCGGACCGGGTGGTCATTGGCTGCGAAAGCCAACGCGCCCGCGATGTGTTGAACAAACTCTACCGGCCGCTTTATCTGATCGAGGCGCCGATTATCTTCACCGGGATCGAAACTGCGGAACTGATAAAATATGCCGCCAACGCTTTTCTGGCGATGAAAGTCACTTATATCAATGAAATGGCAGACCTTTGTGAACGGCTCGGCGCGGATGTCCACGATGTTGCCCGCGGCATCGGGCTCGACGGGCGCATTGGCCGCAAATTCCTCCATCCCGGGCCGGGTTATGGCGGAAGCTGCTTTCCCAAAGACACGCTGGCGCTGGTCCGCATTGCCCAGGAAGCCGGCGCGCCAAGCCGTTTGGTTGAGGCAACGGTTGCGGTCAATGACGCGCGCAAGGGCGCGATGTCGGCGCGCATCATGGCGGCCTGCGGCGGTTCGGTGCGTGGTAAAACCATCGCCATTCTGGGCCTGACGTTCAAGCCCGAAACCGATGACATGCGCGAGTCGCCATCGCTGCCCATCATCTCGCGCCTGGTCGGCGACGGGGCAACCGTGCGCGCGTTTGACCCTGAGGGCATGGAGCAGGCCAAACCGCTTTTGCCAGCCTCGGTCATCTATTGCCGTGATGCAATGGACGCCGCCGACAACGCCGATGTTCTGGTCTTGCTGACCGAATGGAATGAATTCCGTGCCCTGTCCCCGACGCGGCTGGCGACGGTCATGCGTGGCAAGGTGATCGTCGATTTGCGCAATGTTTACGATCCGGCCGCAATGCGGGAAGCGGGGTTTGACTATCGCAGTATCGGCCGTCCGCTGGCCGACCGTGGCGGCCGGGAATGACAATCCACGATCATTTCAATCCGGATTTATTGGCGCATATACCTATCAACGCCAACACTGTGCTTGAAGTCGGGTGCAGTACTGGTGCCCTCGGTGCCGAATACAAGCGCCGCAACCCCGCCTGCCGCTATTTCGGCATCGATCAGCATGCCGACGCCGCCAATCTTGCTGCAACCCGGCTCGACCATGTCGCCCTCTGCGACGTCCAACAGGTTCCGCGTCCGTTCGGCGCGGAAACCTTTGACTGCATTGTCTATGGCGATGTGCTCGAACATCTTCTCGATCCTTGGGCTGTATTGCGCAGTCACGCGGTCGCGCTCAACCCAGGTGGCACAATTGTGCTGTGCATCCCCAACGTCGAGCATTGGAGTTTTACCGAGCGTCTGCTGCGCGGCAATTTTGATTATGCTGACTCAGGCCTGTTTGATCGCACCCATCTGCGCTGGTTCAGTGATGCGACCATTCGGCGCGCGCTGCGCGATGTCGGCCTGGTGGTTTGCGACATGATCCCGCGGGTATTTGATCGCGATGGCGCCGGCGCGTTTGCCCACGCGATGCGCCCGGCTTTGCGGGCCTTGGGCATCGACCCCCAGCATTACCTGCAACGTGCCACGCCGCTGCAACTGGTCTATGTCGCGTGCCGCGAGGCCGCGCCTGTGTTCAGCATCGCGTCCACCATGCTGCCGCCGATTGGCGGGGTGAGCCATGTCCGGGTGATCGAGCCGATTGCAGCCCTTGCCACCCTGCCAGGGATTGCCGCGCGCGTGGTGAACGCGATCGACAATATTGATGTCCCCGACACGCCCCGGATCATGATCCTGCATCGCCCGGCCTTGATCGGCGAAGCCGGATTGGAACCGGTACGAAAGTTGCTCGCTAAAGGCTACGTATTGATCTGCGAATTCGACGACAACCCTGATTTCATTCCGGCCACAATGCATCCGGATATGTGGAATTTCCGCGCCGTGCATGCCGTGCAGACCTCCACCGAGCCACTGGCCGAACGCTTCCGTCAGGACAACCCGGAAGTAATGGTGTTCCCCAACGCGATAAACCGCCTGCCGGATCCGGCCAACTTCTCCAACCCCGCCCGGCTCAACATGCTGTTTGCCGGGCTGAACCGCCAGGGCGACTGGCCGCCCTATATGGAAGCGCTGAACGCGGTTGCCAATTTCGCCGGCGACCGTTTGACCATTCATATCGTTGCCGACCGCGAGGCCTATGATCGGCTCGAAACCCCACACAAGACCTTCACCCCGATGTGCGGGTACGAAACCTATCAGGCGATGCTGGGAGGGTGCGAGATTTCGTTCATGCCGCTGGGCGACAACGTCTTCAATCGTGGGAAGTCCGATCTGAAGTTCATCGAGGCCGCAGCCCATCGCGTTGTGCCGCTCGCGAGCCACGTGGTTTATGCTGACTCCGTTGTTGATGGGGGCACTGGCGTTCTTTTCAGCACCGCGGATCAGTTACGCCAGCGCCTGGCCAATCTTGTTGCCAATCCTGGCGCGGCCCTGCGTATCGCAACCGATGCCCGCGCCGAGGTGGCAGCGAACCGCATGTTGGCATACCAGGTCGCCCGGCGGATCGCGTGGTACCGTAGTCTTTGGGATCGGCGCGAAAGTCTGCATGCGGCGCTACTCGCACGGCTTCCACAACTTGCCGAGGCAGTTGTTTCTACGGATCCACGATAAAATGCTGGCTGAAAGCACGGCCATCGCCTTGGCCCGCCATCTCGCGGCGGGGAACAAGGCGAATACTCGCCGGGACTGGAAGTCGGCGCGCGAGCACTACGCCGCAGTGCTTGCGATCGACCCAGACCTTTGGTCCACCTGGGTGCAATTTGGCCACGCGCTCAAGGAGCAAGGGCACCTCGCGGAGGCCGAGGCGGCTTATCGAAAATCCCTCGCGATCTTGCCCGAAAATGGCGATACATGGCTACAGCTTGGCCATGTATTGAAATTACGTGGCAGACTGCGGTTCGCCCTGGCCGCTTATGTGCGGGCGTGGGAAATTGATCCGTTGGCGCACGATCCGCAGGTCGAATTGGCCCATCTGACCCGAATAGATTTTGCCGGCCTAGGTCCGCGGGGTGCCGATGTTCTGGCGCCCGCGCATAGGCCTGGACGCCAATGGAAAGCGGAGGCGAGCGCGAGGTTTGCAGTACTGGCGAGCTATTTTCGGCACAATCAGCAAATCGTTTCTGTCTGGCCTGATGCCACCGTTCCTTTGGGACCACGCGTTGCGGTGTTCGTGCATTATGATCATGCAGGCCTGGTGCAGGATTTTGTCATGAACTATGTCGCCGCGCTGCATGCGGCTGGCTTGTCGGTGGTCTTTGTTTCGAACTGCCCAACACTCAATGAGATCAGTATCGCGAAACTTCAGACAATTTGTTCAGCGATAGTGCTTCGTCACAATGTCGGCCATGATTTCGGTGCTATACGCGACGCATTGCGGGTTCTGGGCTTGCCGCGCGACAACACCCAATCACTGCTCATTACCAATGATAGTGTGTTCGGTCCGTTCCAGAATATTGCGCCAATTCTTGACCGGATTGATTTTGACAGGGCGGATTTATGGGGAGCGACGGAAAGCTGGCAGCATCGCTATCATCTTCAGTCGTTCTTCCTGATCGCTGGCCGTCGTGCGTTGGAAAGTGCGGCATGGAAAAATTTCTGGCGTCGGGTCCGCCTGGTGCAGTCACGGTTCTGGATCGTGCAGCGCTACGAAATTGGCTTTACCCAGGCCATGCTCGCTGGCGGAATGCGCTGTGCGGCACTTTGGCCCTATGAAGACCTGAAGAAAATGCTGCCGCCAGCCCATACCGATAACGACCCTCAGGCAATCATGGGCACAGACCCGGTCAACGAAATGCGCCGTGGCCACCTTACCCGCATCCGCAATAATATTGTCGCAGCCACCCCGATGAACCCAACGGCAGAATTCTGGCGCCAATTGCTGGTGGCCGGCTTTCCGTTCATCAAACGTGAACTGCTGCGCAGCAATCCCGCCCGGATAGCCGATCTTGGCGATTGGCGGGATGTGGTCAGAACCGTCAGCGATGTCGATATGGCACCCATTGACGCGCAGCTAAGGCAAGAATTGCGCGATAGGGCGGTTTAGCGCGGTGTTAGCTCGCGTATCATCCGATCGACTTGCCTTTTCGATCGGATAAAGATGATCGTGAAAACAAGACTCTAGCAGCCTGTCGGACTTAATACCAACTCTTCTGGCTTCTGACTCACAAGGGGGTTTCCCCGACGCGTCGGTGATGTGATTCAACGTGGCGAGCATAGGAGGCTCGCCCATGGCCCGCGCAATCGCGCTTCGTTCTGACTTCACTGGCCCTGACCTTCGCCGCC
>JANYCX010000086.1 GCA_025360065.1 Acetobacteraceae bacterium | reverse complement strand
GTCGGTGCCGCGATCTTCATGGCCTATCTGGTGCCGCCGTCGATCCTGTTCATCCCGCTGGCGTCCGTTATTCAGGCCTATGGCCTGTTCGACTCGCCGCTGGCGCTCATCCTCGTCTATCCGACGCTGCTGATTCCGTTCTCGACTTGGCTGCTGATGGGCTATTTCAAAACCATCCCGTTCGAGCTGGAAGAATGCGCGCTGATCGATGGCGCGTCCCGCTTACAGATTTTGCGGCGGATCACCCTGCCACTCGCGGTGCCGGGGCTGATCTCGGCGGGGATTTTCGCGTTTACCCTGTCGTGGAACGAGTTCATCTACGCGCTGGCGTTCATATCATCGACCGAAAACAAGACCGTGCCGGTGGCGATCCTGACCGAGCTGGTGCAGGGCGACATCTATCATTGGGGCTCGCTGATGGCGGGTGCCTTGCTGGGGTCTTTGCCGGTGGCGATTTTCTACATGTTTTTCGTCGAGTATTATGTTTCGAGTTTGACCGGGGCGGTGAAGGAGTAATTCACCGCCGGTCGCGGAAAAACTGCCGCAACAGATCGCTGGCCTCGGTTTCGGCAACCCCGCCGATCACCTCCGGCCGATGTAGGCAGCCCGGTGCCGCGAACACCCGCGGGCCGTGTTCAACCCCGCCGCCTTTCGGATCATAGGCACCAAAAATCAGCCGGCGCAGGCGGAAATGGCTGATCGCACCGGCGCACATCGGGCAGGGTTCCAACGTGACCACCAGATCGCAATCGACCAGCCGGTGGGTGCCGCGCTGTGCCGCCGCCATCCGCAGCGCGAGGATTTCGGCATGGGCGCTGGCATCGCGATCAGCCTCGACCTGATTGCCCGCAGCGGCAATAATCACCCCGTGCGGATCGAGCACCACCGCGCCCACCGGCACCTCACCACGGGCGGCGGCGAGGCGGGCCTGTTGCAGGGCATGGTCCATCGGGCGCATGAAGCGCATTGTGCATCGCAACCGGCCCGGAGGCCAGACCACCATTATGCCCCGCAAGATCATCGGCGTGACCCTCGATAGCGAACAGCCCGGCGGCTATTCGAAATTCCCCTGGTATGCGCTGCGACAAAACTACATGGGCGCGATTGCCGGCGCCGGTGGGCTGCCGATGGCGCTGCCGCATTTGCCGGAATTGGCGGACGCGATGCTCGACCGGATTGACGCGCTGGTGATCACCGGCGGCGCGTTCGACGTCGATCCGGCGATGTATGGCGATACCGCGATGCATGAAAAAGTGAGTTTGAAGCAGGGGCGCACCGCCGCCGAGCTGGCGCTGCTGCGCGGGGCGCTGGCGCGGAATATGCCGGTGCTGGGGATTTGTGGCGGGCAGCAATTGCTGGCGGTGGCGCTCGGCGGCAGCCTGATCCAGCATATTCCGGACAGCGTGGCCGATGCGCTGGCGCATGAGCAACCCAATCCACGCGATCAGGCCGGGCACAAGATTTCCGTGCTGGCGGGTAGCCTGCTGCACCAGATTGTGGGCGCCACCGAAATGGCGGTCAATTCGTCGCATCACCAGGCGGTGCGCGCGCCGGGGCCGCATGCGATTGTCAACGCGATGGCCCCCGACGGGGTGATCGAGGGGATCGAGGACGCACGGTATAAATTCTGCCTGGGCGTCCAGTGGCATCCGGAATTTCTGATCGACCAGGGCGACGGCAAGATTATCGCCGCCCTCGTCACGGCGTGCGGATCATGAGCGATGCCGATGACGACGCCCCGACCGACAAGGCGGCACCTCGTGGCGACCGGATTGCCAAATATCTCGCCCGCGCCGGGGTTGCCAGCCGGCGCGATGCTGAAAAGCTGCTGATTGATGGCAAGGTGCGGATGAACAACGTCGTTGTCACCCACCCGGCGACTTTTGTGGGCGCTGGCGATTTGGTGACGGTGGGCGGCAAGCTGGTCGATACGCCCGATAAAACCCGGCTGTGGCGCTACCACAAGCCCGAGGGGCTGGTGACCACCCATCGCGACCCGCAAGATCGCCCGACCGTGTTCCAGAAACTGCCAGCGCATTTGCCGCGTGTGGTGAGCGTGGGGCGGCTCGATTTGAATTCCGAGGGATTGTTGCTGTTGACCAATGACGGCGCACTGGCACGGCAATTGGAGCTGCCGAGCAACGGCTGGCTGCGACGCTACCGGGTGCGGGTGTTTGGGGAGGTCGATGGCAAGGCGCTGGCGTCATTGGCGCGCGGCGTGACCATCGAGGGGGTGAATTACGGCGAAATAGAAGCTGCCATCGACAGTCGCAAGGGCGATAATACCTGGCTGACGATGAGCTTGCGTGAAGGCCGCAACCGCGAAATCCGCCGGGTTTTGCTGCATCTGGGCTACCGGGTGTCACGGCTGATCCGGGTGGCCTACGGGCCGTTCCAACTCGGGATGCTCGAACGCGGCGCGGTGGAGGAAGTGACCGGCAAGGTGCTGCGCGAACAATTGCCGAAATTGGCCTGATGCGGATCGTGGCGGGCGCCTGGCGCGGGCGCAATCTGGTCGCGCCGAGCGGGGATGTGACGCGCCCGACCGCCGATCGGGTGCGGCAGGCGCTGTTTGATCAGTTGCAGCATGCCCCGTGGGCCGGGCGGGCAATGCTCGAAGGGGCCGAGGTTCTGGACGCGTTTGCCGGCACGGGCGCGCTGGGGTTGGAAGCTTTGTCACGCGGCGCGGCGCGGGCGCATTTCATTGAAACCGATCGGTTCGCACTGGTTGCGTTGCGGGCGAATATTGCCGCGTGCAAGGCGGGGGATCACTGTTCGGTGATGCCCGGCTCGGCATTGCGGCCGCGCGCCGGGGTGGCGTGCGGGGTGGTGTTTCTCGATCCGCCTTACGGATTGGGGCTGGTGCCGCAGGCGCTGGCGGCGCTACGGGCAGCCGGTTGGATTGCCGCCGGGGCATTGCTGGTGGTGGAGACCGGGCGGGACGAAATCGTCGAGGAAATTGGCGAATTGCTGGACGAACGGGTGCATGGCGCGGCGCGGATTGCGGTTTGGCGGGCGTAGCGGCACCTCAGGCCGCTTCTTTGGCCAATTCCGCCAGTGCCTCGGTCCAGGCGGCGATGGTGTGGGCGATGTCGGCGTCGGTGTGCGCGAGGGAAACGTAGTATTTGCTATCGCCCTTGAGGATGCCGCGCGGGCGCAGTTTGGCGTTGAAGCGGCGGGCGAGGTCGGCGTCGCCGCGCAGCACGTCGCGGTAATTGGCGATCGGGGCGGTGGTGAAAACGACGTCGAACATCGGTGGCTCCCCGATCACTTGCCCGGGAATGCCGAAGCGGCGTAGCAGATCGGCCATCGCGGTCATCAGGGTGCGGCCAGTGGTGAAAATCTGCTCATAGGCGCCGGGACGACGCAGGATTTCGAGCGAGGCCAAACCGGCGGCGGCGGCCACCGGGTTGCCGGACAAGGTGCCGACCTGCATCAGAAATTTGTCGTCGCCGACCAGTCCGCGATCAAAATGGGCCATGATGTCGGCACGGCCGGCGATGGCGGCGAGCGGGAAACCGCCGCCGATGACTTTGCCGAGGGTGCAAAGATCGGGAACGACGCCGTATTTTTCCTGTGCGCCGCCGTAAGCGAAGCGAAAGCCGGTGACGACCTCATCAAAGATCAACACCACGCCGTATTTCGCGGTGATCGCCCGCACGCCGGCGAGAAAGCCAGGGGCTGGGGGAATGACCCGCTGCAACGGTTCGATGATGACGGCGGCGAGGTCATCGTGATGGGCGGCGAGCAGGGCCTCGAAGGCGGCGAGATCGTTGAATGGGGCGACCAGGACTTCGTCGCGGACCCGGGCCGGCACGCCAGCACCATCGGGGATCGCTTGCGGAAAATTGCCGGGCTGCTTGGGGGCGAGGCTCATCAGGGCGTGATCGGACATGCCGTGATAGCCGCCCTCGAATTTCAGGATGCGGTCTCGGCCACGGAAGGCGCGGGCGACGCGGAGCGCATACATGTCGGCCTCGGTGCCAGTGCTGACGAAGCGGACTTGTTCGGCACAGGCGACAGCTGCCACGATTTCAGCGGCGAGAGTGATGCCGTGGCGGTTATTGGCGAAATACGTCGTTCCCAGCTTGACCTGCTCGATAACCGCCGCCGTGACATCCGGATGGGCATGGCCGACCAGCATCGGGCCGGAGCCAAGCAGGAAATCGACATATTCGTTGCCGGTTTCATCCCAGACCCGGCCGCCGGCGCCGCGGGCAATGATGATGTCGGAGGTGAGGTTGCCAAAGCCACCAGCCGGCAGCACCCGGCGCGCGGTGGCGGCGAGGCCAAGTTGTCGGTCGCTGGGCGGAAGGGCGGTCATGGCGGCGATGCTCCTGCTTGGATGCGCCATGTTGAACGAGGATGCGCGTGATCGCAATTCATGCCGGTTGGTGCCATCAGCCGATGGCCGCGACACTATCTTGTGCGGGCTGATTGCCCTGGATCTCCAACTCCCCACCCACCATCCGCAGAACCCGGTCGGCGATTTCGGCCATCGCCGGGTTGTGCGCGACGATGATCCGCGTCATCGACAGCCCAGCCAGCATGGCGCGGATGTCGGCCTCGCGTTCGGGGTCGATATGGGCAGTGCCTTCATCGAGGATCAGCACGCGCGGTTGGCGATAGAGGGCGCGGGCGAGCAATATCCGTTGTTTCTGCCCACTCGACAGACTGGTGCCCATGTCGCCGACCAGGGAATTGAACTGCATCGGGAAGCGCATGATTTCGGCTTCGATTTGGGCGGCGCGGGCGGCGCCGCGGACCCTGTGCATGTCAATCCGTTCGTCAAACAGCGCGATATTATCGGCGATGGTGCCGGCGATCAGGGTGTCTTCCTGCATTAGCACGCCGAGTTGCGGGCGAAGGACATCCAGGCCCAGTGCGGCGATGGGCAGGCCGTCGAACAGGATTTCCCCGGTTGTCGGTTCCAGCAGCCCGGTGATCAGCTTCAGCAGGGTGGATTTGCCGCCGCCGGATGCGCCGAAAATCACCACGCATTCGCCAGCCTGGATTTCGAGGTTGAGTTTGGCAACGATATCCTTTTCCCGCGGGGCGTAGCGAAACCCGACATTGCGCAGTTCGATGCTACCCTGGATTTCATAGCCTCGGTTGGACTGCGACAGCCCATGCGCTTCCCGTGGCGCCAGGGCGATGTCGGCAACGCGGGTGAGTTGCACATCGAGCAGCCAGAACGCGATCAACTGATCGAGCAGCGCCGTCATCCGCGACAGGAACTGGCCTTTATAGGCCATGAAGGCGGTCAGCATGCCGACCGTCATGCTGCCATCGATGGCTTGCGAGGCGGCGAGATAGACGATCAGCACGTCAGTCGAAGAACTCACCAGCCCGGCAATGGTGGAAAACCAGATATTGACAGTGCCGACTTTAATGCTGGCGATAAGCTTGTCGGCATAAAGATTCTGCCAGGCGCCTTCGCGGGACGCTTCGCCCGAATTGGTTTTGATGGTCTGGATGGCGCGCAGGGTTTCGAGGAAG
>JANYCX010000075.1 GCA_025360065.1 Acetobacteraceae bacterium | reverse complement strand
CAAAGACTTATACCAAGCGCGGCGATCGCCCCGAGATCCCAACTGTAGGGTGCAATTTCGCTTGGTATTGCAGCTCTTTTGATCAAATTAATTTCGATAACGTAACCAATAAGTCGCAATGCGGCGCGGTAGTCTAGACATAAATCATCCGCCCGCCCGGTCCCACCACCAACCCAGCCGGCGCCGCCAGCACTGGCACCGCCCTCGGCGCCTGCCAAACCGCCCGAGGTTTACGCGCCCGCTGCGTCCCCAGCCCGAGCATCCGACACAGCCCACCAAGCAGCCTCCGCGCCTGCGGCATTGCCGCAAGAAACGCCACGCATTCCGCCTGCGATAGTAAATTCTCCAGCTGCGCGCCCAACGGCGCTGCCTCGCGCACCGCCACAACCAGCCATGCCGGCGTGGTCGGAAATTCAGACACGCGGCGACCACCAGCGCGGCGCACTGCCCCGGCGCGGGATTTGCGCGGCGCTGGCAAACACCCCGCCCGCCAAAGCGCAATCAACCGCTCCAGCCGCGTGCGCATCCGCCCAATCCGCCCCCACACCGCCACCAGCAGCACCGTGAGATGCCGCTCACGCGCCGCCACCACCGCAATCGCGGCTTGTAGGGCGGTGAGGATGGCGGCAAAATTCTTCATGCTTTTAACTAACATAAAGGCATAAATAATGTCAATTATTCTTAGCAAAATCAAAACGCGATTTGCCCCATCTTCCTCCCGGAGAGGGACGGGGTTAGGGTGCGTAAGCCGCGAGACCGCAGACCCGGGAGGGACACGTCCTAACCCTCCAACCCCGATCACTTTTGCGTGAGCATCAGCTAATTCGCAAAATGCAGCAACAAGGGGTTGCGTCAACACCGGTTTTACTGGTCATACTCCTGTATGGTTTCAGGTGCCCAAGATCGAATCGCTGCGTCGGCGGGAATTCCCTCCGCCGCCGACCCTGTGTTGGTTCGGTTGCGGCTGATCGGGCAGATGGAAGCCTGGACCCTGACGAGCGAAAACATTTTGCCCAGTGGGCGCAAAACCCGTGCATTGCTGGCGATCCTGGCGCTGTCGGCGCCGCGGCCGGTGTTGCGTGGCAAGCTCGCCGAGTTGCTCTGGAGCCGGCGGCCGGAGGAACAGGCGCGGGCATCTTTGCGTCAGGAAATCCATCGTCTGCTCGAAGCGCTCGATCCCGTTGGCACTCAGATCCTGTCGGTCAACCGCGACCATCTTGCATTGCGGTCGGGCACCGTTTGGGTCGATGTCGAGGAAGTCCTGCGGGCCTCGCCCAACAAGCCGGCGGCGTTGTCGCTTCTGGACGGCGAATTGCTGGAAGACCTCGATGGGGTTGACCCGAGTTTCGATGCCTGGCTGTCGGCGGAACGTGAACGTCTGCGGGATCGCGCCCGCAACCTGGCCGAAACGTTGTTGCGCGACAAATCCGACCCCGAAACTGTTATTCCAGCCGCCCAGCAATTGCTCGCCATCGACCGCGCCCATGAAGGCGCCTGGCGGGCGCTCATGCGGGCTTATACCGTGCGCGGCGAGCGCGGCATGGCGATCCAGGCTTATGAGCGTTGCAAGGCGGTGCTGGCCGATCAGCTCGATGCGCAACCATCGGAAGAAACCCAGCGCCTGCTGGCGGAAATCCGCACCTCCTCCGCCCCGGTCCGGCCTGCTGCCGCGCCGCCGCCCGCCGCGGCGCACCGGGTTGCCGAGCCCCGGGAAACCCGCGCCGGCCAGCGCGCCGATGCGCGCAATGATGGTGCGCGCGGCGATAGCGGACGGCCCACCACCCGCGGTGGCGCGCGGGTCGGGGTGCTGCCGCTCAACATGATTGGCATCAGCGAGGCCGAAGCCCATCTGTCAACCGGCCTTGCCGAGGAAATCACCTCGGCACTGGCGCGCTTCCGCTGGATGTTCCTGATATCGTCCTCCTCGCTCGCCCGCTACGCCACCCAGACCCGCGATGAAACTGCCATTCGCCGGGCCTTTGGGATCGATTTTCTCCTCGATGGCACAATCCAGAAAGTTGGTGAACGGCTGCGGGTCGCCCTGCGCCTGCTTGATTTGCGGGTCGGCAATCAGGTCGTCTGGTCACGCCGCTTCGATCGCGATGTGCATGATTTGCTCACCATGCAGGACGACATTGCGGCCGAAGTGGTGGCGCAGATCGACCCGGAGATTTTGCTGATCGAGGCCCAACGGGTCACCCAGCGCCCGCCCTTGGACGCCACCGGCTACGACATGGTGCTTCGCGCCATTCCGCTGATCGGCCGGCTTGATCGGGTGCAATTCATGCAGGCTGGTGCCCTGTTGGCCGACACGGTGGCTCAGGAGCCGGACTATGCCCCCGCCCATGCCTGGTTTTCCTATTGGCACATGTTCCTGGTCGGGCAACGCTGGGCGGACAATCCCCAGGCGGCGATGCAGGAAGCCAGCAAGCTTGCCGAACGCGCCATCACGCTCGATCCGCATGATGGCCGCGCGCTTTCCATCGCCGGTCATGTGCGGTCGTTCATCAATCGCCGGCTGCGTGAAGCCCTGGCGCTGCATGAGCGCGCGCTGAACCTCAACCCCAATCTGGCGATGGCCTGGGCGCTGTCGGGCGTCGCCTATGCCTATCTCGGCGAACTTGACGAAGCGGAGCGACGTTTCGCGCGCTACAAGAAGCTGTCGCCCTTCGACCAGCACGCCTTTTTCTACGATACGATCCGGATCCTGATCCTGCTATTGCAGCGCCGGCACGACGATGCGGTCGAGGCAGGGCGCGAAATCAGCCAGATGAACCCCTCCTTTTCAGCTGCTTACAAGCCCTATCTCGCCGCACTTGGCCATTTGCACGCGACTGCCGAAATAGAAACGGTCAAGGAGCGACTGTTGGCGTTGGAACCTGAGTTCACGGTGGCGGCGTTCATGGCCGAAAGCTCAATCGAACGGCCGGAAGATCGGGCGCATTATGCCGAGGGGCTGCTGCTTGCCGGGGTTCCCGCCGAATAGGTCGTCGGGTTCGCCGTGCGCGCCCTGCTTGGCAAGGATGTCCAGGCATAAAGCGCGGTCAGCACCACCGGGCGGGCGCGGCGGACGGTACTGCCGATGATAGCGCCCACGCCGCTTAGCCCGGCGCGGGCCGGCGACATGCGCATTACCGCTTGAGATGGGCGTCGAAGAAGCGGGTGAGTTCGCCATGATAATCTTTGGTTTCCGGCGCGGTGATGTCGCGATAATATTGCGCGTGGGATTGGCCTTCAAAGACCTGCAACACGGCTTCAACGCCTGCGGCGCGCAGCTTGCGGTGCACCCGGACAGTGTTGGACAGGAACAGATCGCGGGTGCCGCTGGTCAGGATGGTCGGCGGGAAGCCGCGCAAATCGCCATAGACCGGGGACAGCATCGGGTCCTTCAGATCATGGCCATTGGCGTAAAGCAACGCGGCGGCGTGCAGGAAACCGTCATCGGAAACCAGGACGTTATCGACCATTTCATTGGTGAAATAGCTGTCGCCGGTCTTTGTCATGTCCGACCATGGCGTGCCAGGAGCAATCGCGCCCGGCAGAAGCAGGCCTTCCATCTTGGCCCGCAGCACCATCGCAAGCGTTAAGCCACCGCCGGTCGAGGTGCCGAAAACGCCGATATTTTTCGCATTGGTGGTTTTCAGCACTGATTTGTAAACCGCCATGACGTCATCGAGGGCAGCCGGATAGGGTGCATCGGGGGGCATCCGGTAATCAACTGAGATCACCTTGAAACCACCCGCGCCGGCGAGCTTGATCGCTTCGTTGGTTCCGGCCTCCCCAGGGCTGAGCACGTAGGCGCCACCATGGATATGCACCAGCAGCCGGTTGCGGTTCTGCGGCGCGATGGTTTTCGGGGTGACGATGTAGACCTTGACCCCGGCGATCTGGCTTGCCTGGACGGTCACACCCATGGCCTCGCGCAGGGCCGGCAGAGCGCGCACCGCATCGGCTGCGGCCTTGTCAATGATGGCTTTCCATTCGGCGCTGGTTTTGGGCACCACGCTCCAATTGGGATTATAGGGCTGGCCGATGATTGCCGCCATTTGCGGGCTGACCGTGGTCGGCACCAAGATATCGCGGGCGGGCACTTGGCGCGTGCCGGCGGGTGGTGTGGCGGTTGCCGTCGCCATCGGTGGTGGCGCGGCGCAGCCTGCTACCCCCAAAAGCATTGCCAACAGGCCAGCATGGACCGGCGTACCCATCCGTCGTGTGAACATGTTCGTCTCCCCCGAAAGTCTTTTTGCTTACAAGCCAAATTTTGCTGGCAAACGCCGTTAAGCGCAAGCCGCCGGGTTGCTCGTCTGACATGCAGCGGCGAAGCGATCCGAAATGAAATCCGGCCGTTTGTAGAGTCCCTTCAGCCAGGCGGTGAGCAGGCAGAGTTCATCAAGCTTCACCACCTCATCGAGGGTTCCGAGCGGGAAGCGCACCGTAAAACTGCGCTCGATCACCCCGAGAACCGCCTCGATATCCTCGATCTGCAAGCCGCAATCGGCTTCAAGCACGGCGTTGCGCACCAGCAGCGCCTCGTCCACGCCATGTTCATCGCGGATCATTTTCACGATCCAGCGAAATAGATGCATCCAGTTGCTGATGCCGTCGGTCGGCGGAACCATCGCGCACTCTGATCCATGTTTCGCTGCATCAACGCAGCGAAACATGGATGAAAGGTAAAGGGAGTTATGCCAAGCGTCCGAATGGCTGACTCTTCCAGCCATTCGGGCGCGTGCTATTGCGCACCGGGTTGGCCGGCGGCGGTGCGCCAAGCAAAGACTTATACCAAGCGCTGTTGACC
>JANYCX010000032.1 GCA_025360065.1 Acetobacteraceae bacterium | reverse complement strand
GCCCGGGCTTGCGGAGAGCGCACGGCAACAAGTGAGAAAAAGTTTTTTTGGTTCTTTTTGTTCACAAAAAGAACACCTTGCTGTGACAGGAGCAAATACATGACCGAAGCCTGCATCGTCGGCTGGGCCCACACGCCATTCGGCAAGCTCGAAGAACCCGATGTCGAGGCGTTGATCGCCCGTGTCGCACGGGCTGCCATTGATGACGCCGGCGTGGCACCGGCGGAAATCGATGGGGTGTTCGTCGGGCTGTTCAATAACGGCTTTTCCAAGCAGGATTTTCCGTCCTCGATGGTGCTGCAATCGGTGCCGGAACTGCGCTTCACCCGCGCGACCCGCTACGAGAACGCCTGCGCATCGGGTTCGGCTGCGGTTCATGGTGCGCGCGACTTCATCGCCGCCGGGCGGGGCCGTTTTGCGCTGGTCATTGGCGCCGAAAAAATGACTGCGACACCAGGTGCCCAGGTCGGCGATATTTTGTTGTCGGCGAGCTATCGGCGCGAGGAAGGCGATATCCCGGCGGGCTTTGCCGGTGTTTTCGGGCGCATCGCTGAGCGCTATTTCCAAAAATACGGCGATCAATCGGATGCGCTGGCGGCCATTGCGGCCAAGAACCACAAGAACGGCGTGTCCAACCCTTATGCCCAGATGCGCAAGGATTTGGGTTATGATTTCTGTCGCACGCTCAGCGACAAGAACCCCTATGTTGCGCCGCCGTTGAAGCGCACTGATTGCTCGCTGGTGTCTGATGGTGCGGCTGCCATGATCCTGGCCGATGAAGACACTGCCCGCGCGCTCGGCAAAGCGGTTCGTTTTCGCGCGGCCGTTCAGGTGAATGATTTCCTGCCGATTTCGCGTCGTGACCCGACGGCGTTTGAAGGCGCGGCGGTTGCCTGGCAGCGTGCGCTGGCGCAGGCGGAGATGGGCCTTGAAGATCTGTCCTTCGTCGAAAGCCATGACTGCTTCACGATTGCCGAGCTGCTGGAATACGAGGCCATGGGTTTGACCGCGCCCGGGCAAGGCGCGCGCGCGGTGTTGGAGGGCTGGACCCACAAGGATGGCCGCTTGCCGATCAATCCGTCCGGTGGCCTGAAAGCCAAAGGTCACCCGATCGGTGCGACCGGGGTATCAATGCACGTCATCGCGGCCATGCAGCTCACCGGGCAGGCCGGCGAAATGCAATTGCCGCGTGCGGAGCGGGCAGGGGTGTTCAATATGGGTGGGGCGGCGGTTGCGAATTATGTTTCAATTTTGGAAGTGTTGAAGTAAGGCAGGCGCCATCACCCCGACCTGCTTCCGGAAGAAAAGGGTCGGGGTGATGGCCGTCGCGCGGGGTCAGGCCGCCTTCCCGCTCGCCCACCCTTCAGCCTTCGCACGTGCCGACCAGCCGGCTACAATTCCGGCGGCTTCGCGATAATGTTTGGCATTATCCTCGGCGTCCTCGGTCCGCACCGTCATTTCCAGCCGATGCCCAGATGGATCGCCAAAATAGACGGACTGGCAAAATCCGTGATCGACCGGCCCGACCACAGCAATTCCATCCGCCCGCATCCGCTCGACCGAGGCCATCATCGCTGGCATGTCGGCGACCTCGAGCGCGAGGTGCTGCGCCCAGGCGGCGCCGGTGGTGTCGTCCTGCATCGGTTTGGCGAGCGGCACCTCGAAGAAGGCGATGAAGCTGCCATCGGCGAGCGCGAAAAAAATATGGATATGCGGCGCGTAAGCCCCCGATGACGGCAGTTTTTCTGCGGTCAGCGCGTGGACCAGTTCGAGGCCGAGATACTTGGTGTAAAAATCGACCGTCTCGCCCGCGTTGCTGCAGCGATAGGCGGCGTGGTGGAGTTTTTGTAGCAACATTTTCAGTCTCCCAGATGTGTTTAGGCGGCAAGCAGGTTTTTGCGGATGCTCCAGTCACGGAGTGCCGCGAGGCATTCGGCCATGCGTTCGGGCTGGCCCATATAGTAGTGTGAGGCGCCTTCGATGTGGACAAATTCCTTGTCGTGGGTGGCGAGTGCGGCACGGATCGTCGGGTTATGCGACGCCGGGACGGCATCATCGGCGCCGTTTTCGATTTGCAGCACCGGGGTGCGCCGGATCAGCGCCGCGTTGGCCGGACCTTTGGACTGCGACCGATCGTAGCTCCATTGCGACAACCATGACCGCAACGAGGTGTAGCGGGCAAGGCCGGCTGGCGCGACATTGGCGCTGCGTGGATCGCCAAGATAGCAGCGGCCTTCGGGGCGGCCATTGGGATCAATGGTCTTGTCGAGCCAGCGCACGTCGCACATGGTGCGGTGAACCACGAAAGCGCGTTCCACCTCCGGGGCTTTCAGTCGGCCGAGCATGTCATCGCACCACGCGGTGATGCGACGGGAGCGGGCGATCTGGCCGGCACGAAAACGGGCAACGAAAGCCGGATCATAAGGCGGCAGGAATTTCGTGTCGGGCGCATAAATGTCCAGATCAGGGTCGCGGCGGTCTGGGTCGGCTTCGTCGATCACCGATGGGTCGAGCCATTCGGTCAGGGTTTCGGCGCGCGACAAATGGGCGGCGATGAAGATCACCCCGTCGGCCGGGATCAGTCCGGCCTCGACCAGATCGGCCGGATCGCCAGCGGGAGTGGTGCGGATGGTCGGGCTTTCCGCCTGGGCCTGGTAGAACAGCGCCAATGCGCCGCCGCCGGACCAGCCGACCAGAATGATTTTCTCATAGCCGCGGGCGCGACCGTCGCGGACCCAGGCACCCATGTCGATCGCGACTTTTTCCATGATCAGCGCGCTGTCATTCTTGGGATAGCGGCTCGCGGCGCACAGCACGTGCAGGCCGCTGGCGGCAACTGTCATCGGCATGGGCAATAGCTGCAAGGTGCCGGATGGGTGCATGAAAATATAGAGGGTTTTCGATGGGGTGTTGCGCGGCAGCATGTATTGGCCTTCGAGTGCTATCTGGCCGGACGACGCAGCAAAACCATAGGTTTCAGCGAATTTTGCGGTATCGGCGAAGCGGACGATGGCGGGAACACGATCCCATTCGACAGCCATGTGTTTCTCTCCCTGGGGTCCGGACTGGCCAGACGCGATCTTTGGATGCAAGTCTATCCGATCGCCGGCGCTTGTCGCCGAAAAAAAACCAGGAGGGCCGCGCCATGATTACCATCGTCAACCCGATGCAGGCTCTGCATAACCCGGATGCGATCGGCCCGATGCCGAACGGGCGTCCCTATCTGGACGTGACGGCGCGATTTGAAGCGCTGCTGGCGACGATCAACCAGCTTGGCCATTCAGTGGTTTCCGCCCCCGATCACGGTATTGCACCGATTGCCGCGGTGCACGATGCCGGTTACCTCGCCTTTCTGCGCACGGCTTTCAATCGCTTCAGCGAAAATCCCCAGGCAGGGCCGATCTTGCGGGCCTGGGCCTATGCGGTGCGCCAGATGAACCGCAAGCCGGACGATGTCATGGGCCAGGCGGGGTATTATCTGTCTGGCGCGTCATCGCCGATTGTTGCGGGAACCTGGGCGGCGTCGGTTGGCTCGGCCCATGTCGCGGTCGAAGCGGCAGTGCGGGTGTTGGCCGGGGCGGCTGAGGCTTATGCGCTGTGCCGGCCATCTGGGCATCACGCCTATGCCGATTTGGCGGGTGGATTTTGTTACCTCAACAACGCCGCCATCGCGGCGCGCTATTTGGAAAATGCCGGACGCAAGCCGGCAATCCTCGATATTGACGTGCATCACGGCAACGGCACGCAGGGGATTTTCTATCGCGACGACAGCGTGTTTTTCTGTTCGGTGCATGAAGACCCGTCGGTCGCCTATCCCTGGTATGCCGGTTACGCAGATGAAATCGGGGAAGGCGCCGGGGCGGGCACCACGCTCAATCTGCCGCTCGCATCAGGCAGCGGCAACGTCGAATGGACGGCAGCGATTGACAAGGGGCTGGCCGCGATCGATCGCTTTGGCGCCGATGTGCTGGTGATTTCGCTCGGGTTCGATGCCCAGGCTGGCGATCCAACGGCAAGCCTTCAAGTTGACGGCGATGGGTTTCGTGCCGCGGGGCGGGCCATTGGCCGGGCGGGCTTGCCGACTGTGCTGGTGCAGGAGGGCGGCTACCTCGTCGCCCATCTCGGTCTGCATCTGGCTGCGTTCCTGGATGGATTTCTGGGAGCGCGCGCCGCGCGTTAGGCGGACCTTAAGCATGCTGGCCTATGTCTGGTTCATCCGCCAGGACGCCGCGTTGTGCGCGTCGGCGCATATGACGGGACAAACATGGCCGGCAAGAAAGGTCGCGAGGGCGGCATCACGATCATCAAGCGCGAGGAAATCGTCGAGGGCGGCCATCATGGCGGCGCCTGGAAGGTAGCTTACGCAGATTTCGTGACGGCGATGATGGCGTTCTTCCTGCTGATGTGGCTGCTAAACGCCACCACAGAAGATCAGCGGAAGGGCATTGCAGATTTTTTTACGCCGTCAAGCGCCATGTCGCGCTCGAATTCGGGCGCCGGCCGGCCGTTCGGCGGAAGATCGCCTTTTGAAGATGGGTTGATGACATCCGATCGTGGGGCGCCATCGGTCAATGCCGGCAAGGCCCGCCCAACGCCGGAAGAAGACGATCCCGACGCCGATCCGCTGCCTGTATCCACCCCGCCAGCCCGTGCGGCTGCCAATGTCGACGGGGTGGACGATGGTGCCGGTGGCCAGGCGGCCAAGGCAAGCGGGGTTCGTGGTGCCCAGGCTGGCAAGCTCAGCGCCGGCGGAACTGCGGCCGAGACGGCCAAGGTGCAGTCCCAGGTGGTTGGCCAGGCGGCATTTCTGGCCAACGCCGCCACAGGTAACGCACATCCCCATCGCCCAAGTGCAGCCATCGATGAAGCCGCGTTGCGGGCGGAAATTGAACGCCGCGAGGCGCAGGCATTCCAGCAGGCCACCGAGTCAATCCGGGCGGCGCTGCGGAGCGATCCGCGCCTGGCCGGAATCTCCGACCAGCTTGCCATCGACGAAACACCGGACGGGCTGCGCATTCAATTGCACGACGAAGACAAGCGGCCGATGTTCGCCACGGGGTCAGCCCTCATCCTCGAACGGGCCAAATTACTGCTGCAAAGCGTGGTGCCGATCCTGAACCGGCTGCCAGAGGGGATTTCGATTTCTGGCCATACCGATGCGACCCCGTTCAAAGGCAGCGACAAAACCAATTGGGAATTGTCGTCCGAGCGTGCCCACGCAACCCGGCGGCTGATGATCGACACCGGCATGGCCGAGACGCGCTTCCGCAGTGTCACCGGCAATGCCGATCGCGATCCGCTGTTGCCGGCCGATCCTTTTGCCGCCGCCAATCGACGGATCGCGATTACCGTGCTGCGGACCGTCAAGCCAATTTGGGTCAACCGGTCGGCAGGCAAGGACACCAAATGAGCCAATCCACCTCCCCGAAAGGCGTTGCACCATGCTGATGATTGGCGGTTTGGTACTTTTGTTCTTCTGTGTGTTTGGCGCCTACATCACCGCCGGCGGCGCGATGGAACCGTTGCTCGAAGCGATGCCGCTGGAACTCTGGACCATCATGGGGGCGGCGATCAGTACGTTTTTGATGGCCAATTCGATGCATGACGTCAAGCACACCTTCGCCGCGATGGGCAAGATGGTCAAAGGAGCAAAGTATCACAAATCCGATTATGTCGAACTGCTCAGCCTGCTGTATTTCTTCGTCAGGCTCGCCAGTACCAAGGGCGCGATGGCGTTGGAAGCCCATATCGAAAAGCCAGACGAGAGCATCGCGTTCCAGAAATTTCCCAAACTGCTGAAAAATTATCATGTTAGCAGCATGATATGTGATTACTTGCGGATGTTCGGGATGAATGCCGACGACCCTAATCAGATTGAAGATCTGATGGGCCGCGAGCTGAAGAAAACCCTCCATGAGGAACTGCACCCGTCGCACGCACTGCAAAGCATGGCCGATGCGCTACCGGCGCTCGGGATCGTGGCCGCCGTGCTGGGCATTATCAAGACCATGTCGCACATCAATGAACCCCCCGCTGTGCTCGGGGCAATGATTGGTGGGGCGCTGGTGGGAACGTTCCTTGGCGTGCTGTTGGCCTATGGCTTGGCTGGGCCGTTCGCCACCCGCATCAAAGGGGTGGTCGAGGAGGAAAGCAAGTTCCTCGATGTGGTCAAAGCGGTGCTGGTCGCCCATTTGCATGGCAATGCCCCGCAAGTCAGTGTCGAAACTGGACGGAAAATGGTGCCGACCCAGTATATGCCGAGCTTCGGGGAGCTGGAAGCGGTGGTGCAGAACCTTCAGATCAGCTGAATCGGCCAGGATAGACGGCAGATTTCACCCGAGCTCGGCCGCCGCTTGGGAGCCGAGCAGGATTTCTGCCAGCCGAAGTTTGTCGGTCTTGGTGGCAATGCTGTCATCGCGATGCGGGCGCAATTTCTCTGCACTGGCCCGCAGCGCCTGATCGTAGTTTGCCGCACCGCCGATCCGTCTGGCGGCCTGCTCGAAACGGCGCAAAGCGCGGGCGTCGTGTTCAAATATGTCAATCGTCGCATCGTCGGCGTTGGCGATGTGGGCGAGCGGGGCAAAAACGTGACGGGTCATGAAATCATCGAATTGCGCGCGACATGCGTTATCAATCCGCGATCGGGCGGCGCCAAGCCGGGCGAGTTGGGCGGTGTGGCCGCGCAAGCGTGCGGCTTGTGCATCGAGCGTGTCGGCCGCCCGCTCTACGCTGGCGGGTGCCTGGGCAAGGTTGGCTGACACAGGCAGCGCCGTTTCGAGGGCGCCAAGGATGAAGTCCTGGGCTTGATTGGCCGCCAGACGCAGGGCGGGCGGGCAGGCTTGGAGTGCAAGTGCCTGGTTCATGGTCCGGACGGCCGCAGCATTCGGCATGGTCGCGTTCAGCAGCGCGAGCAGCATTGCGATCGTTCGTGTGTCATCAGTGTTCAACGGGGTCAGCAACTGCTCCACGGCAGCAGTGTCGGGTGCCACCCCTATCATGTCGGCCGCGACCATGTCGTGCAATTTGGCGGCCAGCCCGAGAATTGAACCAAGGCTTTTGCAGAGAGGGGCGAACTCGGCATCACGCATCCCGGAAATGTGTTGCCAATCCCGCGGACGGTCGGCGGAGAGCAGGATGGCGCCAGCGGCGGCCCAGATCGTCTTTCCCACCGGTGTCCCAGGCGAGTAGGCGTCGGCTGGGGTCGCGGCCACGAGCGCGTCGAAGTTGCGAACCAAGGCAGGATCTGCCGCGCGCACCAGGTTACCGAGCGGGCCAAGCACTGTGCGAGGCACGGCGGGTGTGGAAGGATCAAAATCGGCGGCGGAAACGATCAGCGGATCGAACGGGGTGAACAGAATGCGGTGGAAATTCAGCGGGCGCGGTAGCCGCAGTCGCGCCAGGCGTGGCCGTAGCGCGGCGATCAGCGCGTCAGCGTCACCCCGGCTGGCCAGCCCATCGAGCATCGCCACGACCTTGGTCAGCTTTTGGTCGGCTGTATCCTGTAGGTCACCGCGTAGACTGCGGAGTACCGAGCCGATCCCCGCTTTGCCACTCGTCATATCGCTCGCTCCTTCCAATGCCAGTCAAAATCAGGCCTAGGCTGCGAGCGCGCTTTCATTGCGGGCCAGCAGCTCATTAAGCGACACGACACTCCGATGTTCGTCGGCGGAGGGGCGGACGTGCTCGGTTGGCGCGGTTTGCGCCGGAGATGGTGGTCGAACGCCGATCATGGCAAGCGCCTCGCTTGGCAAAGGCGGCGTTTGCGGCAGGATTGCCGCCAGTACTGCAGGGGCGGGCAGGGGGCCGGCCGTCGCACCGTCCTGCCAAAAGGTCAGAATCCGATCCCATCCGTCGAACAGCCAGTCAACCTGGGTGAGCCGTTCGGCCACCAAAATCGGGTCGCGCGCGAAATCGGCGATCAGGGTCGGCGCGCTGCCCAGCAACCCGGCGATATCGGCGTCGAGACGCTTGCCACAGCTCAGGTATTGCTGAAGGTCGGTCCGCATCAACTCAATGTCACGTGCACGCCGCCCATCGAGCCATGGCATGGCCGCATCGGCCAGCGCGCTCAGTTTGGTCAATCGCGCGAGCCGTTCCGCCAGCGGCGATTTTACGCTGATCAATATGCCGATCTCCGCGCATAAATCCGCCAATGCCTGCGTGATTCTGCCGATGAGTTCGGCGGGAAGGTTCAGCCGGGAGGCAAGAATGGCAAGTGAAGCGCGGGTGCCGGAGGCCGATATTTGGGAATCAAGCAATTGTTGTAACCCAATGCGGGCCTGGTGCTGCAATGCCTCGGCGTGCTGTGGGGCCTGGGTTGCGCGGCGCTGCGCGGCACGGCCTGCCAAGCCGCCGGCCATCGTCCGTAAGGCTGCCTGACGCAGGCCGGCAGGCGTCAGCACGCAGGATGCACAAATTTCGACGATCAGGGCGCGGTCGAACAGGCTTGGCTGACAAAATGCCTCAATCCCCGTCAGATTCACGACGTAGACACCCTTTCCCCCTGCGGGATTGCACACCAATACCTCCGGTTGCTCTCGCGGCCCCAGGCGTATGCGGGTGCCGCTCAGAACCGGCGTGGTGAAGGGCACAGCCGCCCCGCGTTCACGGAAGGTCATGGGTTGAAAGCTGCTGATCATGCTGAAGGCGTGGGGCGCTGCGGCGTTGTTAGTCATGGTATCGGGGCCAGCTCTAGGAAGACGTTACCCTTACGTCGGACAGATGAAGAAATCGTTCCCGACGTCGTGACTATTGCAACGGCAGATCATCCATTGCCGGCCGACCCGTCAAAAAGCGCCAATGATGCCACAACAGACGTGCGGCGAGGCCCCGCCAAGGTCGCCAGCCATCTGCCAGCATCACCAGAGCCTTGGGTTTGGGGCGTGTATCCAGCCCCTTGAGTGCCGCCGCCGCTGCCGCCAGCGCAAGATCGCCGCCCGGAAATACGTCAGGGCGGCCGAGCGCAAATAACAAGTATATTTCCGCCGACCAGCGCCCCATGCCGCGCACCGTGCTGATCGTGGCGATCGCGGCCTCGTCCTCCATCAACGCCAGTGCGTCGGCTGCCAGATGGCCGGTGGCGAAGGCCTCGGCCAACGAGAACGCGTGCGCGACCTTGGGGCGCGACAGGCCCGCGCCCTGCAAGATGCTGGCGTCGAAAGTCAGCAGCTGCACCGGGTCGAGCGCACCGGGCACGGCTTGCAACCGGCGCCAGATGGCTGCCGCGGCGGCATTGCTGATCTGTTGGCCAACAATTGCTTGCAACAGGCCGGGAAAGCCGATCGGCCGCACCCGCCAGGGCAGGGGGCCGGCCGCAGGGATGATTCCTGCCAGGTCGGGATCGGCGGCCACGAGCTGGCGTAGCCCTTCAATCGCCGCAGGCGGCGGATACGGAAACCCGATCATGTGCTGCCGGTGGTGGCACGAAGTAACTGTTTCAACTCGGTCGGTTCCTGACTAGGGTGGGGGCATGATGCAAGGTTTTTCACTCCCAAGCGCCCGCCTGCCTGCCCAGGCCACGCCGCCCCATATTCTCGTTGTCGATGACGATCGTGAAATCCGCGATCTTCTGGCACGGTTCCTGGAGCGGGAGAATTTTCATGTCACGACCGTGCGCGATGCCGTCGAAGCGCGCAAGGCGCTGAGTGCGAGGCAGTTTCAACTCGTCGTACTCGATCTTATGCTGCCTGGTGAAAGCGGGTTGGATTTTGCCAAGGTATTGCGCAGCCAGTCCGAGATCCCGATCGTGATGTTGACCGCCCTGGGTGAGGAAATTGACCGGATCGTCGGGCTTGAGCTTGGTGCGGACGATTATCTGGCCAAGCCGTTCAACCCGCGCGAATTGCTGGCGCGGATCCGCGCGGTGATGCGGCGGGCGGGCGATGCGGTACAAAGCCAGGGCGAAGGCAAATTCAACAAGCTCAGTTTTGGTGGCTGGGTGCTCGAATTATCGCGTCGGCGGTTGTTGAGCCCGGACGGGGTGGAAACTCCGCTGACCGGCGGCGAATATGAACTCCTGGTCATCCTGGTCGAACGTGCCAACCAGGTGCTGACCCGCGACATGCTGATGGATCTGCTTCATGGTCGCCAGACCGGCCCGTTTGATCGGGCGATCGACGTGGCCATCAGCCGGTTGCGACGCAAGCTGGAGGATGATGGCCGGCACGCGCAACTGATCAAGACAGTTCGTGGCGGCGGCTATGTGCTGGCTGCCGAAGTAATGCGCCAATGATCAACCCCGCGTGACGGGTGCGGCGCCGGGATGATCGTCCAGACGACCAAGCCTTGGCGCGCCGCGATGGTTGCAATCGCCCGCCGCAGCGTCAGGTTCGGGTTGGCAGGGCTTTGGCCGAATAGCCTGGCTGGCCGAACAGCACTGGTGCTAGCCGCCAGCCTGACACTGGTGCAGGCGGCTGGGCTGGCCATTTACGCCATGGATCGGATGGATTTGCTGACCCTGGCCATGCAGCGCGATGCGGCGGTGCGCGCCATCAGCCTTTATCGTGTTGTGTCGCTTTCAAGCCCGGACGACCGCCGCGCGGCCTTGGCAACGGCTGAACAGGATGGTGGTGTGTCGGCCCGTCTGCAAGCAGACCCGCCGGTGACCGAACTGGCCTACACCGCGCCTGCCATGCAGCGCCAGTTTCGCGCCGATATGCTGCTGGTGCCGTTGGCGCAGGAACAGCGCCCGCGTGAAATCGCGATCCTGGGCGGGCCGCAGAGCCAGCGCTTCGTGATCGGCTTTCGCATGGAAGACCGACTTTGGCTCAACATGGACATCGATCTGCCGACGCCACGCCCGTGGCAATCCAACAATTTCCTGGCAGCGTTCTTGTTGATGGCGGTGGTCGCGACGGTGCTAAGCGCGTGGGCGGTGCGGCGGATGATCGCCCCTATAGGCACTCTGGCGGCGGCAGCGGAGGTGTTGGGTCGCGATGTCAACGCGCCGCCTTTATCGCAGGAGGGTCCGACTGAAATTGCGGCCGCAGCCACGGCCTTCAACACCATGGCGCTCCGCATTCGCCGCTTCGTGCAGGACCGCACGTTCATGCTGACCGCAATTGGCCATGATTTGCGCACCCCGATCACCCGGTTGAAACTGCGGGCTGAATTTGTCGATGACGATGATCTGCGGGCAAGAATGCTGAACGATCTCGACGAGTTGCAGGCGATGGTGTCGGCTACCCTGGCAGTTGGCCGCGACATCACCGCCGATGAACCGGCCACCCGGGTTGACCTGGTTGCCTTGCTCCGCACCTTGCTTGATGAGCTTTCGGATACCTTCCCCGACCATGCCGAGCATCTGACCTATACCGGGCCCGACAGTCTGCCGATCCATGCCCGGCCGCTGGCGCTCAAACGGGCGATCGTCAATTTGGTGCAAAACGGCCTGAACTATGGCGGTTTGGCCCGGGTAAGCTTGGCACCGGCGCGCAATGGTCTGGTGACCCTGTTGGTTGATGATGACGGTCCGGGCATTGCCGATGCCAGGCTTGAAGACGTGTTCCAGGCCTTCCTACGCCTCGAGCCGAGTCGCAACCGTGAGACCGGCGGCACCGGGCTGGGCCTGACCATCGCCCGCAACATCCTGCGCGCCCATGGCGGGGATGTTAAGCTCGAAAATCGGCCATCTGGCGGGTTGCGGGTGGTAGTGACGTTGCCGGTTTAACCGGTTCAGCGTGCTTGCGGCATCGCGGTCGGAATGATCGTGGTCACGATTGAGGCATCGAGCGCCTCGTAATGATGATACCCGATGGTGGCATAAAGCTCAGCGCGGGTTTGCATCCGATCGACCATGTTCTGGGTGCCGCCGTCGCGCTTGATCGCGGCATAAAGGTCTTCCTGCGCCTTGTTGGCGACGCGCAGCGAACTCACCGGCCAGATCACCATCTTGTAGCCCATCGCCTCGAACTCGGATGCGGTAAAGAACGGGGTGCGGCCGAACTCGGTCATGTTGGCCAACAGTGGCGCATCGACCCGGCTTGCAAATTCGCGGAACATTTCGGCAGTGTTGAGCGCCTCGGGGAAAATCGCGTCGGCGCCGGCAGCGAGATACATTTTGGCGCGGGCGACCGCGCCATCCATGCCTTCGCTGGCGGCGGCATCGGTGCGGGCGATGATATAAAGATGGCGGCGGGCGCGGCGGGCGGCGGCAATTTTGGCGGCCATGTCATGCGCATCGGCGAGTTTTTTGTCGTTGAGATGCCCGCATTTTTTCGGCAGCAACTGGTCTTCGATATGCACCGCGCCGGCGCCGGCATCTTCGAAGCTGCGCACCATGTTCATCACGTTGAGCGCTTCGCCATACCCGGTATCGCCGTCAACCAGCACTGGCAGGCCCGATGATCGGGCGACCTGGCGGACGAAGAAGCAGACTTCATCAATGGTAATCAAGCCGACATCGGGCAGGCCCATGGATGCGGTCATTGCCGCGCCCGACAGATATAATGCCTCGAAGCCGGCGGCCTTGGCCTGCAATGCGGCCTGGCCGTTATGGCTGCCGGGCAGCTGCAATATGCCGGGGCGGGCGAGCAATGCGCGGAAACGGTCGCCGGCGTGGCCGGTGGGAAGATCGTCGGCGACGAGATAGGTCATTGCAGGCTCCTCAGTTGGTCGGTTGCATGGGCTTTCCCCTAGAAGTACCATCAAGCCAGCGCAACACTTCGCGGCGCAGCAGGAGACAGACATCACATGGACATGTCCGGCGAGCGGCGGATCGACGCCCCGCGTGAGCGGGTTTGGGAAGCGCTCAACAATCCCGAAACCCTGCGCACCTCGATCCCTGGCTGCGAAACCTTGGAAAAACTCGATGACGGCTCGCTGAAGGCGACCGCTTCGGTGAAGATCGGGCCGATTTCGGCGAAGTTCGCTGGCAAGGTGCAGTTGCTCGATCTCGATCCGCCAAATTCCTACCGCATTGAAGGCGAGGGTCAGGGCGGCGTCGCCGGCTTTGCCAAGGGCGGCGCGGTGGTGCGCTTGGTGGCTGATGGAAAAGCCACGATGCTAAGCTACGAGGTCAAAGCCCAGGTCGGCGGCAAGATTGCCCAGCTCGGCGCGCGGCTGATCGATGCCACCGCCAAGCAGATGGCCGATGCGTTCTTCGACCGCTTTGCCGCGACCGTGACCTCGGCCGAAGGCGCGGCGGTGGACTTGCCGGCGCCAAAACTCGACATTGCCGCGCTGTTGCCGTTCGGCATGCCGCCGGTGGTCTGGATTGCCGGAGCGGTCTTCGTGTTGATCGCAGTGTCATTGCTGAAAAGTCTGTTCTAGATGCTCCCCAAAACCGTTGCCGACACTGCGGCCCTGCTTGAAGCCGGCGGCTATGTCGCTGATTTGGCGCTCGCCACGACAGTGCATTTGGCGCTCGCCATGGGGCGCCCGCTTTTTCTGGAAGGGGAGCCGGGCACCGGCAAGACCGAAATCGCCAAAGTGCTCGCCGAAGGGCTGGGCCGGCGTCTGGTGCGGCTGCAATGTTATGACGGGCTTGATCTCGCGGCGGCAGCCTATGAATGGGACCATGCGCGCCAACTGATGGCGATCCGTATGGCGGAGGCCAGCGGCACGGTACCGGGCGGCATTTACGCCCGTGAATTTCTCCAATCGCGGCCGCTGTTATCGGCCATCGACCCCGATCTGCCACCCGCGGTGCTATTGATCGACGAACTCGATCGCGCTGATGAGCCGTTCGAGGCATTCCTGTTGGAATTGCTCGGTGATTTTCAGATCACTGTGCCGGAGTTCGGCACGATCGTGGCCAAGACCCGCCCGGTGGTGATTCTGACCTCGAACCGCACCCGCGAAGTGCACGATGCGATTCGCAGACGCTGCCTGTACCACTGGGTGGATTACCCCAGCGCCGCCCGCGAACGGCTGATCCTGGCCCGCAAGGCACCCGGCGTTGGTGAAAAACTCTCCGCCGACATCGTTGCCTTCGTGCAGAAACTGCGCGGGGAAGATCTGTTCAAACTGCCAGGGGTGGCCGAAACCATCGACTGGGCCGGGGCGCTCACCCACCTCAACGCGGTCGAACTGACCGCCGAGGCAGTAGATGAAACTCTTGGGGTATTGCTGAAATATCAGGACGATATCGCCAAGATTAAAGGGGCCGAAGTGGCAAGGCTGCTTGCCGACATCAAGCCGTTAGGATGACCGAAGCGGTGCCCCGCATTGCCCTCAACATCATGCATTTTGCCCGCATGCTGCGCCGGGCCGGCTTGCCCGTCGGCCCGGCCGACATGCTTGCCGCCCAACAGGCGATGGGCCTGATCGACATTGGCAGCCGCATTCAGGTCCATACCTGCCTCCGCACCACGCTGATCCATCGCCACGAACATGCCGAGATGTTCGACACTGCCTTTCAGTTGTTCTGGCGTGACCCGGAGGCCGGTAAGTTCGCCGCCGCCATGGGCATGATGGAGGGCCAGAAGGAACGCCCGCCGGAACGCGCGCCACCCGGCAGTCGGCGGCTGGCCGAAGCCATGGCCCAGCCGCCGAAGCGCGCCGAAAAACAGGAAGACCGCGAAGAAATCGACGCTGTTCTGACGATGTCAGACCGCGAGCGCCTGCAAACCATGGATTTCGAGGCGATGAGCGCCGACGACATTGCAAGCGCCAAGCAGGAAATCCGCAAGCTGCATCTGCCGCTGGATTTGCTCCGCACCCGGCGGCGGCGGGCCGATTCCAGCGGTCCCTATGCCGATCTGCGCGCCACCATCGCGCGCGCCCGCCGCACCGGCGGGGAAATCCTCGAACTGAGCCGCACCCGCCGCATCAGCCGGCCGCCGCCTTTGGTGGTTTTGTGTGATATTTCTGGCAGCATGTCGCGTTATGCACAGATTTTGCTGCACTTTCTTCATTCCGTGGCCAATGACCGCGACCGGGTTCAGATCTTCCTGTTCGGTACGAGGTTGTCCAACATCACCCGCCAATTGAAGCACCGCGATCCGGAAGTCGCCTTTCAGATGGTCGCTGGCATCGTGCCGGACTGGTCGGGCGGCACGCGCATTGGCGAGGCTTTGGCAATCTTTAACCGGCATTGGTCGCGCCGGGTGCTCGGCCAGGGCGCGGTGGTGCTGCTGGTGACCGACGGCCTTGACCGCGACGGCGCGCATGGTTTGGCGGAAAACATGGAACGGCTGCATCGTTCCTGCCGCCGGCTGATCTGGCTCAACCCGTTATTGCGCTGGGACGGGTTCGAACCCAAGTCCCAGGGTATCCGCGCCATGCTGCCGCATGTCGATGAATTCCGGCCCGTGCATAATCTGGCCAGCCTGCGGGCGCTGGTGGAAGCCCTGTCGCGGCCGATCTCGGTCGGCGCGATGGATAAATGGAGGATCGCCGCATGAGCGCTGAAACACAGGATATTCTTGGGGTGGCCGCCGCCTGGAAACGCGCCGGCGAACAGGTGGCACTCGCCACCGTCACCGAAACCTGGGGCAGTTCGCCGCGTCCGGCCGGCAGCCAACTTGCCGTCACCGCCTCGGGAAAGATGGCCGGCTCGGTCAGCGGCGGCTGCATCGAAGGCGCGGTTGCCGAAGTGGCACTGGAAACCTTGCGCACCGGCATCCCGCAACTGCTCGATTTCGGCATCACCGACGAACGCGCCTGGGAGGTCGGCCTCGCCTGCGGTGGCAAGCTCAAAGTGTTTGTGGAGACGCTGGCATGACCCCGGAAACCCTCGCGGCCCTCACCGCGCTCCGTGACGCCAAAACCCCGGTGGTGCTGGCAACCGCTCTGCCGGGGGGCGCCCAACGCCTGCTGCCCGATATGGAAGCACCCGAAGCGCTCAACCTCGCCGCCAAACGCGCGCTTGATCGCGACGAAAGCGGCACGGTAGCGCTCGACGGCCAGGACTGGTTCCTGCAAGCCTATAACCCGAAATACCGGGTGATCGTGGTCGGCGCTGTCCATATTGCCCAGGCGCTGGTGCCGATGGCGGCCTTTCTTGGCCTCGATGTCACCGTGGTCGATCCGCGCCGCAGCTTCGCCACCGACGAACGCTTCCCCAACGTGACGGTGCTGACCGACTGGCCGGATGAGGCACTGGACGCGCTGAAACCCGACAGCCGCACCGCGGTGATCACCCTCACCCATGATCCCAAGCTCGACGATCCGGCGCTTGATCGCGCGTTGAACTCGCCGGCCTTCTACATCGGCGCGCTTGGCAGCCGCCGCACCCATGCCCGCCGCCTCGACCGGCTGCGTGAGCTGGGCCATAGCGACGAAGCGATGGCGCGCATCAAAGGCCCGGTCGGCCTGAACATCGCCGCGGTGACGGCCCCCGAGATCGCCGTTTCCATCCTCGCCGAGTTCATCGCCATGCGGCGCAACGCGGCCCGCGCGTGATATTTTCCGATTTCCCGCTTACCGAGGCCGAAGGGGTCGTGCTTGCGCACAGTCACCGCACCCCGGGCCGAGTCCTCAAAAAAGGACTCGTATTAGACAGCGAGTCGATCAAGGCCTTGGCGGAGTCGGGCGCTTTAACCGTCATCGGCGCCCGATTCGAACCAGGCGACATCGCCGAAAATTCAGCCGCCGAGCGTCTCGCCCAGGCTCTTGCAATCACCGGACTTTCGCGTGGCAAAGCTGGCACCGGGCGGGTCAATGTGCATGCCGACTCGACTGGGTTGTTCATCGCCGACTCGGCCCGAATCGATGCGATCAATGCGATTTCCGAACAGCTGACACTTGCCACCTTGCCCGACCAGACCCCGGTTGCCGCCGGTGCCATGGTGGCGACCATCAAGATCATCCCCTTTGCGGTGCACGAAACCGAGCTTGCCGACGTCGAAGCCCTGATTGCCGGCGCCGGCGTCCCGTTCGCGCTCAACCCGTTCCGCCGCCTGACGGTCGGCCTGGTGCTCAGCGAACTCCCCGGCCTGAAAGCAAGTGTTATCGAGGGCACCATCGCAGCAACCGAAGCCCGGGTGTTGTCCCTCGGCGGGCGGATGCTGCCAGCGCGGACCTGCGCCCATGCCGTAGCCCCGATTGCGGACGCCCTATTGGCGCTGCGCCGCGACGGTGCGCAAATTCTGCTGGTCGCCGGCGCGTCGGCCACTGTCGATCGCCGCGATGTCGGCCCGGCCGCGATCGTGCGCGCTGGCGGCCACATCACCCAGTTCGGGATGCCGGTCGATCCGGGGAATTTGATCTGTCTGGGCGAGCTTGATGGCATCCCGGCGCTGGTGCTGCCGGGCTGCGCGCGCTCCCCCAAACCCAACGGCATCGATTTTGTGTTGCGCCGGATTTTCGCCGGGTTGGATGTCGGCCCGGTCGCGATCCGCCGCATGGGGGTTGGCGGGCTGCTGAAGGACACCGATGCCCGCCCATTGCCGCGCGCCCGCGCCGCCGGCAAACCGGAACCTGTGCTGGGCCGGGCAGGGGTGGCGGCCTTAGTGCTCGCGGCCGGGCAATCGACCCGGATGGCGCCTTATCACAAACTGCTGGTCGTCGATCGCGGCGGCAAGACCATGATCGCGCGCACCGTGGATAACGTTCTGGCCAGCGGCGCGCGCCCGGTTCTGGTGGTGGTTGGCCATCGCGCCGACGACATCAAGGCGGCGCTTGGCGGCAGGCCGGTGACCTACGTTGCCGCCGCCGACTACGCCGCGGGCCTGTCCGCCAGCCTCAAAGCCGGCATCGCGGCAGTGCCGCCGGAAGCATCCGGCACGCTTGTCTGCCTCGGCGATATGCCGCTGGTCACTGGCCGCATGCTCGACCGCTTGATCGCCGGCTTTAACCCCGACGAGGGCCGCGCCATCGTGGTGCCGGTGCACCAGGGCAAAATCGGCAACCCGATCCTGTGGGATCGCCAATTTTTTCCCGACATTCTGGCCCTGCCCGGCGACAGCGGCGCCCGCAAACTGCTCGATACACATGCCGAAGCGGTGGCCGAAATAGACCTCGGCGATGATGCAATTCTGCGTGATTTCGATACGATGGAAAGCCTTGCCACCCTGCCGCCGAAACTGCGCCCGGTGACAGAGGTGGCAACCTGATCTGCATCGCGTCGCAACAGGCTCCCTATTACTTCGGATCGTAGCGCAAACCAAGTTTCATGCAGACCTGAAAATGACCAACTTCGCCATCAACGATATGACCTTTAACCTGCGTCACCTCAAACCACTCAAGCTGCCGCAGCGTTTTCGCGGCCGTTTTGATGCCCTGCTGAATGGCGTCCTCAATACTGGTTTTTGATGTCCCGACGATTTCGGTAATGCTGTAAACATGGTCGCTCATGTGTGACTCCATCATATAGTACGGGCGGACTGCAGTTTGGTCCGGGGGGGCGCGCAGCTTTTACGTCGGCGCCTGGTATCAGAATTACAGGCGGAAAGTGCTATGACGAAGGCTCGGGAACTACTTATGCCGACCCGCGTTGACC
>JANYCX010000023.1 GCA_025360065.1 Acetobacteraceae bacterium | reverse complement strand
GCCGAACCGCCGGCGCACCCATAGGCGGATCGCCAGAAGCCGACGCATGATCCGCGATCGCCGGCTTTGCAGAAAGCTGCGGATCACGCTGCGCCAGGGACGGATCTTGGCCACCGCCCAATCGCGGATGCGGCGAACCTGCCCGACCATCCAGGCGAACCAACGCACCTGCATCAGGGTCACCTCGCAGGCATGATAGATGAACACCACAACCAGGCTCGCAATCACCCGAATAACCAGATAGGCGATCATTCCGCTGGTCACATAGCCTTGCGCCATCAGCGCCACCGCCCATAACTCGCCGAGTTTGCCACCCACTTCCGGCACCAGGAACAGCGCCAGCGCGGCCCAGGCGGGGACGCCAGCGAGCCAGGCCGCGAGGCGGCGGATTGGGGGCAAGGCGTGGAGCCATCGCAGCGCCAGCGTGGCACCCGCCCACAACACGTCTTCCACCACCACCACCAGCAGCGCCAGCGGCAACAGCACACTATCGCGCACGCGTCGCATGACCCGCCGCCCGCGCCGCCGGGGCGCAGGGCTCAGCACGATCTTTGACCAGGCGGGCACGCCCGCGGCGATGCGGGGCGCGCCGAATGGGACATTTGCGGGGCCGGGTTTGGTGGTGCCATGCGCTGCGGGGCTTGCATGGGGGCCGCAACATGCGGCGTCGGCGTCGGCGGCGCCCAGCGCAACGCCTGCGGCGGGGCCGCCATCACCGTGGGACGCGCCGATTGCGGAATCTGCGGCAACGGCGCCTGGGCCTGGCGCTGTGGAACCACTATTTGGGGCA
Organism: Acetobacteraceae bacterium; assembly: GCA_025360065.1. Taxonomy (GTDB): domain Bacteria; phylum Pseudomonadota; class Alphaproteobacteria; order Acetobacterales; family Acetobacteraceae; genus CAITOL01. Next base: position 5,621 of record JANYCX010000023.1, on the reverse strand, counting down.
TAGGCCGGGGTCCGGATGAGGCGGCTGGAGACGGGGCTGCGGGAGACTGGACAGGAGACTGGGCGACTCGAGGCTGGCCTGCAGGAGAACGGGCTGGCGGAGACGGGGCTGCCGGAGATGGGGCGACTGCTTGCGGAATGGGCGGTCGTGCGATGTCGGGCGACGGGCCGCGGGGCGCAAATGCGCCCTGCGCAACTGGCCGCGCGATCGGCACCGGCATCGGCGCGGTCGGCAGCGCGCGGGGATTGACCACTGGCCCCGGTGCCTGCGGACGCGGCATCGCAACCATCGGTCCTGGGGCAAGGCCGGGCCCTCGGCCGGCAGGGGCCGACAATCCCGCATTGGTCTGGCTGGGCCGCGAAGGGGGGTGGGCGAGCGGTTGCGCCGCCGCCATGGCCTGCGGCGACACCAACCGCGTGTTGCGGGCCACCGGCCGCGAATTGATCATCGCCGAGGCCGGCACCACTGTGGTGCCATGGCGGTTAAGGTATTGGGTGTTGGTCATATCGGGACCATGGCCGAGATTGATCCGCTCCGCATAGCCCGCACTGGCGCGGAATGCGGGCCGATAATGTTCGCGTGGACCCAGCGGGACCCAGCCGACCGGGCTGCCAAAGCGCGCGCCGAGTGCCGCACCGGCACCAAACCCGACAAACGCCACCAACGCAGGCGCATAGACCGGGCGATAATAGTGCCCCCCACCCCACCATGGCGCCCAACCTGGTGTCCAGCCCGGCGACCAGGCCCAGCGCGGCCCGATTTGCAGCCAGCGCCCATAGTGGAACGGCGCAAAACCCCAAGGGGCATCGTCAATCCAGGTCCATCCCCATGGCAGCACATAGGCCCAGTGGCCCTCGCGATACGGGACCCAGTTCGACGCCACGGGCGGATACCAGACCCGGCCATAGTCCGCCACGCTGTCCCATTGCCCGGCTTCGGCGAGCGCGGCACCGCCGGTCATTTCCTGCACCTGTTCGGGCGGGGCGGCAGGCCCGATCACCGTTGGGCGCACTGGCATCGCGTTGGCGGTAATGAAGGGATCGCTGGCTTGCGGCCCAATACTGCCCTGCAAGCTCTCCTGGCCACTAATCGTCGCGGTCTGGCCCGGCCCGACCGTGAGCGCCAGGCCGGGGCCGGCAACCTGCGCCGCGCCCTCGATGACCGTCACCAGACCCGGCCGCCCGGTATCGCCGGTCTGCACGACATAACGGCCGGGGTCGGCGATGGTGACAGTGCCGCGCGGGGTGTGCAGCGTGACGGTATCGCCGGCTGCCATCCGGCGCAGGACAAAAGCGACGTTGCCTTGCGCCAGACGCGCGGTGAAGGATCGGTCATCGAGCGCATCAATAACAAGTTCGCTGCCCTGATCCAGCACCAGCCTGGTGGCGGCAATCTCGAACTCGGCCCGGGCGCCGGGTTCGGTCCAATAGGCCTGACCCGAGGTGACCGGGTAGTTTGGCGTTGCCGGCTGCCAGTCCGATTGCTCACCCGTGCGGAACGAGACCGCGCCGACGATCCGCGCCACCCGACCGACGCGGCCAGGTGGATCACTGGCTGGCGGATCACTGATTGGCGAACCATTGGCAGGCGGCCCAGCCTGCGCGGGCAGCGGGGATTGGGCGTGGACCGGGGTGACATGCGCCAACCACACCCCCAGCAGCAGCGCCATGGCAAGGAGGGCGGCGCCGAAGGGTCGGGCAGAGTTTCGGGCCGGCATGGCGGCATCTCCTTGTGAACCAAGCTGCGATATTCGGCCTGCTCTGTGGCGAAACCGAGACCGTGCTGTGGTCCGCCAGGTGAAATTGTCTCCATCCGGTCGCCCGACATCGCAGCGCCACACCGTCTCCACGGTCTTGCCGCAATCTGGGGCGCAACTGGCGATCATACCAACCTTCCAGGAGGCCATCATGCGCCGCCCCCGACCGAGCCGTTCCGCGATTGCTGTTGTCCTTGGCGTGCTGTCCGTAATCAGTCTGCTCGGGCTGGGTGGCTGTGTGGTTGCGCCTGCGCCAGGGTATTACGGCGGCGGGGCCGTCTACGTTCCGGCGCCAGCGCCGTATTATTATGGCGGTTATCAAGGCGGCTATCGGGGGGGCGGCCGCTATCACGGGCACTGACCGCCGTTTGCGCGCCGGCACGGATCGGGCGCAAACACTGTCCTATGGGTGAATTTTCAGCAGAATGGCTGGCTTTGCGCGAACCGGCGGATCATCGCGCCCGCAATGCTTGCGTCAGCGCAGCGGTCGCCTTGAAGTTTGCCGGGCGCGATACAGTGCGGGTGATCGATCTTGGCTGCGGCGCCGGGTCCAATCTGCGCGCCCTCGCGCCGTTGCTGCCCAACCGCCAGCACTGGCGCCTGATCGATGCTGATCGTGACCTGCTGGCCGCCGCCCAGGCCGCGCTGACGCGCTGGGCCAACCGTGCCGAGGCCGACCCGGATGGGAGTTTGCGGATCTGGCACGGTGCAAAGACGATTTCGGTGGTCTTTCAGCCTGCCGATCTCGCCGCCAATCTGGATGACACCCTGGCCGGCGAGGTCGATCTCGTCACAGCTGCCGCATTCTTTGATCTCGTCTCCGCGTCGTGGATAAGTCGTTTTAGTGCCGTTCTTATTTCTCGCGCTTTGCCGCTCTATGCCGTGTTGACCTATAATGGGGGCGAACGCCTGATGCCGGCGCATCCGGCCGACCACGCCATGCTGGCGGCATTTCACGCCCATCAGCGCACCGACAAGGGTTTCGGCATCGCCGCTGGCCCCGATGCCGGACTTTGCCTGGAGCGCTGCTTTGCCGAGGCGGGTTGGCAGGTGGATGCCGGGCAGAGTGATTGGCGCCTGGGCCCGGAAAATGCCGGGCTGATGGAAATCCTTGCCAACGGCACCGTGGCAGCGGTCGCCGAGACCGGGTTGGTGCCCACCGCCGATATCGCCGACTGGCGTGCCGCCCATCAATCCGCGCAAAGCTGGCTGATCGGGCATCAGGACCTATTTGTCCGGCCCGGATAACGCGGGTGATGCTGATCTGGACCACGCTGCCCGGCAATGACATCATCGCCCGATGATCGCCCCAACCCAGTCGAGCGTCCTCCGTAACGTCGCCGCCCCGCCCATTCCCGCCGCACGGGAATGGGCGCGTGGCTATGCAGGTGCCGCTGGCCCGATGATCGACCTGACCCAGGCGGTGCCGGGCTATCCCGCCCATCCCGACCTGCTCGACCGGCTGGCAGTCGCTGCCGGCGACCCAGCCGCGGCACGCTATGGCGATATCGCGGGCGACATGGCGCTGCGCGAAGCCCTCGCGGCCGACATGACCCGTACCTACGCGGCCCCGATCGCGCCCGCGGACGTCGCCATTACCGCCGGCTGCAATCTGGCGTTCACCATGGCGATGGTGGCGCTGGCCGGGCCTGGCACCAGCGTGCTGCTGCCGGCGCCGTGGTATTTTAACCATCAGATGGCCTGTGTGATGCTGGGGATCACCCCGCGCGCGCTGCCCTGTGCGGTTGGGGCGGGATTTGTCCCCGACCCGGAACTCGCCGCCACGCTCATCGATGCCACGACCCGGGCGATCGTGCTGGTAACGCCCAACAACCCGACCGGGGCGATTTATCCGCCCGAAACGATTGCCCGCTTTGCTGAATTATGCCGGGCACGCGGGCTTTTTCTGGTGCTGGATGAAACCTACCGCGATTTCCTGCCTGCCGATGCGCGCCCGCATGATTTGTTCGCCGATCCGTCATGGCGCGATACCGTGGTGCAGCTGTATTCGTTCTCGAAATCCTACTGCATTCCCGGACATCGGCTGGGCGCGATTGCCGCCGGCCCAGCGGTGATGGGCGAGTTGGCGAAGGTGTTGGATACGTTCCAGATATGTCCTCCGCGCGCCGGGCAGGCGGTGCTGTCCTGGGCGATTGGGGCGTTGCGGGGCTGGCGCGCGGACAACCGCGATCTGATGGCGGGCCGTGCCGCCGTTTGTCGCGCCAGTCTGGCCCAGTTGCCCGGCTGGCGGATTGATGCGCTGGGGGCCTATTTTGCCTATGTGCGCCTGCCCGAAAGCGCGCCAGATGCGATCAGCGTTGCCGCCCGACTGGCAGGTGAATTCGGATTGGCGTGTCTGCCGGGGCCGTTCTTCGGACCGGGCCAGGACCGCCACTTGCGACTGGCATTTGCCAATGTAGAAGCATTGGCCATCGCGTCCATCCCGGCGCGTTTGAGGTTGCTCGCAGGGTAAGCGGCACCATCGGATAAAAAGTTTTTTTGCTTCTTTTTGTTCACAAAAAGAAGACCTTCCTTCCTCCCTGGACGAGACCCTGGAGCCGCGCTAGCCTTATGCGTCGCGGTCCTGAATGCCGCTCAAGATTGGGGAAACGATCCGATGAAAGCTGCCATTTTCCACGGCGCCAATACGCCGCTGACCATCGAAGACGTCGATGTTGCCAAGCCGAAGCGCCGCGAGGTGCTGCTGCGCACCGCGTTCGCCGGGCTGTGCCATTCGGATCTGCATTTCATGGACGGCCTCTATCCCGGTCTTGCGCCGATGATCCTGGGCCACGAGTCGTCAGCGATCGTCGAAGCGGTGGGTGAGGACGTTACCTATGTGAAGCCGGGCGATCACGTGATTACCTGTCTGTCGGTATTCTGCGGCGCCTGCGAAAACTGCACATCCGGCCGCACTGTGCTGTGCGATGATCCGACGGTGAAGCTCGCCCCCGGTGCTGCCCGCCGCCTGTCGTGGAAAGGTCAGGTGGTGAACCAGTTCGCCAATCTGTCGTCGTTCGCCGAACAAATGCTGGTGCATGAAAACGCCATCGTGAAGATCGATGACGACGTGCCGATGGATATTGCGGCACTCGTCGGCTGCGGCGTGATTACCGGCGTGGGTGCGGTGTTCAACACTGCCCAGGTCAAGCCGGGCAGCTTTGTCGCCGTGGTTGGCTGCGGTGGCATCGGACTTTCCGCGATCAACGGTGCCGCACTTGCGGGCGCGTCGCGGGTCATCGCGATCGACAAGGTGCAGGCCAAGCTCGAAATCGCGCTGCAAATGGGGGCGACCGACATCATCAACGTGTCGAACGTTGATCCGGTCGAAGCGGTCAAGGAACTCACCGGTGGCGGCGTGCATTATTCGTTCGAAGCCTTGGGCGCCAAGGTCACCGCCGAACAATGCTTCCAGATGCTGCGCGCTGGCGGCACCGCGACCATCATCGGGATGATCCCGTTTGGCCAGAAAATCGAACTGCATGGCGCCGACTTCCTGCGTGAAAAGCGCATCCAAGGCTCGTCGATGGGCAGCAACCATTTCCGCACCGACATGCCGCGTTTGCTGACCATGTGGCGCCAGGGCCGGTTGAAACTCGACCATCTGGTCAGCGGGCACATCAAGCTCGACAAGATCAATGAAGGCTTCGCGACGTTGAAGACGGCAGCCCAGGTTCGCAACCTGATTAAGTTCGACGTCTGAACCAGACGGCGGCGATGACACGCGATGTCGTCGCCGCAGTCCGAGGCCACCGCCGGGCGTTCAGATAGGCTCGAAATTGGCCTTGAACTTCGGTTCACGGCCCTGCGCACGGGCATTGTCGGCGATGGCTTGCAACAAGGCGCGCTTGGACAAGGTGCGGCG
>JANYCX010000017.1 GCA_025360065.1 Acetobacteraceae bacterium | reverse complement strand
GGGCCAGTCCGTTGCTGTTCACCGCCGACCATGCCGGGCGGGTCATTCCCGCCTCGCTCGGCGATCTCGGGCTGCCGGAGCACGAGCGCGCCCGCCATATTGGCTGGGATATCGGCATCTGGGGGGTGACCACGCGGCTGTCGGCGGCCCTTGATGCGATGGCGCTGGGGCAGGCCTATTCGCGGCTGGTGATCGATTGCAACCGCAATCCAACCTGGCCGGGGGCAATGCCGGTGATCAGCGAGAGCACCGACATTCCCGGCAATATGCAGTTGACCGAGGCCGACCGCGCCGCGCGGGTGGCGGAGATTTTCACCCCATATCATAGCCGCATCGCCGCCGAGCTCGACAGCGACAGGTTTGGCGCGCTGATCGCGATGCACAGCTTTACCCCGGTTTACAAGGGCGTCGCGCGCCCCTGGCATGCCGGGGTGCTGTTTCATCGCCATGATCGGCTGGCGCTGATCATGGCCGAGTTGCTGCGCGCCGAGGGCGGGCTGGTGGTGGGTGAGAACGAGCCCTATTTCGTTAATGACGCGACGGATTATTCGGTACCGGTGCATGCCGAACGGCGCGGGCTGCCGTATCTGGAGCTTGAGATCCGGCAGGATCTGATTGCCGATGCGGCTGGGGAGATGGAATGGGCAGAGCGGTTGGGACGGTTGTTGCCGATGATGTGGGCGCGGTTTACGCGGTAAGGGCCGCGCCCCCACCCCTGCCCTTTCCCGGCGGGAAAGTGTTACCGCAATACCACCCCTGGTAAACCATCCGCCCGCCACCGGCCCAAAATCTCAAAGAACTTCAACGATCCTGCCCCGTAAGTCTCTGAGAAAAATCCGTTCTTATTGCCGACCGCGCCCTCGCTGTTGTAATAACCCGGCGTGCATTCAACATAGAACTGCGACCCGTTGACGTTGAGGCGGCGGATTTCGCTGACATAGTCGGCCACCGCCTCCGGCGACGGCTCCAACGTTTTTGCGCCCTTTGCACGGGCCTCCTGGACCATATGCATCACGTGCCGCGTCTGGTTTTCCAGCGACAGCGGCAGGTTGACGGTCACCGCCGCTTGGGTGCGGCCGACGAAGAAGCAGTTGGGGAAACCATCGGTGGTCAGGCCGTGCAAGGTGCGGATGCCGTCTTTCCAATAATCCGACAGTGCCACGCCGTTGCGGCCGACGATTTCGTAGCCGGCGCGGCGGGTGTACGACGTCCCGACTTCGAAACCAGTGGCGAAGATCAGGCAATCGAGCTCGATTTCCTGGCCGTTGACCACCACGCCGCGCTCGGTCACGCGATCGACACCGCTACCGCCGGTGTCGATCAGGTGGACATTGGGGCGGTTATAGGTCGGCAGATATTCGTCGTGGAAACAGGGGCGTTTGCAGAATTGGCGATACCAGGGCTTCAGGGCTTCGGCAGTCGTTGGGTTTTGGACGATTTCGTCCACCCGGGCGCGGACCTGGTTCATCTTGATATAGTCAGCGAGCGTCAGAAGCTGGGCGGCTTCATCGCCGGTCAGGCGGCGGCCAAGTTTGCGGGCCGCGTCGGCGGCAGCCTTGCCGGTGAGGTTGCGGAAAATGTCGGTCCAGCCGTCATGCACCATGTCTTCGTCCTGATCGCCGCCGCTGACCAGGATGTTGAAGTTTTCCATCCGGCGCTTCTGCCAGCCCGGTTCCAGGCCCGCAGCCCACGCCATGTCGGTTTCGCGGTTGTTGCGGATATCAACCGATGACGGGGTGCGCTGGAAGACGTAGAGTTCCTTGGCGGACGCGCCGAGATGGGGAACGCACTGCACCGCGGTCGCCCCGGTGCCGATGATGCCGACGCGTTTGTCCTTTAAGCCATCAAGATTGCCGAAGCTGTCACCGCCGGTGTAGCGGTAATCCCAGCGGCTGGTGTGGAAGGTGTGGCCCTTGTAGCTGTTGATGCCGGGAATGCCCGGCAGCTTGGGGCGGCTCAGCGGGCCGTTGGCCATCATGACGTATTGAGCGCGGAACTTGTCACCGCGATGGGTGCTGATGATCCAGCGCTGCACGGTTTCATCCCAGCGCATGTCGGTAATGGTGGTTTGCAGCAGCGCGTTGTCATAAAGCCGGAAGTGGCGCGCGATATGGCGACTGTGGTCCAGTATTTCTGGCGCGAAGGAATATTTATGCTTGGGAATATAACCGAGTTCTTCGAGCAGTGGCAGATAGCAATAGGATTCGACATCGCACATCGCGCCCGGATAGCGGTTCCAGTACCAAGTGCCGCCGAAATCGCCGGCACTTTCGACAACGCGGATGCTGTCGTAGCCGGCTTCGCGCAGCCGCGCGCCCATCAGCAGGCCGCCGAAACCACCGCCGATGACGGCGAATTCAACCTCATCGAAGACCGGCGCGCGTGTGAAGCCGGGCTCGACATAGGGGTCTTCGACGTAGCGGGTGAATTCGGCCACGACTTCCTGGTATTGCGCGACGCCATCGGGACGGATGCGGCGGTCGCGCTCGGACAAATATTTCGCGTGCAGCGCGTCGGGGTCAAAACCGAGTTCGCCGACGATGCTGGCGACGGCGGGGTAAAGCTTCATGCGAACATCTCCGGTGGGATGGCCGGTTGGGTGGCCTTGGGCGGAGGATAGGCGGTGAAGCGGAGGGGCGGCAATGGCGCGCGCATATCTGTAAAGCGTTCATTGACATATGTCGTCAGTAACGCTACATACGGCGAGTGATCGCATCCTTTCGAAGCAAAGCGCTGGAACGGCTTTGGACGCGTGATGACGCTTCCCGGTTGGATCAACGTCTCGTTTCCCGCCTACTGCGACGGCTTGATGCGCTGAATTTGGCGTCAACGCCGGAACAGATGTTAGTACCAGGGTTTGATTACCATTCGTTGCGCGGGAAGCCCCAGCACTATAGCGTGCATGTCAATGGCCCATGGCGCCTGACTTTCGGCTGGCTCGACAAGACTGCAATTGACGTTGATTTGGAGAACTACCATTGACCCAAGCAATCCCCCAGCGCTTTGCCGCCCGTGCGCCGACCCATCCTGGCGCGATCCTGCGCGAAGATGTGCTGCCGGCGTTGCGGCTGAACGTGAGCGCGGCCGCGCGGCATTTGCAGATTTCGCGGCAGACTTTGCATCGCATTCTGGCTGAAGATGCCGGCGTTACGCCAGATATGGCGCTGCGGCTGGGGAAGTTGTGCGGCAACGGGCCGGAGCTTTGGCTGGCGATGCAGCAGGCATATGATTTATGGGGCGCGGCGCGCGGGTTGGCGGAGACAATCGCCGCAATCCCGACTTTGCAGGCAGCTTAGTCAGCGCCCCGGATGGCCTTCACGCCAGAATTTTTGGAGTTCCGGCCAATTGAAATAAACGAGCATTAATACCGAAATTAGGGCGACAAAGCGCTCAATACTCATAGGTTCATCCAACATGAACCGTTCAACGGTTTGCGTTGAAACAAAGCCCAACATCAGGAACGGATATGAAAGCGCTAATCCGCGAAATATCGCGTTCCTCGGCTTTCGGATTGACCATGCATCAAGGGTTTCCATCCGGAAAATCCTATCACCACTACATCCAAAAGCGCAACTAAATCATGCGCTTTGCCAGGGCATCGCTTACGGCATGATTTTTTCCGGTGCTTGACTATCCTCATCGTGGGGGCGGATTGCATCCGCCCTCCGAAATCCTGTCAGTCAGACGCATGGACGCTTGGTGGGAGATTTGCGCTACGCTGAAAATAATCCTTGAATTTCCATGAGTATTAGGTAATATATCCTTTATGGAAATTTTCGCACTCATCCTCACCGACTTGAAAGCCGCGCTTGCAGCGCGAGCTGGGCGTGACCGGGCGCTGGCGGCACTGGTGCTGCTGGTATGGGTGCGTTTGTCGCGGATGGCGCAGCGGTTTGAGCGGTTGGTGGCGCGGTGGCGGGCGGGGATTTTGCCGGTGGCGCGGAAGTCACGGGCGGGACAGGACGATAAGAGGAGTGTCAGGCCGCGGTTGCCTGCTGGGCCGGCATGGCTGGTGGATTATGTTCCTGAGGTGGCGGTGTTTGGTTTGCAGCTTGAGCATTTCCTGTCGGGGGAGGAGTGCGCCAGGTTTCTGGCCGAGGTTCCACAGGCTGGGCGGATTGTTCGACCGTTGCTGCGGATGCTGGGGGTTGGGGTGGATTTGGCGAAGCCGCGCAAGGTAAGGCCTGTGTGGGGCGCGCCTGCACCGGGGCCTGCTGTAGCGGAGGCTGGGCTGGTGATCGGGTGGGATGGGCGATTGAGATGGGCTTAGAGGGCAAGGTCGAATTGCGTTCTATTTGTTGCTATATCGTAATTATAAAAGAAATTACCGTGTTATTCCAGCATATTGGTCGAAGGTGGATTGCTTCGCAGGGGATCGCAATGACGATGGTCGAGCGAGAGCTTGCAGTGCGGTAGCCCCCTCACCCCGGCCCTCTCCCAGGGGGAGAGGGAGAAGAGGGCAGCAAATGGATGAAGTTTTTTTGGTTCTTTTTGTTCACAAAA
>JANYCX010000029.1 GCA_025360065.1 Acetobacteraceae bacterium | reverse complement strand
CCCGGCGGGGGTCGAGGGGGCAGCGCCCCTCGCCTTCCTTGCCTTTCCCACCCGCCCCTATTGCTACTCCATCGCCATCGCCGACTGCCGTTGGCTGCCGGTTTTGGTTGGGCCGGTGCAGCCGGTCCCGTCGTGTTTGAGGACTTTCAGACGTCCGATCATGGCGATTTCGCGGTAGTGGGACCAGGCGGCGGCGAATTCGGGACTCGATCCGATCAGCACGCCGACGTAGTTGACGCCGGATTTGGTATCGACGACGGCGATATCGGGGCAATTGGCGACGAAGTCTTTCACCACCCAATCGCGAATGGGCCAGTCTTTGGGTGCGCCGCCATCTTGGCGGGCGCGCCAGAGTTCGCCTTTGAGCGCCCACATCGAATCAAAGCGCGATGCCCAGGTGACGCCGGCATCGTCCACCACTGGGAAGCCGAGGGCGATCCATTCGGAGAACGCAATATAGGTCCGGGCTTTTTCGCGTTTGATGATCCGTGCGAGTTGGACTTCGGTGGATTGGTTGGGCTCGACCGCGGCGCCGACCCAGGGCCGCATGCGTTCGTAGCCGGCGGCGGTGAAGTCGACCAGACTGAGCGCAAGCAGTGGTGCGCTGAGCAACACCCGGCGGCGCGGCAAATCGCGCCATGACAGCAGCACCGCAAGCCAGACCAGCAGCGCCAGCACGATGGCGGTGGTTGCGGGCAATTGGTGGTAGAACCAGTTTTTACCTTGCGAGACATAGGAAATTGTCGCGCCGACGGCGAATACCGTGAGTGCGAGCACCAGATGGCGGAGGAACGGCGATTTGCGTTGCAGCGCGTCACGGTTGACCCAGTAGAGCGCCAGCACCACCGCTTGTCCGAACAGCAATCGGCGGCTTTCCCACATGATTTGCCACATCGGCGTATCGGTGCCGCCGTAAAGCGCGAGCGCCAGCGGCACGCCTTTGCTGAGGAAGGCGGGGCAGAATGTCACCACCATCGCGCCATAGAGCAGCGCGGTGGCGGCGAATGACAGCGACGCTGCGCGGAACAGGCGATGCCCACGCATGGCGCCGGCGACTTCCATCAGCACGAAGGCTATGGCGTAGGACGGTTTCAGCGCGCAGCCCAACCCTGCGATCACCCCGACCGCGATGGCGGTCCAGCGCGGTTCGCGTTCACCTTCGAGCCCGCGCACGAACAGCACCACATAGGGCAGCACTGCGGCGGCGAGCAGATGCTCGCGCTGCCCGAATTCAACCCCAGGCAGCAGCAGCAGCAAAGTGGCGATGACAGAGAAAACCGGCAGGCGGCGGGCGAAAATTTGCGCGCGGCCTTGCAGCAGACAGGCGCACCACCAGGCGGAGCCAAGCATCAGCGCGGCAAAAAACGGGCTGGCGATCCATTTCGGCGCAACACCAGCCTGCCCCGCGATCCAGGCCGGGATCGCGTAAAGCCAGATGATCAGCGGCGGATTGACCTCGACCAGGTCCTCGTAAAGCCGCTGTCCGCCGAGCCATTTCCGCGCGACATACAGCAGCCAGGCGACATCGTCTTTCAACGGCGACAGCATTGACGTTGCGAGTACAAAAGCAAGCGTCACCAACAGCATGGCAATCGCTGCAATGCTTGGTCCATGGCCGCACGCAAGTCCGCCCCAGGCTCGGAACGAAGGCCGCGCCGCTAGAACGGTGTGGTCAGATGGCATGATGCCGGGTGCGGGACGCAGAGTATATCGACAAGCGCGGCATGCTCCTCGCGATCACGCGGAATTGATGATGAGTGCTCTGTTTATGGCACTGGGAACAACAAGCCAAGAGGGAAACCTGCTACAAAAAGTAACGACTACTATATGGCAGCGACCAATGGCAGCACTAAGGCAACAGACTGAACCGCATAGATTTATTTTTGTTTAGCGCGGCGCGCGGCCCAGCAACAGGCGCACGCCATGAAGGTCGGCAAGCACCGCCACCGTCAACCCCTGCATTTCGGCATTGGCGGGCACGATATCGGGCACCATGACTGTCATCATTCCAGCGGCATGGGCCGCGCGTACGCCGTTGAAACTATCCTCGATCGCCACGCAATCGCCGGGTGCAATGGCGATTGCGTTCGCCGCCGCCAGGAAAATATCCGGGCTGGGCTTGGAATTGACCACATCGTCGCGGGTGATGATCGCCGCAAAGCGCGGCGTGAGGCCGCTGCGGGCGAGGTGGGTTTGTGCATGACTGCGCATCGCGGCCGTCGCTACCGCCATTTTCAACCCGCTGGCGTCGATCGCGTCGAGCAGTTCCAGCACCCCTGGCTTGAGCGGCACCCCGGCATCGAGCAATTCGTCCCGCCGGGCGACATACGCCGCGCGATGCAGATCATAAGGGAAATCGTCGCCAAGATGGGCGCGCAGCCCGGCCTGGAACATTTCCCGACTGCTGCCGATCAAACTATGCAGCGCGCTTTCATCGAGCGTGTAGCCAAATTGCGGCACAGTTTCAATAAAAGTCTGCACATAAACCCGTTCGGTGTCGAGCAAGGTGCCGTCCATATCGAAGATAATAGCGCGCGGCGGGCGGGGTAGATAGAAAATATCGGTCATCCCCCAATCTGCCAGCCCGCCGCAACCCTGGCAATCAGACGCCCTGACGCGCCGCCTTGAGTTCATCGGCGACCAGGAACGCAAGTTCCAACGCCTGCGCGCCGTTCAATCGCGGGTCGCACTGGGTGTGATAGCGTGCGTCCAGCCCGTCGGCCTCCAGCCCAGCCGCCCCACCTATGCATTCGGTGACATCCTTGCCGGTCATCTCGATATGGATGCCGCCGGCATAGGTGCCGATCGCGCGATGGACGGCGAAGAAGCCGCGCAGTTCGGCGAGGATAGTGTCAAAATGCCGGGTTTTGCGGCCATTATTGGCGGTGATGGTGTTGGCATGCATCGGATCGCAGCACCACAGCACTGCCCGCCCTTCGCGCTGCACGGCCCGCAGCAAGGGCGGCAGTGCGGTCTCGATCCGGCCAGCGCCGACGCGGGTAATCAGCGTCAACCGGCCGGGGATGTTGGCCGGGTTGAGGATATCAATGAGCCGCAGCAGGTCGTCCGGTGCCATTTCGGGCCCGCATTTCAGCCCGATCGGGTTGCCGATGCCGCGCAGGAACTCGACATGGGCACCGTCCGGCTGGCGGGTCCGTTCGCCGATCCACAGCATATGGGCGGCGCAGTCATAGCTGATCCCGGTCAGGCTGTCGGTGCGGGTCAGCGCTTCCTCATACGGCAGCAACAGCGCTTCGTGGCAGGTGTAGAACTCGGTTTCCGCCAGTTGCGGCGCGTGGGCGAGGCCGACGGCCTTCATAAACGCCAGGCTTTCGTCGATCCGCGCCGAGATCGCGGCGTAGCGTGGCCCGAGCGGGGAGCCGGCGACAAAGGCGCGGTTCCAGTCATTCACCCGACGCAGATCGGCGAAACCGCCTTGGGCAAAGGCGCGCAGCAGGTTCAGGGTGACGGCACTTTGGTAATAGGCCTGCTGCATGCGCGCCGGATCGGGTATGCGGGATGCCGCATCGAAGCGCGGGCCGTTGATGATATCGCCGCGGTAGATCGGCAGGGTTGTGCCATCGATCGTCTCGCTGGGCGATGATCGCGGCTTGGCGAACTGCCCGGCGATGCGCCCGAGCTTGATGACCGGCAGGCCGGCCCCGAAACCCATCACCACCGCCATTTGCAGAATGGTGCGGAAAGTGTCGCGGATCAAATTGGCATGGAATTCGTCGAACGATTCCGCGCAATCGCCGCCTTGCAGCAGGAATGCCTCGCCACCGGCGACGCGGGCGAGTTCGGTTTGCAAACGCCGTGCCTCTCCGGCGAAAACCAGAGGCGGCGATTGGCGCAGCCGTTCCTCGGCCGCTTCGAGTGCGACAGGATCGGGGTAGTCCGGTGCCTGGCGGATCGGACGCTGGCGCCAACTGGCGGGCGACCAGGCGGCGTTTTCAACGTCGGCCATGACGCACCCCCGGGATGGGGCGCGGCGGCGGTCCGGTCAGAACATCGAAATCATCTTGGGATACAGGCATTGGGCTCTCCTGGGGTTGGGAGGCCGCTTTTGCCCTGGCGGGGGAAGTCGAAACCGGTAGAAAACACGAAAGCCGCCAGGGGTGCTGGCGGCTTCGGGATGCGTTAAATGCGCATGATCCTAGGCCACCGGCGTATAAAGCCAGCGGCGGTAAAATCGGATAGCGGGGGGCAAGCTGCACATCATGGAAACGACGCTATCGCCGGATTGCACCAGCGTCAATCCCATCGGTCTAACCACGCCGCCGGCGGGCTGCACCCACCAGCCCGACGGCCGCGAGCGACAGCACCATCAACGATGACGGCTCCGGAACTGCTGTGAAGTTGTTGGCAAACACCAGCGCGCCGATGCTGTTGCCGATATCGAGCGCATCCAACGTCGCGAACGGGGTATGGATGCCGCCGGCAACCCGGCTATAGGTCGATCCGCCGGCGCCGCTTGAGGCTGCCGAAAAGCTGTCGAAGCTGAGGGTCATGGCGCAGATCAGCGGGCTGTCGTTGACGTTGGACGCGCCCGAACTCAGGCTTATTGAATTACACGTCGTGTAGGTTCCGGCCGCATAGACCCGGCTGTTCGCCGCCTGTCCGGCGGACAGGGTGCAGCTGATGATCGTGTAGCCATCGACCGCAAATCCCGCCGAGCCGCCATTGCAATACGCGTTCGAGTCCGACGAGAAGCTGATATTGTCGTTGCCGAAGAACGAGGCCAGGACCGTGGCGGCAGCGCCGCTGAAGGCTGGGTGGCCGGCAACGTAATCGGGATGCGGCGGGGTTGCGATCAGCGACACCCAATTATTGGAACAGGAATTCAACGTGCCAGGGGACCCGGCATTGGCCGCGGTCAGGGTGCTGTTCCAGGAATATGCGCCGGTTGCAGCATTGCAATCGCGGATCGCAGTGATCGGCCGCCACAGATTATAGATGTATTTTTCACCCCAGGCGGCAATCCCGGCATCGGCAATGGCGCTACTCATGGTCGCCGAAAGACGTGCCTGCTGCAGCAAATCCAGCCCCTGGGCGGCCATCACGGTGTTGGCAATTTGCAGCCAATGGCCGGGCGGCTGAATAGTGGTGCCGGGATCGTTCCAGAATAGCGCGGACCGGGCTTGCGCCAGGGTTTGCGGGGCAATGCTGGCGGCGGTGCAAGCGGCGGCGACCGCGCCGGTCAGGACGCTGCCAGACCCAGCGCATTCGGTGCGCAATACCGCCGCTGCATAGGCGGCACTGGCAACGGCTTCCTGAACCTGATCAAAAGGGGATGCCGAAAAATTGGTCACACCTGGCAGATGGACCGATCCCATGATGGCCTGGAACTGATCAACCGGTGAGCCAACCCGGGTCACGCTGCCCCAGAGCGGATACATTTCCGGGCGCCCGCCCGTCGCGCTCGGCGGCACATAAACGCCCGGGGTAGTTCCCGAACCGGTCGGGCTGTTATTGAGCAATCCGTTGACGATTGCGGCGCCGGAGCCATCATTGGCGCGCGCGCCGAGCATCGCGTTGCCGGCGGCGGTCCCCAGGGTCAGGCCATCGGTGACTGCCTGGCTGGGCGTCAGCAGCGCCACCTGGGCGTTATAGGCGGCCAGTAATTCCGGCAGGATGACCGTGTTGATCCGTGTCGCGGTCGCCGAATTGGTCGAGCCAGCCCATTCGCTCTGGCCAAAATAGCCACTCAGCGCAGTATAGCCTGCCGATAACGCCGCCGCCTGGGCCGACACGCCGCTGACCGCGCCGCCGCTATAGGCGTAGGGCTTGTAGTGCCCGCCGGTCGCGGCATTCACCGCATCATACATCGCATTGTCGAGGATCGCCATTTGCAGCGCGACATCCGGCGGGCCGGCGGCAAGCAGGGCCGAGGTCTGCTGGGTAACAGTCAGCAGAGTCTGGTTCCAGAACTGGACTGCATTTTGGGCCCGCGCGGGGGCGGGCGCGACGGCAAAAGCGGCGACGGCGGCGGCCACCGAAAGACCGCGCAACGATGCCGTGCGACGATTGAGCTTAAATACCATGATCAACGCTCCCAATACCGGCCACACGCCCGTTGCTTGCCGTTCTGACAAACCCTCATTAATCCGCCCCGGGTATTCTCTTTCAAACCCCTGCCAGTACGCCTTTCAGAAGGCGCAGCAGTCACGCGGCATGCAAACCAAAACCGGGAAACAGCAATATATTACGCTTGACGTAAGGCGCAATCCATGTTTGGGACACCAAAAAAATTGGAGCGTTGTTGATGTCATATAATAACGACAAAATGCAGTGAAATTAATCACTTAACCTCCCGCGTATCAATATTGAATTTTTGTTGCGCGGGCACGCATTCAGCCTTGGCATGGACCTGCCTGGCAATCCACGGATAGGTCTGGGCCAAGCCAATCTCCAGCGCCTGTGACGGCGCCCAGCCAAGCCGTTGGGCGATCAGGCGGTTATCGGAGTTACGGCCGCGCACGCCAGTTGGACCGGGGATATGATGGGTTGGAATATGTTTGCCGGCAATTCGCGCGATCATTTCGACCAATCCGTTGATCGTTACCATTTGGTCGGAGCCGATATTCACCGGCCCGGCAAAGTCGGACCGCATCAGCCGCAGCGTGCCGTCAATGCATTCATCGACATGGAGAAACGAACGAGTCTGCAACCCATCGCCCCAAATCTCGATGGCATCGCCCGCGCACGCTTGGGCAACTTTACGGCAGATCGCCGCCGGCGCTTTTTCGCGTCCGCCATCCCAGGTGCCCTCGGGGCCGAAAACATTGTGGTAGCGCGCGATCCGGCACTCCATGCCGTAATTACGATTATAGGCGAGGTAAAGCCGTTCGCTGAACAGCTTCTCCCAGCCATATTCGCTGTCGGGGGCGGCCGGATAGGCGCTGTCTTCGGCGCAGTTGGGGTTGTCGGGGTCTTCCTGGTTGTAGGCGGGATACATGCAGGCGGATGAGGAATAAAAGACCCGTTTGATGCCCCGCTTGCGACAGGCTTCCAACATGTTGAGGTTGATGGTGGCGGAGTTGTGCATCAATTCGGCATCGTGGTCGCCGGTGAAGATATAGCCGGCGCCACCCATGTCGGCGGCGAGCTGGTAAACTTCGTCGAACGGCCGGTCGGTCGCGTCGCGGCAGATCACCGGGTCGCGCAGATCGGCGATCATGAACTCATCTGCCTCGGTTTCGGCGTAGTCGTGGGCTTTGATATCGACGCCGCGGACCCAGAAGCCCTCGGCCTTGAGGCGCTTGACGAGATGGCCGCCGATGAAGCCGCCGGCGCCGCAGACTAGGGCGGTTTTCATGGACATCATCATATATTCCGAAATAGAATCGAGTGTCGGACGACTACACGATTTCGGGCAGCACCCAGCCCGCTTGATCGCCCTTGAATTGCCCCG
>JANYCX010000193.1 GCA_025360065.1 Acetobacteraceae bacterium | reverse complement strand
CATTCTTCATGGGTCAACATCAAGGGCGCTTGGTATAACGCGACAAGGTTCCGCTAACCTCCGCCTCTACCTGGTCGAGACGTGCGATGGTGGCTTTGGCATGCGCTTTGGTCATCGGCATCTCCAGTTCCGCCCGGCCAGTCCGCGCCCTACCCCTGCGCCAAAGCCGCCGACCACGGTGACGGCGCATCGCTCACCCCGCGCCGTGTGCCATCCGGCGCGATGGTAATCACGTTCGGGCAGGCGAAATTGATCGGCATCACCCCGTGCTCCATCACATCGGTCGGACCTTCCATTTCGAGGGCGGCGATGATCTCCGGCGACAACCGCCGATCAGCGGTGATGTCGTCGGCGCTGGAGACATCGATGCGCGGGTAATGTGCAGCCTTGTCGATATCCATGCCAAAATCGGACAAATAGGTCATTAACTGGAAAACCGCCGCCATGATGCGCCGGCCACCGGAGGCACCGGCGGCGAGGATTGGCTTGCCGTTTTCGGCCATGATGATCGGGCACATATTGGTCAGCGGCCGGCGTCCTGGCGCGATCGAGTTGGCCTGGCCGGGGCGCGGATCGAACCACATAACACCGTTATTGAGCAGCACGCCCGATTCCGGCAGCACAACCCTGCTGCCGAGCGAGGACATCAGCGTGGTGGTCATTGCGACCATGGTGCCCTCGGCGTCGCACACCGTCAGATGGGTGGTGCAGGTCTCAGCCGCGTCCTTGTCGGCCTCGCCCAATCCGGCGAGCCGGTCGGCATAGGCCCGGCGCATGCTGGCAGCAAGCGTGCGAAACCAGGCGGCGTCGGGTTCGGCGCCGTAGGTCGCCGCGCGCATATCGGCCAGCACTTGGGCCAGGGTCGGCGCGGCAGTCAGGCCGGTGGCGAGTTGCAGGACGCGGCCATTACGCCAGGCGACTTCGGTTGCCGGCACGATCAGGGCGCGGGTATTGGCGAGGTCAGTCGCGTCGATAATGCCGCCAACGGTTTTCATGTCGCGCACGATGGCCGCCGCGATATCGCCGGTATAGAAATCACGCAGGCCGGCACGTTGCAGATGCTCGAGCGTATCGGGCAAATTACCCTGACGCAGGAACACCGGCGCGCCCTGATAGGGCGGCAGTGGTGGCAGGCCACCGTGCAGATAAATCCGCGCAGTTTCGGGATATTTCGCAATCACGCTGGCGGAATAGGCGATTTTCAGCGTGGTGTACCAATCGACCGCAAGGCCGCGCTTGGCGAGCGCCACCGCCGGGGCCATGATCTCGGCCATCGGCAACTTGCCCCAGCTTGCGTGCAGTTTCTCGTAGCCGGCAACCGAGCTTGGTACCGCCGCCGAAAGCGGGCCGTGGATGTTACGGTCATCCTGCACTTCCGGCCAGCGGAACAAATCGGTGGTCATCCGGCCAGTGAGCGGGAATTGGCTTTGGTTCAAATTCCGCGAGGCGACCGGGCCGAAATTCACCACATCGGCGCGGGCCTGCCCGGCGCGATGGACAACAGCGAAGCCGATGCCGCCAATGCCGGAATTCCACGGCTCGGTGGTGGCCAGGGCAAAGGCGGTTGCGACTGCGGCATCGATGGCGTTGCCACCGGCGTTAAGGATCGCGACACCGGCTTGCGCCGCGTCACGCGATTGCGAAACCACAATGCCGCGCTTGCCGGCGGCCGACGGCTTGGTCTGGTGCCAATGTTCGGTGACGTGCGGCGGCGGAATGTAGGTCATGGCGTAATTCCAGTCTTGGTTCAGGTTGGCGATAGCTCACACCTTGGGACAGCGGGATGCAAGGGGGCCTTCGCAACAGAATTGTCATGGTCTAGGTTTGTGCACCGCCGCCTAACATGGGATTCCCAGGTGACCGCCAATATTCTGATCGTCGATGGTGCCCCGTCCTCCTCGCAAGATTTGCTGGTTGCCAGCGGTGGCCGGCGCCACGGGCCGAATTACGGTGCGGCACTGGCATCCCAAGCCCATCAAAGCGTTGGCGGGGTCGAGGTGTTCGTGCTCGCCGCCGCCGATGGCGCGAACCTGCCGCAAGGCATGGCGCTGTCGGATTTCGACGGCATCGCCTGGACCGGGTCGCCGCTCAATGCCTATCACGAGACCGAGGCGGTCAGCCGCCAGGTTGAATTCGCCCGGACTGCGTTCCAGTCCGGCGTGCCGTGCTTTGGCAGTTGCTGGGGGTTGCAGGTGATGATGGTCGCCCTCGGCGGCAAAGTCCGCTTGAACCCGAAGGGCGCCGAAATGGGGTTTGCGCGGTCAATTCTGCTGACCGACGCCGGGCGGGCGCACCCGATGTACGATGGCAAGCCCAGCGTCTTCGATGCGCTTTGCGTGCATCAGGACGAGGTCTGCGATCTGCCGCCAGGGGCGGAATTGCTTGCCGGCAATAGCGTGAGCGACGTGCAGGCGGCGAGTTTGCGCGATGGCGGGCGGTCTTTCTGGGGGGTGCAATACCATCCCGAATACGATCTGTTGCAGATCGCGGCGATGTTCAAGCGCAGCGCGCAACGTTTTGTTGACCGTGGCTATGCCGCCACCCTGACCGAAGCCGAGGCCTTCGCCGCCGATCTGCGCGCGCTGCATGATGATCCGGCGCGCAAGGACCTCGCCTGGCGCTACGGCGTCAGCCCCGACATTATCGATGCCGACCGCCACCGTCGCGAATTCGCCAACTGGTTACGGGTTGAAGTGGCACCCAGACTTGCCGCCTGATCAGGCCGGCACCGCCATGCGCGACGGCACAGCCTTAGCGCCGGCGAGCGCATAAACCCCACGTTCGCCTGGCACCGCGCTGAACCGGTCGGTGATCCCGAGCACGGTTTCCGCGCCACCGAGATAGAGCAACCCATCAGGCGGCATCTGGCGGGCGATGGCGTCGAGTACACGGGTTTTGGTGGGTTGGTCGAAATAGATCAGCACGTTGCGACAGAACACAATATCGAAACTACCCAGCGGGCGCGGATCTGCCAGCAGGTTCCATTCGCGGAAGCTAACCATGGCCCGCAATGGCTCGTTGATTTGCCAATTGGCGCCATCTTTTTTGAAATACTTCACCAGCATGGCAATCGGCAGGCCACGCTGGACCTCGAACTGGCTGTAAACCCCGGCCTGGGCGCGGGCCAGTTGTTCGCGCGCCAGATCGGTGCCGACGATTTCGATGGAACGGCCGGCAAGCGTGGCCCTACATTCGGCGAGGATCATCGCCAGCGAATAGGCTTCCTGGCCAGAGCTTGAGGCTGCTGACCAGATGCGCAGTTTGGCCGTAGCCGGCCTGCTGGCGGCAAGCTTCGGCAAAGCCTGAGCACGAAAATGAGTAAACGGCTTTTCGTCGCGGAAGAAGAAGCTTTCATTGGTGGTCATGGCCTCGATCACCGCGCGTTCGATCGCTGAGGCACCGGTGCGCAGGCGATCGGCGAGGCCGTCAAGGTCGCGCAAGCCTTGCTGCTTCAGGATCGGACCAAGGCGGGATTCGAGCAGATAGTGCTTATCCATCCCGATCACCAAACCCGAACCATTGCGCAGCAGCGCCGCGAATACCTCAAAGCTTTGCGGTTTCATGGCGCCATTCTCCGGGCCGGGGCGGGTTGAAAAATGTCTCGGACGCGGGCCGCGATGGCGGGCAGCGGCAAAACCTGGTGGCATAACCCTGCCCGGGCGATGGCGCCGGGCATGCCCCACACCACGCTGCTCGCCTCGTCCTGGGCAAGTGCTGCCCCGCCAGCCTCGACAATCGCGCGGGTGCCGATCAAGCCGTCCTGTCCCATGCCAGTCAGCATGACGACCAGAACACGACCGTCGCAGGCAGTGTTCGCAGTGCGCAGCATGGGATCGACCGCCGGCCGGCAAAAATTCTCCGGCGGGTCGGAGGTCACCCGCGCGGTCATGCCCAACGCATTTCCCTGCACCAGCAAATGCCGGTCCCCAGGGGCAAGGTAGATCTGCCCGGCCACCAGCCGTTCACCGTCCACCGCCTCGGCGCATTTCATCCCGCCGAGCCGGGTAAGATGGTCTGCCAGAATGGGGGTGAAAGTTGCCGGCATATGTTGGGTCAGGACAACTGGGGCAGGAAAGCCAGCGCCGAGCGCCTGGACCAGGGTGAACAAGGCTTGCGGTCCGCCGGTTGAACTGCCGATCGCCAGCAATCGCGGGGTGTGTCGCGGTAAAGGCCTGAGCGCGACTTCGATCGGGCGGGGAAGAACCGCAGGCTGGCGGCGCAACCCCCGAAGCCTGGCGAGACCGATGATCTTGGCGACCAGATCCCGACGAAAGCTGTCGTCAGCGATATCGGCGGTGCCCGGTTTGGGGAGGTAATCCGCCGCCCCCAGCCGCAGCGCTTGCAACGCAATATCCGCCCCCCGAATGGTTAGGGTGCTCGCCATGATGATCCGCACCGTGGGATCAATTTTCAGCAGCAGCGGCAGGGCGCGCATGCCGTCCATGACCGGCATTTCAATGTCGAGCACGATCACATCAATCGGAGTGCGGGCATCGGACTGGCGGCGCATTTCGGCGAGCGCCATTTCGCCATTGGCCACCTTGGCAATGACGGTGATGTTGGGCTGGCTGTCCAGCATCCGGGCCAGCGCCGAACGAATAACTGCGCTGTCGTCGCAAATCATCACCCGCGCCATACTGGCCGGCTCAACCGCCGAAACCCGTGCCCCCAACAGCGTCTGCTGGGTCACAGAATGCCGACCTGGATGAACTTGCCCACCAGAATGTCTTCATCAAACGGCTTCATGATGAATTCCTGGGCGCCACTTTCGATCGCCTGTTGGATGAATGAAATATCGTTTTCCGTGGTGCAGAATACCACTGGCGGATTTTCCGAGCCGAATTCACGGCGCAAGGCACGGAGAAACTCAATGCCGGTCATGACAGGCATGTTCCAGTCAAGCAAAACACTGCCAGGCATGTTTCGGCGGCAGGCATCAAGCGCGATCTGGCCATCCTCGGCTTCTTCAACAATGAAGCCCTGGCTTTCAAGAATGCGTCGCGCCACTTTGCGCACCACCCGACTGTCATCAACCACCAAACAGGTTCGCATCGCCCCCCCCCAAACTTGTCATTTCTGTTGCAGACGGCCCGCCCTGGCGTCGCTGGGGCTGCACCCTTTTGTCGTCGCGATCATTGGTATTTGTTCACGCATCACAGTTTGAACCGAATTTGCTTTAGCTTGCAGGGGCCAGGGCCAGCAGCCTTTCAGTGTCGAGCACGACCAGCAGCCTGTTCTGTAGACGGAATATACCCGCGCTGTACTCGGACCAGGGTGGCGGCAGGGTGGGCGGATTACGCTCGAACGCCGACGCCGGCAGGCTGATCACTTCGCTGACCTGATCGACCAGCAACGCGTAAAGCTCGCCCCCCTGTTCGACCACCACCGACATGCGGGGCGTGCCGGGCGGTGCATCCGCCAGGTTCAGGCGCCGGCGCAAATCCATCGCGGTGACGATCCGGCCGCGCAGATTGAGGCTGCCGGCAATTTCGCGCGGCGCCATCGGAACCCGGGTGAGACTCTGTTCGCCAAGGATGTCGCGCACATTCAAGGCCGGCACGCCGCAAAGCTGGTCGGCAACGGTCAGGGTAACGAACACTTTCTCGTTGCTGGCAGCATCGGACGCCGGGCGGTCGCTCAGGGTCTGGGACATGATATTCTCCGCTCCTTTAAGCCGCCAGGGTGATGGAGTGCTGGGTGACTGGTTGGGCGAGGCATTGCTGCAAGCTCCTTAGCAGCGCCTGGCGTTCACCCTTGGCGACATAATCGGTGAACCCTGCCTCGCGCCCGAGTTCGATCTGTTCGGGGGCGACATGTCCGGTCAGCGCAATGACCGGCAGTTCCGCCCAACGCCCCTTGGCACGTAGCGCGCGCACGAAGGCGATGCCGTTCATGTCGGGCATTTCGATGTCGGACAGGATTGCGTCAAACTCGTCGCCGGCATCATGCAGGCGGAATGCCTGGGCTGTCGACGACACCGCGACCACTTCAAACCCCGCGCTTGCCAGGGTCGGCACCAGCAAATTGCGGAAAAATTCGCTGTCTTCAACAACCAGGATGCGGGGCGGCCCCGCGTCGGATTTCCTGCCCGCGTGCTGTTCAGGATGGGAAAACCAGTCGGCATAGGCCTGGGTCAGATAATAGCTGATGTCGATGACGTCGGTGGCTTGGCCGGCGATCACTGCTGACCCGAGCAGTCCCGGACGACCCCCGGCAAGTTCGACCTGCAAACGTTCTTCGACAACATCGACAATCTGATCGACAACCAGCCCCATGCAGCGCCCACCATCGCCAATCCCGGTGCGGGATGCCGCCCGGCCCCCGGTTTCATCGTCGCAGAACACCAGCACCGAATAACGCGCCCGATCCGGATCGAGCACCCCGTTCATCGGCACCAAAGGCATCAATCGGCCACGATACTGGGTCACTGGCTGGCCAGCCGTATATTCAACTTTGTCGCGATCAATATCTTCGAGGCGCGCGATCAGTCCCAGCGGTACCGCCTTGGGTTCTGGCCCCCCGGCACGGAATAGCAGCATCGCCATTTTTCCGTCCGAGGCGACGCGGGCTTTCGCCACCGTCCCGCGACGATCTGCGCTGCGCCCGTCCAAAGCGCCCACGCCGCTGGCACGCGCAATGCCGTTCGGGTCAAGGATCATGATCACCGATCCATCGCCGAGAATGGTGTTGCCGGAGAACATGGTGATATGGCGCAGGATCGGAGAAACCGGCTTGACCACGATTTCCTCGGTATCGAAGACCCGGTCAACAATAATGCCCAGCGTGGTGCCGCCGATCTGGGTGACCACGATATAGACCGCTTCTGGCGTTGCAGCCGTTTCCGGCAGGCGCAGCAGGTTGGTCAGGCTAACCAGCGGCAGCAACTGTTCGCGCAGGCGCAGGACCGGCGTTGCATTGATCTGCTCGACCACCGGGGCCGCATTGTCGCCTTCACCGCCGACTGTGCCTCCAACGCGGGCGCGCACCAGCTCGACCACACTGATTTGCGGGATGGCAAAGCGTTCGCCGCCAGCTTCGACGATCAGCGCCGAAACAATTGCCAAAGTCAGCGGGATCTTGATGGTGAAAACGGTGCCACGACCCTCGGTTGATTTCAGATCGATGGTGCCACCAATTTGTTCGATGTTGGTTTTCACCACATCCATGCCGACGCCGCGCCCCGAGACCGAGGTGACGGCAGCCGCGGTAGAGAACCCGGCGCGCATGATGAAGCGCTGAATTTGCGCCTCGGTCATCGCCGCCAGTTCGGCGTCGGTCGCCAAGCCATTGGCAAGCGCCTTGGCTTTGATGCGACCAACGGCAAGACCTGCGCCATCATCGGCGATTTCGATCAGGATATGCCCGCCTTCATGATAGGCGTTGAGGCTGATCTGGCCGGTTTCCGGCTTGCCGGCGGCGCGGCGCGCTTGCGGAGTTTCGAGGCCATGATCGGCGGAGTTGCGGACCATATGGGTCAGCGGGTCCTTGATCAATTCGAGAACCTGGCGATCAAGCTCGGTATCCGCGCCGACCATCACCAGTTCGATTTTCTTGTTCAATTCGCGGGCGAGATCGCGCACCAGTCGTGGCAGCTTGTTCCAGGCGTTCCCGATCGGCTGCATGCGGGTTTTCATCACCCCTTCCTGCAAATCCGAAGTGATATGCGACAGGCGTTGCAACGGCACCGTGAAACGACCGAGTTCGCCGTCCTTGTCGTCCCCAGTGCGGGTGAGTTGCAGCAATTGGTTGCGGGTCAGCACCAGTTCGCTGACCAGCGTCATCAGGTCTTCCAGGACATCGACGCCCACCCTAATGGTTTGGGCGTTGGCGGGGGCATTGCCGGTCGCGGACGACTGGGCATCGCTGGAGATTTCGGGACTGGGTGGGTCTTCGGCTGGCGCTTCGACAGGGATCATGGCCAGAACCGGTTGCGGTGATGGTGCAACGGCAGCAATGATCTTGGATGGTAGTGGCGCGGGCGGTGATTGGGCAACAGGCGCTGCCTCGCCGTGCGAAATTGCGTTCAAGCTGGCGATCAGCTTGCTGTCTTCGCCCGCCGGTTCGGCACCGGTGGCAGTGAGCGCGTTGACGATTTCCTTGATCTGGTCGATGGCAAAAAGCACGTTGGTGATGACGTCGCCGGTCAGCGGCAATTGCTTGTCGCGCAATTTGCCCAGCACGTCCTCGGCGGCATGGGCGACTTTTTCGAGCCGCCCGAGACCGAGAAAGCCGCATGTGCCCTTGATGGTGTGCACCAGGCGGAAGATCAGCGACAGGGTCGCTTCGTCAGCGGGGTTACGTTCGAGCTTGACCAGCGCGACATCGAGTTCGGCGAGACCTTCATTGGTCTCGGTCAGAAAATCCACCAGTAGGTCATCCATCATGCGCTCCGCAGTGCTTGGAAAATTCATCCCCGGTGCGTTGGAACCGCGTCGGGTAAAATTGGCTGGGTGCAAAATGAAGGAGCGGTGTGACGAAATGGTAAACGTGGCGGGTTCTTGGCAGAAAGCGGGTGCATCCGCCCGAGAGCGTGGGTGGGAAGACTGGTGGCGGCAGCGCGATTATCGTCCCACATAGGTGCCGGCCCACCGCCAACCCTTGTTTTGCCGCGTGGTTTCCGCTTAACCGCAGGGCATAAAGTCACGATCACGCTGCGGTGAGGAACACGCCCATGACCCGTCCACTTTCTGTCGGCCTTGCAGGCCTTGGCACCGTTGGCGCCGGCGTGCTCACGTTGCTGCGCAACAATGCTGATCTGATCGCTGCCCGCGCCGGCCGGCCGATTGCGGTCACTGCGGTTTCGGCCCGCGACCGGACTCGGGACCGCGGGATCAGCACCACGGGTTTACGGTGGTATGATGATGCGGTGGCGCTCGCGGGTGATTCCGGGATTGATGTGGTGGTCGAAGCCATCGGCGGCTCCGAAGGCTCGGCGCGGGCGCTGGTGCAGGCAGCCCTTACCGCCGGCAAGCCGGTGGTAACTGCCAACAAGGCGCTTTTGGCGGTGCATGGCGCGGAACTCGCGGCGCTCGCCGAGGCCAAATCGGTGCCGCTGGCGTTTGAAGCGGCGGTGGCCGGCGGAATTCCCGCGATCAAGGCGCTGCGCGAAGGCCTGGCGGGCAACCGGATTAGCAAGGTTGCCGGCATCCTCAACGGCACCTGCAACTATATTCTGACGGTGATGCGCGAACAGGGCCGCGAATTCGCCGAGGTGCTGGCCGACGCGCAAAAGCTTGGTTACGCCGAAGCCGATCCGGCGTTTGACGTCGATGGCATTGATGCCGCGCACAAGCTGGCGATCCTTGCTGCCATCGCCTTTGGCCGCCCGGTGGCGTTTGCCGATGTTTATGTCGAGGGCATCCGCCGGGTGTCAGCGGTCGATATTGCGTTTGCCAACGAACTTGGCTTCCGCATCAAGTTGTTGGGCATTGCCGCGTGCAGTCCGGACGGGATCGAGGCGCGGGTGCATCCCTGCATGGTGCCGGCGACCGCCCCGATTGCCCAGGTCGATGGCGTGTTCAACGCGGTGGTGGCTGAAGGCGACGCGGTGGGGCGGGTGATGCTGCAAGGCCGTGGCGCCGGTGGCGGGCCGACCGCGTCCGCCGTGGTTGCCGATCTGATCGACATTGCCCGTGGCCGGCATACCCCGGTCTGGGGGGTTGATCCGGCGCTGTTGTCCCATGCGCCTTCGGTGCCAATGTCGGCACATAAGGGTGCCTATTATCTCCGCCTGATGGTGGTTGATCGGCCGGGGGTAATCGCCGATGTGACCGCGGCGCTGCGCGATTGCGGGATATCGCTCGAGTCGATGCTGCAACGCGGCCGCAGCCCTGGCGAAGCAGTGCCGGTGGTGTTGACCACCCACGAAACCGGCGAAGCGGCGATGCAGGGCGCGGTTGCTCGCATCGCGGCGCTGGACACGGTATTGGAAGCGCCGGCATTGATCCGTATTGAAGCCGCCTGATCAGGGAGCCTTAAAATGTCCGCACCGGAATCACTCACCGACCGCAACCTTGCGCTCGAACTCGTCCGCGTTACCGAAGCCGCAGCCCTGGCCGCCAGCCGCTGGATGGGCAAAGGCAAGAAGAACGAGGCCGATGGGGCAGCGGTCGAGGCCATGCGCATCGCGTTTGACACCGTCGCCATCAACGGCACGGTGAAAATCGGCGAAGGCGAGATGGACGAGGCACCGATGCTATATATCGGCGAAAAAGTCGGCGCGGGTGGCCCGGAAATGGACATCGCGGTTGATCCGCTTGAAGGCACCACGCTGACCGCCAAGGGCGGGCCGAACGCGATGGCGGTGGTGGCGCTGGCCGAAGCCGGCAATTTCCTCCACGCGCCCGATATTTACATGGAAAAAATCGCGGTTGGCGGTGGACTTCCCGAAGGCGTGGTCGGGCTCGGCGCGTCGGTGAAGTCGAATTTGCGCGAATTGGCACAGGCCAAAAGATGCTCGGTTTCCGATCTGGTGGCCTGCATCCTCGATCGCGACCGCCACCAGGAACTGATCGCACATTGCCGCGAAGCCGGCGCGCGGATCATGCTGATTTCGGATGGCGACGTGGCTGGCGTGCTGGCGACCTCGCAGCCGGAAAGCGGGGTGGACATCTATCTCGGCTCGGGCGGCGCGCCAGAAGGCGTGCTGGCGGCCGCGGCGTTGCGCTGCATCGGCGGGCAGATGCAGGGGCAATTGCTGTATGAGGACGACACCCAGGTGGCGCGCGCCCGCGAGATGGGGCTGATCGACCCGCACCAGATTTTCAACATCATGGACATGGCGCGCGGCGACGTGATGTTTGCCGCAACCGGTGTCACCACCGGCGCCATGCTGAAAGGTGTGCGCCGCTTCGGCCATGGCGCGATGACCCATTCGGTGGTGATGCGCAGCAAGTCCGGCACGGTGCGCTATATTGAAGCGCATCATAACTTCTCGATGAAAACCTGGGCGGCTCATTGAACCTACCCGGATCGGGCGGCAGTCTTTCCGGGCGCCGCTGGGTCTGGCGGGAGGCTGAGGATCGGATTGGCCTCGGGATTGCCCAACGGCTCGGCGTGCCAGAAATCCTCGGGCGGATGCTCGCCATACGCGGTGTTGGTGTAGAGGGGGCGGCCGATTTCCTGACGCCGACTTTGCGCGCTTTGATGCCCGATCCATCGGTTTTGACGGATATGGATATCGCCGCCGACCGCCTGGCGCGTGCGGTGCGGCAGGGCGAAACCGTGGCAGTGTTCGGCGATTACGATGTCGATGGCGCGTGCAGTGCCGCGATCATGACCCGGGTGTTGCGCGATCTCGGATGCAGTGCCCTGCCCTACGTGCCTGACCGCCTGTCGGAAGGCTATGGGCCAAACCTGCCCGCCTTGCAGCGCCTTGCCGCCAGCGGCGCCAGCCTAATCGTCTGCGTCGATTGCGGCACAGCGGCCGGCAGCGTGCTCGCGGGGATGCGCGGGATTGCCGATATCATTGTGCTCGATCACCATAAAGCCGAGGGGCCACCGCCCGACGTGGTGGCCACGGTTAATCCCAATCGACTCGACTGCACATCCGGCCTGGGGAATTTGTGCGCCGGCGCGATTGCGTTTCTGACCTGCGTCGCGCTGGTGCGCAGCCTGCGCCGCAGCGGGCATTTCACCGGCCGGCAGGAACCTAACTTGCTCGACCTGCTCGACATGGTGGCGCTGGCCAGTGTGTGCGATGTGATGCCGCTGGTCGGCCTCAATCGCGCTTTTGTTTATCAGGGCCTGAAAGTGCTGGCCCGGCGCGACCGGCCTGGCCTGGCGGCGCTGATGGATGCGGCCGGCGTCAAGGAACGGCCATCGGCGATGACGCTGGGCTTCGCGCTCGGCCCACGGATCAATGCCGGCGGGCGCATTGGGGAGGCGGATATGGGGTTGCGCCTGTTGCTGTCAGGCGATGCGCACGAGGCCACAACCCTGGCGCAGACGCTTGACGGGGTGAACCGCCAGCGTCAGCAGGTCGAAGCCGAAATGCTGGATGAGGCGATGGCGTCCGCTGCTTCCCAGCTTGCCGCCGGCCACGCCGTGGTGCTGGTCGCAGGCGCAGGCTGGCACGCCGGGGTGGTGGGGATTGTTGCCAGCCGGATCAAGGAGAAATTCAATCGACCGGCCTGTGTGGCCGGCAGTGTTGACGGCATCGCCAAAGGCTCCGGGCGGTCTGTGGCGGGGCTTGATCTCGGGGAAGCGGTGATCGCCGCGCGCCAGCTTGGCATCCTTGCCACCGGCGGCGGACACGCGATGGCGGCCGGATTTTCTTTGCGCGATGACCAGTTGGCCAGCTTCCACGCATTCCTCGATGATCGCCTCGCCGCCGCCCGCAACCTGCCCGGGGCCGCCGATCTGATGATCGAGGGCAGTGTCGCGGTCGGCGGCGTGACCGACGCGCTGGCCGAACAGCTCGCCCGGCTGGCGCCGTTCGGGCCAGGCAACGACGAGCCGGTGCTGGTGCTGCCGCGGGTCCGCGTTGCCCGCGCCGACCGGATTGGCCGCGAGGGCGCGACGATCCGCGCCTTCCTCGAACCCGAGGGCGGAGGCTCACGGCTAAAATCGGTGATGTTTCGCGCCAAGGAAGGCGCGGTTGCCGACGCGCTGCTGGAAAAACGCGGCGCACCGCTGCATTTGGCCGGAAATGTGCGGATCGAACATTGGAATGGGATGAGCTCTGCGAATTTCATCATCCAGGATGCGGCAAAAATCTAGGCTTACGGCTTGACCCGGCGTCCCCCCTCGGCTACCCAGCCTGCCACGTGGTCCCGTTCGTCTAGAGGCCTAGGACACTGCCCTTTCACGGCGGCGACAGGGGTTCGAATCCCCTACGGGGCACCACGTATTTTTCAAACGACAATGCGGTTGGTCCTGGCATCCTGGATGCCCCGCCCATCGCGCCATTCAAACCAGCGCCGCCCGTGCGCCTGCTCAAAATTTGAGCCTGTGCAGGGACCGCGTTTCGTTGCTAGGCTTGCGGGCAGGAGGACCCCATCATGCCCTACGCCCAGGCCGAAGGTTGTAAACTCTATTACGAGGAAACCGGGCACGGCGCCCCAATCGTCTTCGTCCATGAATTCGGCGCCGACCACCGCGAATGGGAAGCCCAAATCCGGTTCTTTTCCCGCGAGTATCGCTGCATTACCTACGCCGCGCGCGGCTACCCGCCGTCCGAGGTGCCCGATGACGGCGCGCTGTACGGCCAGGAATTTGCAGCAGCCGATATCGCGGCGGTGATGCGGGCGGCAGGCGTCGCCAAGGCCCATATCGTCGGGTTGTCGATGGGCGGTTTTGCGACCTTGCTGTTTGGCATGCGCTATCCCGAGATGGCCAGTGCGCTGGTGGTTGCCGGTGCCGGATCGGGCGCGCCCAAGGCCGAACACGCCGCGTTCATGGCCCTTAACCAGGCAAGTTCCGCCAAGCTCATCAGCCAGGGCTGGCCCGGCGAATTGGCCCAGGCAACCGGGCAATCCGCCACCCGCATCCAGCTTAAAAAGAAAGACCCGCGCGGCTGGGCGGAATTTGTCAGCCACCTCGAACAGCACTCTGCCCTTGGCACCGGCCTGACCCAGAGGCATTACCAGGGCGGACGGGACTCGATTTTTGATTGGGCGGCGGCGTTGGGCCGGATGGCAGTGCCGACCTTGCTCGCAGTCGGCGATGAAGATGGGCCGTGTATCGAGGCCAATATCTTCCTCAAAAAAACCCTGCCCAATGCCGGTTTATGGATGCAGCCGCGCACCGGTCACGCGATCAATCTCGAAGAACCGGCGGCCTTCAACCGGGCGTGCCAGGATTTCTTTTCAACGGTCGAACGCGGGCGCTGGCAATTGGGCTGACCACGGCCGTCGTGTTGCCTGCCATGACGGCGCCACAGAGTTGATATTACATCAGTTCCTTCACCGGAGGCGCGACATGGTGCGGCGACGAAACGGGGGCCGACGTTGGGCGGTGATCATCGCAATGGTGGTGGCACTTGCCGGTCTGCCGGTGGTGGCTGCCGGTAACAGCGAAATCCTGACCTTCGACAAGGGCGGAATGTATATCGGCCCGGTGCGCGACGGCAAAC
>JANYCX010000169.1 GCA_025360065.1 Acetobacteraceae bacterium | reverse complement strand
CCGAGCTTGCCCATGGCGCGCTGCCATTTGCCCTCATTGCTCGGATCGAACAGCAGCGTCTCGTCGGGTGGCGCGGACAGCCAGGTGTTCTTCTGAATTTCCGCGTCAAGCTGCCCTGGCCCCCAGCCGGCATAGCCCAGCGCCAGCACGCACTGGCTCGGCCCGCCGCCCTCGGCGATGGCTTTCAGCACATCGAGGCTGGCGGTGAGCGCGAATTTGTCATCGACCCGCAGGCTGCCCTCGCCGGTCCAGTCATTGGTGTGCAGCACAAAGCCACGGCCCTTATCGACCGGGCCGCCATCACAGAGCCGGATATCGCGCGCCGGTGGGGCGGGGGCGACGTCGAGTTGTTTCAGCAGATCGGCAAAACGCGGGGCATTCAGCGGGCGGTTCACCACAATGCCCATCGCGCCTTCGTCGGTATGGGCGCACATATAAATCACGCTGCGGGTGAATTTGGATTCCGTCATGTTCGGCATCGCGATCAGCACCTGGCCGGACAAGGATGTCTCGGTCGGGTCGCGTGGCGCAGGGGATCGCGCTCCGGGCGCAAGTCGGGTGGATTGATCAACCATAGTTTCTATTTTGGCGCGGATCGCGCGCAAAGCAAGCCTCTCGTGACTCCGGCATCGGGACGGGCTAGGAGTCCGGTCCGAGCGAGGCGGGTCGGCCGCCCGCCAATATGCAATGAAGGCAGCCCCAGATGAGCCAGATTAAAGTCGGCGACAGCATTCCCGCGATGAAACTGATGCGCAGCACGGCCGAAGGCCCGAAGGAAATCACCACCGACGAATTGTTCAAGGGCAAGAAAGTCGCGCTGTTTGCGGTGCCGGGCGCGTTCACCCCGACCTGCTCGGCCAAGCATTTGCCCGGTTATGTCGAAAATGCCGCGGCCCTGAAGGCCAAAGGCGTGGACAGCATCGTGTGCATGGCGGTCAATGATGTGTTTGTGATGGGCGCCTGGGGTAAGGCCGGTGGCGTGGGCGACGACATCATCATGGTTGCCGATGGCTCGGCGGCCCTCACCAAGGCAATGGGCCTCGAACTCGATCTGGTTGCGCGCGGCATGGGCGTGCGCGCCCAGCGTTTCGCCATGGTTGTCGATGACGGCAAGGTTACAACGCTGAACATCGAAGCCCCTGGTGACTTCAAGGTCAGCAGCGCCGAAGCCATTCTCGCCGCCCTCTAACCGGCGGTCCGGGCGTGCGCCACCCGCGATGGTTGGTGGTCAGCGCGCTCGGGCTTGGTCAGATCCTCGTCTGGGGCAGTTCGTTCTACCTGATCGCGGTGCTGGCCCGACCGATTGAGCTCGATACCGGCTGGAGCTACACCATCATCGCCGGCGGGCTGTCGTTCGGGTTCCTGATCTCGGGGCTGGTATCGCCCAAGGTTGGCCGCCTGATCGACCAATTCGGCGGCAGGCTGGTGTTGGCCGGAAGTGCGGTGATCCTGTCGATCGGCATGGCACTGCTGGCGGTTGCGCCCAATGAAATTGTTTATCTGCTGGGCTGGACGGTGATCGGTGTCGGCATGGGCGCCGGGCTTTATGACCCAGCTTTTGCCGCCCTGGGCCGGCTTTATGGCGATCAGGCGCGCAGCGCGATCACCCTGACAACGCTATGGGGCGGGTTCGCCAGCACGCTGTGCTGGCCGCTGAGCCAATACATGGTGTCCACGGTAGGGTGGCGCGGCGCTTGCCTGACTTATGCCGCGATCGATTTGCTGGTGGTCCTGCCGCTCTATTGGTTCGGTCTCCCCGCTGAACCCGCACGCCTCCAACTGCCCCAGGCCGCCGCGAAAGCTGCGGCCATCGTGCCGCCCCGGCTACGTCTGGCGTTCTGGTTGGTGGCCATCAACACCACGGTTTCGGCGGTGGTGATGACGGTGATTTCGGTGCATCTGATCGCCCTGCTACAAGCCCGTGGCGCGAGTGTGGTAACGGCGGTTGCCCTGGGTAGCCTGATCGGCCCGGCGCAGGTGGGCGCGCGATTGATCGAAATGTGGCTGGCGCGCAACCATCATCCGGTCTGGACGATGCTGATCGCCTCGGCCTTACCCTGCTTCGGCTTTGCGCTGCTGTTCGGCGCGCCAATGGCCGCGGTGGGTGGGATTATTCTCTATGGCTGCGGATCGGGTCTGCGGTCGATTGCCCGTGGGTCGGTGCCGTTGGCGATTTTCGGCAGGGACGGGTACGCGACCTTGATCGGGCGGATCGCAATGCCAGCGCTGATTTTTCAGGCGGCGGCCCCCGCCTTGGGGGCGGTTCTGCTGGATATCGGCGGGCCATCAGGCACCTTGCTCGCGATGGTCGGGCTGTCGGCGGTCAACACCCTGTTCGTTCTGCCATTATTGCGTCACGCGACCTCGGGCGGCAAAACCGTATAGCCAATGCTCGCCAGATGCGAGTTCACCAGTTTCAGATCGTGCAGTACCCCAAGGAATTGCCGGCTCGCCTGCTGCGCCTCGGCCTCCCGCCCCAACCGGCTGAGATGTTCGCGCACCGCCGTCCGTTCGGCATCATTGATCACCCGCTTGGCGGCGCGCAGTTCATCGGCTGACCGCGTATCCTCGGTCAGCATGGTCGACATTGCCAACCGCAAATCAGCGGTGACCCCGGCGAGCAGTCGCCGCACCGCGTCCTGATCGACGGCGGCAATGGCGTCGGTTTCCCGTCCCGCGATCCGCCCGATGCGCTTGTCGAGCAAGCCGCCAGCCTGGCCGAGATTAACCGCGAATTCCAGCAGGCTGGTGAGCCGGCGGGCGTCCTGCCCGGTTAATTCTGCGCGGTCGAGGCGCGACAGATAATGCTTCACCGCCGCATGCAGACGATCGAGCTCGCGGCCCAGCCGGCCGGCCTGATCGGCGAGCAGCTTGTTGCGTCGGCCAAGCGCCTGCGGCACCAACGCCAGCAAAGCCTCGACCAGATCGCCCATGCGCAGCATTTCGCGGGCGGCGTTGGAAAGCGCGAGGTAGGGGGTTTCGAGTGCCGCGTGGTCGAGGAACAATGGCTGCCCGACCGTATCGGCTGGCGTCACCGGGGTGGGGAATATCCGGGTCAACAGGAAGCTGGCGTTGCGCAGCCAGCCGACACAGACCAGCGCCAGCACTAGATTGAAGCCGAGATGGAACAAGGTTACCGCCGCCAGCGGGTCTGGTTGCCACGCTGACAGCAGCCCCGCCAACGGCCGTAGGAACGGCAGCACCAGCAAACACCCGATGGCACGAAACATCAGATTGCCAACCGGGACGCGCCGGTTGGCGGGGTTGGATGCGTCAATTTCCAGCACCGGCGGCAGCGCCCCGCCGAGATTGGCGCCCAACACCATCGCCATTGCGGCGATCGGGCTGAGCGCGCCGCCGGCGGCAAGGGATGCCACGAGCAGCACCGCCGCGACGCTGGAATGGGCGACATAGGTGATGGCGGCCGCAATCAGCAGGTCGGCGATCGGATCGTCGGTCAAAGTGCGGAGAAATTCGCGCAGCATCGGGTCGGCCGCGACCAAGGCCAGCAGGCCGTCCTGGCTCGATGCCGCCGATGACGATTGCAATGTCGCGGTCATTTCGTGCAGCGCCAGCAGCATCAGGCCGAGGCCTACGCCGACCCGGCCAAGATGGCGGATGCGGCCCTTCGGTGCGCGCCGAAACGCAATGTAGCCGGCCAGCAGCAGCAAGGGCGCCAGCCACGACACGTCAAACGACAGCAATCGCACGATCAGCGCGGTGCCAACATTAGCCCCCAGCATGACCGCGAGTGCCGGCACCAGTTCCAACGCGCCGCGTGCGGCAAAACTCGCGGCCATCATCGCGGTGGCGGTGCTCGATTGCAGCAGCATGGTCACGCCCGCGCCGGCACCCATCGCCACCATCCGGTTGCGCAACGCCCGGCCAAGCAGGCGGCGCAAATCGGAGCCGAACGCGCGTTCGACCCCGCTTTGCACCGTGCGCGTGCCCCACAGCAGCAGGACAACATGGCCGGCCAGCGCCAGGGCGGTCAGCAGCATCTCAGGCGACGGCCGCTTGCATCACCGCCCACAAGGCCGCGACGTCTTCGGCCTCGGTCGGCAATGCGCCAATCGACACCCGCACCATCCAGCGCCCATCGAGCGTGGCGGGGGTGACATAGGCCGCGCCCGAGGCGTTGATGCGCGCCGCCCAGGCTTGGGTGTGGGCATCGAGTGCTGGTCCGTCGATGCCCGCCGGTTCATGGCGCAGGCAGATGGTTTGCAGCGCAACCGGTGCCAGCACGCGCCAGTGCGGCGTGGCGGCCACGGTCGCGGCGAAATCGCGGGCATTGGCGATGTCGCGCCGCAGCCGCGCCTGCAACGCCGCAACCCCTTGTTCACGCAGCACGAACCACAGTTTCAACGCCCGAAAGCGCCGTCCCAGCGGAATGCCCCAGTCGCGCAAATTGGCAACCTCGCCATCGACCGCGGATTGCAGATATGACGGGTTGGTCGACATCACCCGCACCAGATGCTCGGGGTCGCGGACGAAATAGAGCGAGCAGTCAAACGGCACGCCGAGCCATTTATGCGCGTTGATCACCAGGCTGTCGGCGCCGTCAATGCCGGCCCACATATGTCGGCATTCGGGCAGGATCATCGCCGAACCGGCCATCGCGGCATCGACATGCAGCCAGATGCGGTGCTGCTGGGCAATCCTGGCAATCGCGCCAACCGGGTCGAACGCGGTGGTCGCTGTTGTGCCCACCGTCGCCACAATCGCGCAAGGCTGATGGCCAGCGGCCTGATCGGCGGCGATCATCGCGGCCAGCGCATCGGCGCGCATTGCGTAATGTTCATCGCACGGCACCAGCCGCAGATTATCGCGCCCGTAGCCGGCCATCAGCGCGGCTTTATCCACCGAGCTATGGCTATGCGCCGAAACATAAACCAGCAACCGCTTGCCGCCGCCCTGCAACCCCGCCCCGGTCAGCGCATAGTTGGTCGCCCGTTCCCGCGCGCAAATCAGCGCCACCAGTGCCGAGCTCGATGCGGTATCCTGGATCACCCCGCGCCAGCCCGCGTCCAGCCCGACCATCTGGCGCACCCAGTCGGTCACCACCTGTTCAAGTTCGGTGATCGCCGGCCCCGACTGCCAGGACAGGCCGAGCACCCCCAGCCCGGTGCTGACCAGATCGCCGAGAATCCCGGCTGGCAAGGCGTTGGCGGGGAAATAGCCAAAGAAGTTCTTGCTCTGCCAGATCGACAAACCAGGCACGATCAACCGGTCGAGATCGGCGATCACATTGCTGAACGGCTCGGGCGCATCGGGCGGGCTGGTCGGCAGGCTGGCTGCGATGTCACCGGGCAGCGTGGTGGCTTGGACCGGCAACGCATCCCGCTTGGCGTGATGGTCGGCGAGCCAGTCGATCAGGTCATGGCCGTAGCGGCGGAATTCGTCGGGCGTCATGATCGGCCTTCGCGGTTGGGATCGACCCCCGCGATAGGCCCATCACCCCGCCCGCAGCAAGAGACGAAATCCCGCCATGCCGACGAGCATCGCGGCCACGAACACCAACGTCTCCGGCGCGCCGTGCCCGACCGAGGCAAGGGCGGGTCCTGGACAATAGCCGGTCAAGCCCCATCCAATGCCGAAGATCGCGGCGCCACCGAGCAGTTTCGCGTCAAGCGCATGCTTGGTTGGGCCGCTGAAGCCCTGCGATAGGAGCGGTGCACGGCGTCGGCGCCCGATCGCAAAGCCGAGTGCGGCGACCGGGATGGCGCCGCCCATGACGAAGGCGAGGCTCGGGTCCCAGTTGCCTGCAACATCCAGAAAGGCCTGAACCTTTAGCGGATTGATCATTCCCGAAATCGTCAGGCCGGCACCGAAAATCAGTCCGCCAATCAGCCCCGCCAGCGCCCGCATCACAGGCCGCCCGCGCCGAGATGGCGCTGGACATAGACCACGATCGCGGCGGTCAGCATGAAAACCATTGTTGCAACGATTGATCGTGGTGAAAGCCGCGCCACGCCGCACACCCCATGCCCGCTGGTGCAGCCGGACCCCAGCCTGGTGCCGAAACCCACTAATAATCCACCGATGATCAACAGTCCCCACCCGATCGGTGGCGTCTGCCAGACGATTTCCATGCCGCTGCTGGCGAGCACCAGCGGGGCAGCGACCAGCCCACCCAGAAAAGGCATGCGCCAATCGATTTCGGCCCTGCTGGCAACACCGATTATGGCGCTGACGCCAGCCACCCGGCCGAGGCTCAGCCACATCCAGGCTGCGGCCAGGCCGATCAGGGCGCCACCGAGCAATGATTCGACGGGCGTGAACATTGTCATCTCGATCCCTCATATTGGCGTGTGTTGACGCGGTTATATTCGCATCGCAGAATATGTTTCCGACTCTGGGGCGCTGCCGCAACCAGCGGGCGCGCCGCATCAAACAAGGGCTTATACCATGAAGCCGATTGAGCAAATATCGCCGTCAGTTTCCATCAGCGGCGATGTCGGCCCCGATGACCTCGCCGCCATCGCAGCGCAGGGCTTCCGCACCATCATCAACAACCGCCCGGATGGCGAAGCAATGGACCAGCCGACGAGTGCGGCGATCGAAAAGGCCGCCCACAGACTTGGCCTGACTTACCGCCATATCCCGATCGTGCCGGGCGACTTCCCCGCCGACGCGGTGGTCGAATTTGCCGCCGTGCTGTCAACCAGCGCGGGGCCGGTTCTGGCGTTTTGCAAAAGCGGCATGCGATCAAAGAATATGTTTGCGCTCGCCACTCACGGCGGCTGAGCGGCGTCCGCAAGCCAGGCGGCTTCGTAGCCCGATAAATCCAAGGTCACGCCGGCAAGGCTGGGATGGCGGGCGTGGCGCAGCATGTCCGATGATGCCGCCAGGATCGTCGGCCAGGTTCCGGTTGGGCTGGCGCGGCCTTTGATGCAGGCGGCAAGGTCGGCAGGGGTGATCCCAAGCGCCATGCGGCCGGTCAATCCGTCCAACGGCAACGCACCGGCCCATTCCAGCCAGCGGAAACCGCGTAACGTGGCGAGGTCTTCGCGCAGCCGGCGCGACATGCGGGCGCGCACCGCGGTCCAGGAAAGGCTGGGTCCCTCATATTCCGGGTCTTCATCGTCATCGCCGGCATCGCGCAGCAAACGCAGCGCACGCTCCAGCACTGCTTCGGGCGAAAGCTCGGCATCCTTGCCCATCACCGCCAGCGCCAGCAGCCAGGGATGTGCGCCGAGCAGGTCGAGGGCGGCAAGATCGTGATAATCCCGCCGGCGCCCACGATCGGCGGCGGCGGACATTTTATTCACCGCGAGATCCTCGAACGACAGCATGAAGCCGAATTCCGGATCGGGCACGCTGGGGAAAAATAGCCACGACGTATCGCGGGTCCACTGAATTTTGGTCGCCTGTCCAGTGTCGCCAAAAACCGTCCATTCGCGCAAGGTGGAGGTTTCGCGGTCGCGTTGCACGTCCCAGCCAACCTGCCGTAGGGCCGCGAGGTCGCGCGCGACGGCATCGTCAATCAGGGCAACGGTCTTATGGAAAATATCAATATCGCGGGATTGCCGCGATCCATCGCGATTGAGCGCGGCACCACCGGCGACGAAACTGTCGGCGGATCGGTTAGCGGCGAGAACCTGGAGTACGTTGGACTGAAATGGATCGAGCATTTTGCGCTTCTACCGCATCCAACATGCGCGCCGCCATCGCAACCGCTTCCGCGCCGCCTTCACGCGCCAGTTTGCGGGCCAGCCGGACGATGCTGGCCGCATCGGGTTCATCGCCCGGTTCCGGACGGCGTTGGTTCCACAGCAAAGCGGGGCCAAAGCGCCGAAACGCATCCTGAACCAGCGTGGCTAAAGCGGCTGATGCACCTGACATGACCGCAATATAGGCATATCTCCCCCCAATGGGAAGACAATCATCCCGCGTCCCGCGCTGCCGTCGCCATCACATCGACCCGTTCATTCATTTCATCGCCATTATGCCCACGCACCCAGCGCCAGTCGATTTTGTGCGGCTTGGCGGCGTCGAGAATCCGCCGCCACAAATCCATGTTTTTCACCGGATCGCCGCCGGCGGTGCGCCAATTCTTGCGCACCCATCCCGTATGCCAGCGGGTGATGCCGTCCTTGAGATACTGGCTGTCAGTATGCAGCACCACGTTGCACGGCCGCTTGAGGCTTTCCAGCGCCATCGCCGCGGCCGTCAGTTCCATGCGGTTATTGGTGGTGACAGCTTCCCCGCCCGACATTTCCCGCTCGGTGCCCTTGTAGCGCAGCACCACCGCCCAGCCGCCGCGCCCCGGATTGGGTTTGCAGCCGCCATCGGTCCAGATTTCAACCAGATCATGATCGCTTCTGATAGGCGAATCGCTCATGATCTGGTCCGTTGTTGGGGCGTGCAATTTCATCGCTCGGTTATATCAACCTCAAGCGATATTGCACTGCATCAGAGTCCGTAGGCATGTTCGTCCCGCGCGTTAAGGTGAAAGCGCAGCTTGCGGACATATTCCATCGGGTCCTTGCGGGTTACCATCGCGCCTGACGGCGTATTGATCCAGTCGAACAGCCGGGTCAGCGCGAAGCGCAGCGCCGAACCCTGGCACAGCACCGGCAATGCCGCGCGCTCGGCGGCCGATAGCGGCCGGACCGCATCATAAGCTGCCAGCATGGCGCGGGCCTTGGTGACGTTGAAGCTGAAATCGGTTTCGAAGCACCAGGCGTTGAGGCAGATTGCCAGATCGTAGGCAACGATATCGGTGCAGGCAAAGAAGAAATCGATAATCCCCGACAGCGTATCGCCGAGGAAGAAGACGTTGTCCTGGAACAGATCGGCATGGATATGCCCAACCGGCAGGCCGGTCGGCCAGGCGGCCAGAATGCGGTCATGGGCGGTTTGCAGTTCCACCCCCAACCCCGGCGAAACCGCATCCGCCCCCGGCAGGCTGCCTGCCAATAATTGTCCCCACGATGTCGGCCCAAGCGCGTTGAGGCGAACGGGTGTATAGTCCGCGGCGGCCAGATGCAGGCCGGCGAGGGCTGCCCCCAACGGTGCGCAATGGGCCGGCCGTACCCGCCGCGGCCAAACGCCGGGCAGGAAAGTGGTCATCGCGGCATGCTTGCCGGCGAGCATCCGCAAAGCCTGGCCATCGCGGGCCGGCACTGGCAACGGGCAGTTGATCCCGGCCTTGGCGAGATGGGTCATCAGCCCGAGAAACCACGGCAGATCGACCGGATCGACGCGCTTTTCATACAAGGTCAGGATATAATCGCCGCCAGTGGTGCGCAACGTGTAGTTGCTGTTCTCCACCCCCTCGGCGATGCCGCGAAAGGCGACGGCGGTGCCGATATCATAGTCGGCGAGAAAGCTCACCAGCGCATCGTCGGTAACTTCGGTATAAACGGCCATGCGGCTTTCTATGGGAACACGCGCGCCCCGACAATCGGTCCCGGTTGTCCTGGCGGGCCGGGCAGACTATGGTTTTGCCCAACCTGGGCGGCAATGCATGCCCCCTTGCGCGGAGCGGCCGATGTCTTTGTCCCTGTTGCCCAAACCCTGGCATTTCGTCCTGGTCATCGCGCTGGCATTGGCGGGCTGCGCCAATACCGGTGAACAATTCGCCCCGCCTTGCCCGACTTTGACCCTTTTGACCGATGCCGGTGACCTGACACGCTTTGCCGGCGCCGGCCGCGATGTTACCGATTTGGCGCTCGCCGCCCGGATTTCGGCGGTCGGCGCCAAATGCGCGCGTGACGGCAAGTCAGCCGTCAAGGCCACGGTCAACATTGTTGCCGACGTGGCACGCGGGCCGGCCTTTGCGGGGCGAGTCGTCGATATTCCCTATTTCATCGCCATCACCGAAGCTGGCCGGATTATCGACAAGCGCAATTTTGTCGCCCGGGTCGAATTTCCCGCCAATGTCAGCCGGGTGCCGTTCATGGGGCCGGAAATCGATCTTTCCCTCGCGATCAGCCCGGAGAAAAACGCGACGGTTTACAAAATCTTCGTCGGCTTCAGCCTGACCCCGGAAGAACTTACTTATAATCGCCGCACCGGAGGCTGATACACCGCGCGCGTGATTGCCGGGGCCGATTTGACCGCTATCGCGCACCCGCCGCGTGCAATGCGGCG
>JANYCX010000130.1 GCA_025360065.1 Acetobacteraceae bacterium | reverse complement strand
CGCCGCCACCTCGGCGCGCGCCGCTTCCACCGCCGCTTCCGCCTGCTGGCCCATCACATGTTCCGCGCTGTGCGGATTGCCGAAAAATTCGGTGAACCACGGCTGCATCGCCGCCATCACCCGCGGATCGCACGGGGTGGTGGCTTGGTTGTCGAGATAGATCGGGCGGTTCCTCATGCGGCCAATCCCGGGCGCAGACGGCGGGCCATGGCGCTGTAGGCGGCAATGGCGATGTCAATTTCGGCGGTGGTGATGTTCCACGGCAGTGACACCCGGATTGCCTCCCCAGCCAGCGTCCCCAGCCCCATCGCATCCAGCACATGGCTGCGCGCCACCTTGCCTGACGAGCACGCAGCGCCGGCCGAAACCTGGATGCCGGCGAGGTCAAGCGTGATGACTTGGGTTTCAGCCTTCACCCCGGGCAGCGCCAGGCACGCGGTGTTGGCCAACCGGGGTGCGCCCGCGCCGATTTCAATTGCGCCACAGGCGGTCGCGGCGGCGGCAAACCGGTCGCGCAAACCACCCAAACTCGCGATCGGCAGCGTCGCCACTGCGCCAAATCCGGCAATCGCGGGCAGGGCCGGGGTCCCGCCACGCCGCCCGCGCTCCTGTCCGCCGCCTTTGATAAGGGCGGCGATTTCCAAGCCGGGCGCTGCGAGCAACGCCCCAACCCCCATCGGGCCGCCCATTTTATGCGCCGACACCGCCAGGCTGTCCGCGCCAAGGCTTGCCAGATCAACCCGCATCCGCCCGGCCGCCTGGACCGCATCGACATGCAACCGCGCCCCAAACCGCCGGCAGATCGCAGCAGCCTCGGCAATCGGATGGATTACCCCGGTTTCGTTGTTGGCGAGCATCAGGCAGACCAGCGCCGGGCCTGCGGTCAGCAAGTCGGCAAGATGGTCAAGATCGGCCACGCCATTGCCATCCACGCGCAGAATCCCAGCCCCGAAGGCTGCCGCACGGATCGCGTCATGTTCGGTCGCGCCGATAATCAACCGCCGGCCCGCGCCGAAAGCGTGCACCGCCAGCGCATCGGCCTCAGTGCCGCCCGAGGTGAACACCAGATCGCCCGACGCGCCGCCAAAACGGGCTGCCACGCCATCTCGGGCATCTTCCAGCACCGCGCGCGCGCGCCGGCCGGCTCCATGGACGGAGGCAGGGTTGCCCGCGACATCGAACGCCGCAAGCATCGCGACGGCAGCCTCGGGGCGCGGCACTTCGCTGGCATTGGCGTCGAGATAGATTACGGGCCGGGACTCAGGTTTTTGCATCGGATGTGATATTTTCATGGAAAGTCGGGATGCGCCAAACTATACTATTTGGCATGGCGATGCGATCCCTCGGGACTGGACGCCATCGGTC
Source organism: Acetobacteraceae bacterium (assembly GCA_025360065.1). Taxonomy (GTDB): domain Bacteria; phylum Pseudomonadota; class Alphaproteobacteria; order Acetobacterales; family Acetobacteraceae; genus CAITOL01. The sequence goes on along the minus strand of JANYCX010000130.1, from coordinate 39,032 downwards.
GCGGAATCCCAAAACCGTCCAAATATATGCAACCCGCACTGCCCAGGTCAAGGAATTCCAATTGTCACACGCGACAGGGGAGGCATGAGCTTCGCGCGCCAGATTATTATGGCGCGCAATCGCCAGTTTAGACTACACGATATTAAATCGGGTTGTCTGCGGGTGATTATCCAGCGCGATGCGCGTGACAGGCTCGTTTGTAAACCCTGCCCGACCGGCTCCTGGTCGCTGGCAAACATGAATCGGATTTTGCAACATCATGCCTGAAGTCATGTTCGCCGGCCCTGACGGTCGGCTTGAGGGTCGTTATCACCACTCCAAAGACGCCGGCGCCCCGCTCGCGCTGATCATGCACCCGCACCCGTTGCATGGCGGAACGATGAATAACCGGGTCACCTATACGATGTACCAGTCCTTCCAGAAGATGGGCTTTTCGGTGATGCGCTTCAATTTCCGTGGCGTCGGACGCAGCCAGGGCCGCTACGATGGCGGCATTGGCGAAATCAGCGATGCCGCGGCAGCACTCGATTGGATGCAGGCGGTCAATCCGTCGCATGGGGGTCTGTGGATTTCCGGCTATTCTTTCGGCGCTTTCGTCGGCATGCAGCTGCTGATGCGCCGCCCGGAAGTGTCGGGCTGGATCAGCGTTGCCCCGCCGGCCAATCATTATGATTTCGGCTTCCTCGCCCCCTGCCCATGCAGCGGCCTGCTGGTACATGGCGACAGTGATGAACTCGTGCCGGAACCGGCGGTGAAGAAGCTGGTCGATAAATTGAACACCCAGAAGAACGTGACGGTCGATTACCGCATCCTGGCCGGCGCCGATCATGTGTTCGCCAACCATGCCGACTCGATTGCCTACGCCCTCGAAGACCATGTCAGCACCGTGATGACCCGCCGCACCATGGCCCTGGCGGCTGACTAAACCGCCGGAGATTACGCCTGAATTGCTGTTGCGGGCCTACAGCGCCGGGGTTTTCCCGATGGCTGAGGCCCGTGACAGCGAGGCGCTTTCCTGGTTCGATCCCGTCCTGCGCGGCATTTTGCCGCTCGACAGCTTTCATCTGCCGCGCCGATTACTGCGCACGGTGCTGTCGGACAGCTTCACCATCACCACCGATCATGATTTCGCGGCCGTGATCGCCGCCTGCGCCGAACCACGTCCCGGCGCGCCGGACACCTGGATCAATCCGCATATCCAGGCGCTTTACACCGATTTGCACCGCCACGGATTTGCTCATTCGGTGGAATGCCGGCGGGACGGCGTCTTGATGGGTGGGCTTTATGGCGTGTCCATCGGGGCGGCGTTTTTCGGCGAAAGCATGTTCAGCCGGGCCACGGATGCGTCCAAAGTGGCGCTTGTCCACCTCGTCGCCCGGCTCCGCATCGGCGGCTGGCGCCTGCTCGACACGCAGTTTGTCACCAGTCACCTCGCCCAGTTCGGCACCACCGAAATCCCGCGCGCCCGCTACAAACGACTGCTGGCAGCCGCAGTCTCGCGCCACGCCACTTGGCAAACCGCCCCTGACCCTGCCCGATTACTGGCCGAATTCCGCACCCTGGCGGCATCCGCCCGCGTCGGGCAGGCGTAACGCATATTAAGGCGGTGATATATCGGCGCGCTTGGCCTGTCTGCCCCCGCGAGAGGATGACTGTACATGTGGAATTCGATCGCCGGATCATGGCGTGACCGCGCCGGCCGTTTTGCGCGCCTGAAAGCAGCGTCGTTGGTGCTGGCGGTGTTTCCAGCGCTCCTGCTCGGGGCACGCGCCCTCGTCGGCGATCTCGGCAGCCGCCCGATTACCGAGGCAACCCTTAATACCGGCGATTGGGTGATCCGTTTTTTCCTGCTTAGCCTTGCTGTCACCCCCGGCCGCGCCCTGCTTGATGCGCCGAAACTGGTGCCGTTGCGGCGAATTTTTGGTGTGGCCGCTGCATGCTACGCGGTCCTGCATGTGTTGATCTATGCCTACGACCAGAAATGGAACCTTGGCACAATCGTGTCCGAGATTTTGCGGCGCTTCTACCTCACCATCGGTTTTGTCGCGGTGCTGGGGCTGGTGGTGCTGGCAATTACGTCAACCGATGGCTGGCAGCGCAGGTTGCGCCATCGCTGGAAGCAGTTGCATCGCCTGATATGGCCGATCGGGGTGCTGGCGTTGTTGCATTATTTTCTGCAATCGAAAATCAATGTTGCCGGTGCCGTGTTTGACACCGGACTTTTCCTGTTCCTGTTGATCTGGCGGCAGACGCCGCGGCGCTGGCAAACCGGCATTCCCGCCATGGTGCCGCTGATCCTGCTTGTCTGGATTGGCACCGCACTGGTGGAGTTCGCTTGGTACGCTCTGGCGACCAAACTCGACCCGTGGCGGGTGCTGCGGGCTAATCTCGACATCTTGTACACGGTTCGTCCCGCCGAGGAGATCCTGCTTGCCGGCGCGGCTATGCTGTTGGTGGTGCTGGTGCGGCGCTGGTGGAAACAACGCTTGGCGCGGGCTTGAAAATCATCCCCCGAACCGATCCCGCCACGACGGCAGCGCGCCAGGATATGGCAGGGCGGTCGCTGCAAACACCCCACGCGCAATCGCCCGCGCCATCACCAACGTGGCAACATGGCCGATTTCGGTTAGCTCACTCGGGTCAGCCATCGCCCGCCGGCCAGTGGCAGCGGCGAACACACAATCGCCGTCGGACGGCGCATGGGCCGGCAACAACGCGCGCGCCAATCCGTCATTGGCCATGATCGCGAGGCGCTTGGCTTGCGCCTTGGTCAAGATTGCATCGGTTGCCACCAGCCCGATCGTGGTCGCCGTGCCCGAAGGTGGCGCGCCTTTGAGGCGGGGGCGGAGATCGGCGGCACTCACCTGCACAGGCATGCCGCGCCCGCCAAACTCGGCGTTAACCTCATACGGCGCGGCCCAGAAATGCGGGCCATCGCCGACCAGGGGCGATCCAACCGCGTTGACCGCGACAAGGGCTGCCACGCTATGGCCCTGGCTGGTCTTGGCGCTGGCCGAGCCAAGCCCACCCTTCAACCCCGGCACTGTCGCGCCCGTGCCGGCACCGACCGACCCGAGCGCGAAATCGCCCGGCATCGCGGCGCAGGCAGCGTCGTAGCCAAGATCGCGGTACGGCGAATGCAGCCCCCAATCCTTGTTGCCGCCATTGAGCAGGTCGAACAGGATTGCCTGGCTGACCACCGGGATAACGGCATTGCGCAGCTGCCACCCGCGCCCGTGTGCGCGCAGAAAAGCCTGCACCCCGCCGGCGGCATCCAACCCGAACGCCGAGCCGCCCGACAGCACGAACGCGTTCACCCCCGGCACCGTGGCTTCCGGTTCCAGCAACCGTGTGTCCCGGGTGCCTGGCGCGCCGCCGAGCACGATGCCGGATGCCACCGTCATCTCATCGAATAAAATCGCCGTGGCGCCGGACCCGAGCACCAGATCGGTGGCGTGCCCCACCGAAATCCCGGCAACATCGGTCAGCAAATTTCGCATCAGCTATTGGTCGTCGGCTGATAGGTGCCGATCGAGTTGCCGCCATCAACGGCGATCGCGGTGCCGGTGATGAAGCCCGTCGCCGGCGAGCATAAAAACATCACCGCATTTGCCGTATCATCCGGCCCGGAGGTGCGCGCCAGCGGAATACCTGCGGTCATCCGATCCACATACTCGGGCGGCAGGTAGGAAAAATCACTGCCCGGCGCGAAACCAGGCTCCACCACGTTGACGCGGATCTTGTGGGGCGCAAGCTCCAGCGCCTGGCCCTTGGAAAGCCGGTCGAGCGCGGTTTTGGACACACAATAGGTCACCGACCCGGTCGGCATCTGCCTCGCCGCGCCCGACCCGATATTGACGATCGCACCCGCCACCCGTTCGGCGATCATCAACTTGGCCATCGCTTGCGTCACCAGGAACGGCGCGCGGACATTGACCGACATGATGCGATCGAATTCTTCCTCGGCGAGGTAGAGCAATTCGCCGGTGCGCGGATAGATGCCGGCATTGTTAACCACGATGTCGGGTGCGCCCCATTCAGTGGCAACAAGGGCTGCGAGTTCCCGGATTGATCCCGAACTGGTCAGTTCCGTCGCATGGCACAGCGTGACAGCCGGATCGAGGCCGAGGCGGTCCACCAGCGCCGGCAGCAAATCGCCGCGCATGTCGGACAGGCACAATATCGCCCCGGCGCGGCCGAAAGCCGCTGCAATCCAGCCGCCAAAAATACCGGCGGCCCCGGTTACCACGACGCGTTTGCCGCGAAAATCGTCGCCGAATTGCATGATCTGCTTCCTCAATGGTTGGTTTTTGCGGCTTTGGCACGTGCATAGGTTTCCAGCACTGCGTTCATCCGTGTCTGATATCCGCGGCCCTCGGCCTTGTAAGCGTCGAGCACCGATCGCTTGACCCGCAATGTCATCGATTGGGTGCGATCAGGCTGCACCAGCGTCGCCTTTTGCCAGAATTCGTCGCCAAGTTCTGGGATATCGCTGAAATCAATCGTGCTGTCAGTCAGGCTGGCAAGCTCCACTTGGCGATGTTGCCCGCGTTCTTGGCGTCATCCCACCCGTATTTCACAAAGAATCGTTACTACAAAAAGATATTACACGCAACCGGTCATCGCAGCCCAGGCATCCGGGGTGGGCAAGTATATTCGGAAATGGGAATGCGTTATCTATCCGACGGTCGACCGTTGAACCGCCAGGAGCCCCGAATGTCCCGCTTCCTTCCCACCCTCGCCGCCCTGCTGCTAACCGCGATGCCGGCCATGGCGGGCGATGCCGTCAACGGGGCAAAAATCTTCAAAACCCAATGCGGCGCCTGCCACCGTGCCGAGGCCGGCAAGAACCTGATCGGGCCGAGCATGTTCGACATTGTCGGGCGCAAATCCGGCAACGTCGCCGGGTTCAAATATTCCGTCGCCAATCAGGCGGCAAACCTGACCTGGGATGCCGCAACGCTCGACAAATACCTCACCAACCCGCGCGAGATTGTCCCCGGCACGACGATGACCTTCGCGGGCTTGAAGAACGAAACCCAGCGCGCCGATCTGATTGCCTATCTCGAAACTCTGAAATAGCCGCCTATTCGGGGGCGGCCGGGGTTTCGGCCGCGCGGCGCAAGGCGGCGTAGCTGCGCGCGCTGAACGGCAGCATACCAAGATAGACCACCCCGGCCGCGGCCAGCGCCGCCCACGGGTCAGCCACCAGCAAGGCCGCGAATAGCCCGGTGCCGAGCAGCATCGGCAGCACGTAGCGGGTGGGCACTTTGAAGTTCTTGAAGCTCCACACCGGCAACGTCGATACCAGCAGCACCGCCACGCCGACCAGCATGGCCGCCACCACCGCCGGGAAATGCGCGATCATCAGCAGCCAGTCCCAGCCCATCGCTTTGGCTTCGAGGCCGACAAACAATGGAAACAATACCAGACCCGCCCCGGCGGGGGCCGGCACGCCGGTGAAGAAATTATAGGTGAAGGCCGGATGCGGCGGGGCGTCGAGGGCGGCGTTGAAGCGGGCCAGACGTAGCGCCATGCAGACCGTGTACATCAGGCATGGCGTGAAACCGTAGCCGTGCCAGACTTGCAGGCTCCACAAATACAGAATGAACGCTGGCGCCACGCCGAAGCAGACAAAATCCGCCAGGCTGTCGAATTCGGCACCGAACCGCGAGGTTGCCTTGAGCAATCGCGCCAGCCGGCCATCGAGGCCATCGATCACCGCCGCCACCACAATCGCCAACGCGGCCGCGCCATACCGCCCCTCCAGCGCCAGGCGCATCCCAGTCAGCCCTGAGCACAACCCCAGCATGGTCAACAGGTTGGGGATCATCCGGTTAAAGGATGGGCCGCTGAAACGCGGGCGACCAAGCGGACGCAGCCTCCCCTTCAGCCGGCCGCCAAAGCGCTGGATTGGTGAAATCACCTTGCGGGCGGCAGGATCGCTCACGCAGTAAGCTCCGCGAGCACGGTTTCCGCCCCGATCATGGTCTGGCCGACCGCGACCAGCGGGACCACGCCATGCGGCAGATACACATCGGTGCGGCTGCCAAAGCGGATGATGCCGAAGCGATCCCCGGCCCGCACGGTTTCGCCTTCATGCACATCGCACAAGATGCGGCGGGCGATCAGTCCGGCGATCTGCACCACCGCGAGGTCGCGCCCATCAGGCAACCGGATCGCCAGCGCATTGCGTTCGTTGTCGGTGCTGGCCTTGTCGAGATTGGCGCTGAGGTATTTGCCATGCCGATAGGCGATCCGGGTGACCACGCCATCAACCGGCACCCGGTTGACATGGACATCGAGCACTGACAGGAAAATTGCCACCCGCCAACGCGGCTCGGCGCCAAGGCCCAGCTCCTCTGGCGGGGCGGCCATGATGACCGAGACCACGTGCCCATCGGCCGGCGCCAGAACAAGATCTGGTCTTGGCGGCACCACACGTTCGGGATCGCGAAAGAAATAGAAGCAGAACACCGCGAAGATCAGCCCGAGCCAGGCGAGCCAGATGCCCACGAGCAGGCCGACCACCATTGCGACAGCGCCACCGGCGATAAACGGGCGGCCGGCTGGATGCGGCGGCGACAGGACGAGTTTCAGTGATTCAGCGAGGGCCATGATGATATTGCGCTCCGGGGCGCCTGTTTATGGAAGTTTCACCTTTGTCGGGCAAGAGAGTTCCGTTGATCCGCGATGATTGGGCTACAGGAGCCACCAATGCCATTCGATGCACCGCTTACCCTGGGCCCGTTTTCGGTTGACAGCGATGGCCGTCTGAGCCCGACATCGCCGGATAATTTTCCCGCCTTCAACGTTACCTGGATGGGACGCCAGATCTGGGCGACGATGAACAACGCCGAAGGCTGCGGTCTGGCGCTGAGCGTTGTCGTCGGGCGGGTGCCAAGCACGGCCGGCACCGCCGATGGCCGGCGTCGCGACATCCTGCGCACGGTCATCCAGCTGCCGGGGGTGCTGCCACCAGGCTGGACCGCCCAGCTGGCGGCCGATCACCGGGTGGTGCTGTCAACCCAAACCACATTTAAGGTCCCATCCACGGTTACCGAATTGGTGACCGCTTTGACATCGTTCCTGCTGAATTTGGGCCCCTATCTGGAACTATTGGATGAAGCCGGCCTCGCAGTCGCAGGACGGGCGGCAGCAGGGGTTGCAAAGACCTGACCCGGAAATATCAAATCCGGGTTGCGGATCTGACTGAGATTGGCCTGATAGATGTCGGTATAATGGACCCCGGCGCCATAAAGTCGTTGCGCAATCCGCCACAGGCTTTCCCCCGGCTGAACAACCACGGTTTGGCTACCGGCAATCGGCACCTCACTGGCCAGCACCCGGCGGAACGGCACCTCCACCCGTGCTGCTACGCCGCCATTGGCCGCAAGCTGGTCCAAGCGCAGCACATGATCCCCGGCTGAAACCGTATCAGTCGGCCCGAGAACCCAGGTCCCGCCCGCGTCGGTGATGACCTCGCCCAATACGCGGTTATCGACATAGATCCGCAGGGGGCTGGCCGGATCTGCGGTGCCGGAAAACCGGATCGCGCCGGCGGAATCATAATCGACACTATTCAGCGCCAGGCCTTTGCGCGGCGCGTCCTGGCCGGCCTGGGTCGGCGCCTGTAAAATCCGTGGTGCCGCGTTCGGCGGGGCCAGAATAACCAACGGGGTCGCCGGGGGCGGTGCGGGCGCGGCGGTTTGTGCGATCGCCGGCGTCGGCACCACAACGATCACTGGCGCGCTGGCGCTAACCGCCGGCTGATCGCCACTGCGGGCGGACAAGGTCAGTTCCTGCGCCCCGGGCGCGATCGGTTTGGCCGGCAGCACAACGAACTGACCTTGCTGATCGGCCTTGGCCCGCCCGATCTCCTGACCATTTTGTTGAACACTTACCTCGGCCCCCGCCGCCGCCCGGCCGGCGATCACGGCATTGCCCTGCGGATTGACCCGAACAATATCAAAGCTGGGCGCAGCGATGGCCGGGGCCGCAGCAGCCACAACCGGCGATGCCGGGACCGCAACGGCTGCTTGCTGTGCGACCGGCGGGGCGCGATGGCTCGCGCTGCCCCACCACACCGCCCCCCCGAGCGCCACCACGCCCGCAACCAAGCCCGCAATGCGAAACGGGCTGGCGCGATAGAGTTTGACCGGTTCTTGTCCCATGGCGCTACAGTATCGCGCCAAACGCACCGCGTCACTCTTTCTAAACAGTTCCACTCCGGTGTCTGATGGAATAGAAACAATGTCTGGTTTGTCCAATCGGTGTGGCGGCCAAAATGCCACCGATGAAAAGAAAATGAGGGATGTATCCAATGGCGCCGCGCATACCGAGCACCGGCCTGATGCTGCCAATGAAAATATGGGATTTGCCGATCAGGCTGTTCCATTGGATATTGGTGGCGCTGATCGTCGGCAGCTACGTCACCATCAAGCTTAGCATGATGGCGCTGCACATGCTGTGCGGCGAGGCCATCCTAGTGCTGGTGCTGTGGCGCTTGGTCTGGGGCCTCATCGGCAGCGAAACCGCACGGTTTAGCCAGTTCATCCGCCACCCGCTCGCCGCAATTCAGCATTTACTGCATTTTCCCCGCCGCGAACCCGATACCCAGATTGGCCATAACGAGGCCGGTGGCTGGATGGTGGTGGGCATCCTTGCGTTGCTGCTGGCGCAAATTGGCACGGGGTTGTTTGGCCGCAACGACGACGATTTCGTCGAAGGTCCGTTGTCGAAACTGATCGCCGCACCGCTCAGCGAGACATTGCTGAAACTGCATTCCCTCACCTTCGATCTGATCAAGATCGTGGCGCTGCTGCATGTGATCGCGATCATTGCCTATGCGGTAGTCAAGCGCCACGATCTGGTGCGGCCGATGCTGACCGGCAAGAAGCGCCTGCCGGCGGTGACCCCGGCGCCGCGCATGGTAAACCCGATGCTTGCCGGCGCGGTCCTGATCGTGATCGCGGTTCTGGTATGGCTGGCGGTGACACGGCTTTAAATTCCGCGCCGACCTATCGCTGACCGCCGGTCAGCAAAAAACCCGGAGGACCGTGTCCTCCGGGTTCGATGTCCGCTTGGAACCCGATCAGGTCTTGGCGCGGAAGGTGCGATGGCAAGCGCCACATGTGCCACCGGTGGCACCAAACGCGGCGGTCGCGGCGGTCTTGTCATTGGCCTTCAGCGCGACCATCAACTTGTCGGCTTCGACACCAAGTGCTGCGGCAGCCTTCTCGAAATCGCCCTTGCTGACCCAGATTTCGGGCAGGGCCGCAGTTTTGACGCCGGATTCCGGGCCGCTGCCAGTCGGGAACAGCGTCGGGATTTTCTTGGCCCAATCGGAAATTTCCTGCGCATTTGAGGCAACCGTGGTCAGATCGCCACCGGCATCGAGCACTTTCTTGATCGCGCCCATATTGGCGCCAGCCGCCTTGTAACCCGCCTGCCGCGCAGCGATCACATCAGCGAACGCACCCTGGGCCTGGGCAAAGCCAGCCCCTGCCACAACCGCCGCCAAAGCCAAGCCGCCGAAAACCAACCCGAAACGACGCATGAGTATCCCCCCTCATAATTTTGAACGCAGTGGTAACATACCCAGTTAGACGTCCGACCGCCAATCCCTATTCCATACCCTCCGCAAAAAATGATCTCAGTTGACAGAGTGTGCTAAGCGCGCGCCGCACCCAATTTTTCTGGTCTGGAGACCCCTGATGTCCCGCATTCAATCTGCCGCCGTTTTTTGCGGTTCCGCTGTCGGCACCAACCCCGCCTTCGCGGCCAGTGCCACCGAATTGGGCCACGGCCTCGCGGCCGCCAGCATCAAGCTGGTCTATGGCGGCGGGGGGATCGGGCTGATGGGGGTGGTGGCGCGCGCCGCGCAAGGTGCCGGTGGTGAGTTGGTTGGCGTGATGCCCGACTTTCTGATGCGGCGCGAGATCGCCCATATCGGTGCCGGTGAACTGATCGTTACCGACAGCATGCACAGCCGCAAGCGGCGGATGTTCGAACTGGCCGACGCGTTTGTGATCCTGCCGGGCGGGCTTGGCACGCTCGACGAATTTTTCGAAATCCTCACCTGGCGGCAATTGCGCCTGCACGATAAGCCGATCCTGATCTGCGACATCGCCGGCTACGCCAAGCCCTGGGTGGCGATGATCGAAGCCTGCATCGCCAACGGCTTCGCCCAGGCAACCGCACGGGACCTGTTCGAAATCGTCGACGGCGTGCCCGCTTTGCTCGCCCGCCTCGCCATGTTGCCAAAGCCGGTCAGCCAGCCAGGGTCGCTGCTCTGAGAAGGGGTTGCCCTTCACGGCCGGCACCGATATAAGCCGCCCCTCGGTCGGAGTGTAGCTCAGCCTGGTAGAGCACTGGTCTCGGGGTCCAGGGGCCGGAGGTTCGAATCCTCTCACTCCGACCAAATTCGCAGGGCACGGTTTCCGGTGGTCAAGACTGACCTTCCGACGTTGCCGCATTGATCCTGACATATAAATGACGTTTATCCCTGCACATGGATTTCGCCATTGCAGGGGCTACGGGCATAGAGCGATAATACCAAGCGCCGTTGACCCAGTCTTCATGGGTCAACATCAAGGGCGCTTGGTATAAGTCCCGCGTGGTTTAACCATCCGGGCTATCGTCGATGATCATCATATCGATGTCCCAGTCGGTGCAATCGTTGCCGGGAAGCCGCGTACCGACCTTGGGGTCCGGTGCTTCCGACGTGCTGCGTTCTTTCGGTGATGCCCGTCGGGGTCGGCTGCCTTGAAGCCCGCGGCGTCGCCCGCGCGCAGTGTTTCCTCGCCGGCATCTGTTACAAGAACGACCTCCTCACTGACGATGTAGACGAACTCTTTGCTTGCGATCTGCCAGTGTCGCTGGCTTGACCAGGCTTCGGGCGGAAGGCGGAGGAGGTTGATGCCGAACTGGCGCAGACCAGCGGGGTCTCCGAGGCGCATCGGCTCGCGGTCGCAACAAGGGGCATCGAATGGCGGTGGGTAATCGCTGCCGCGCTTGACGACGATGGCGGCAAGGTCGAGTTTGCTGTTCGACGGACCATGTTACCATTTGCTCAAAAAGCACGCCAGGAAACTCACCATCATCCATAGTGACAGGTGGCATTGCGCGCTCCCGCGGTGCAAAATTTAAGACTTAAGTAAATTTCTCTTGTGAAGTTCTGCTACCGCGACCGCTTCACGCAGCGGCAACTCGGTTGCTGTGCCGAAGCGGGCCAGCAGATCGTCGTAGACGGCAATTTCCTCAATGCCGCGACCGAGCGCGCCGAGGCTGACCCCCTTGTTGAAGAGCGCCTGGGCTTGCCAATAGCGGAGATCTGCGTCGATAGAAGGGGGAAATCGCTCGGCAACCGTCGTGAACGCCGAAATCGCCTCATCGAGCTTACCAAGGTGGAACAAAGCTACCCCGGCCGTAGCCTGTGCGCGTGCCGATTCAATATCCGACGTTGCAGCAGCGATTGCTTTCGTTGCGCAGAACAAAGCGGCGTTTTGATCCGGAATACCTGCTAACCCCTGCTTGATTGCCTCAGTGATCCAAAAATCGAAGTCAGGTGCGCCAGGGGCCGATGAACTACTCGCTGTAACCATCGCCGAAGCACTGCCTATTAGCAGGTCACTCGACATGCCGGTTTTTGGCTTTTCGTGATCTCTGAGCCATTGCGCCAAAAGCACTTCAAGCGCCTCAGAGAAATTCTCAATGGCATCATATTGCCTGAACAAATATCGTTTTCCCGCTTCAATCTTATCCTTGAATGCCAGAACAGCACGCAGTTGCTCGCCAGGGTCGTCTAATTGGCGCCGCTCGACATTCTTAAAAAATAAGGCGATGTTACGGACTTTATTGGCCGTGTATAGCTCCTCTGCGAGGGCCCATTCTTCTGCGAACCCCGATGTGTAGTGAGACCCCGTTGGCGAACCCCACCGATCATGCAGAACGAATACAGCGTAATCACACTGTTTGATATCTTCGTTGATCAGCGCCTGCGGACGTCCGACACCCCCAATAGTGTCCTCCCAGCCCACTGGTTGGAATGCTACATCGCGGGGTTGGCTGTGGATCCTCGTATATTTTTCGAGTACACGACGAAAACACTGCCGCTCATCATCCAGACACCCGGGTGAACCAATGAAGACCCGGTACTGTGTAATCAACTTTACCACGGCGCATGACTCATCCAGAGAGCCGGTATCCCTTCCCCCAAATGGATGCGGATCGGCTGCTCGGTCGGCACGATAGCCTCAAAGCCAGATTTTTCGCAAAAGTCGCGACGGCGCCGACACGGCTATCGCTGCACTGCGCTCATCAGGACAGCCGAGCCGCTTTCCTATCCGTGTAATTCGAAGGGGTAGTGGTGATGATACCCGCAGAAGATGGGCGGGTTGTCTTCCAGTTTTGGGGTTTTGTGACTAGGCCCCCTCACCCCGGCCCTTGCCCGCAAGCGCGGGCGACGAAGTGTCCGGTTATAAAGCGACAAGGGTTACGATGATGCCGACGACAAAAAAGCTTGCGCTGGATGTTATCCTATGTTAGGAATTTAATCATGAAATCATTCATGCCAGCACCAAACGAACCATTCGGTCTGCCGGACACCGCGCCAGAGTTGGCACGGCGTTTTGCCATGATCATGGCGGGGCTGGGGGCGTTGATTGCGCGGCGGTTTTTGAAGATGCCACATCTGTCGCGATTTACCATGCAGCTTTGGGTCTATCTCAACCGAGCAACACGGCGGTTTTATCGGGCGTTGACGGGCAAGCCGGTTAAGATTCAGGCGACGCGGGCGCGGCGGGATCGTACGGACGCTGAGCGCGTGCGGCCGGTTGCCTTGCCGTCGGGGCGCGGGTGGATTGTGCGCGAGCTCGGTTGGGAAGCGGCGGCTTATCTTGGTGCGATGGAGGCGCTGCTGGCGGAGGTTGCAACGCGGACGGCGCTGCTGGAGCAGCCCAAGGCGGGGCGCATCTTGCGGCCGATTTGCCGGATGCTGGGAGTTTCGGTTGCGGTGCCGCCGGTGGTGGTTCGGGCTGAGCCGGCGCTGGTTGTGGAGCAGCGTTTGGAGCCGGTTGGGTTGCCTGGGGTTGTGGGGGATTGTGAGGTTGCTGGGACGGGTGGGTGAGTACGGCAGGTGGAATCGTGTCTTGTTTGTTACGATATAGCAATTATAATTCAGATATACCATTTCGTAACAAGGGCTTGCGATGGAATGCTTCGCAAGGGCGCGCAATGACGATGACGGTGCCGAGTGGGCACGCCAACGGCCAGGAACGGATAAAGTTTTTTTAGTGCTTTTTGTTCACAAAAAGAACGCGCTTCCTGGTTTCGTATTAGCCTAAACGCAACCCCGTTTCCGCATCAAACACATGCAGCATCGCCGCCGGAAAACTGACCCGAATGGCCTCACCCGCCGGTGCCCGCCCGGGCACTTTCACCGACAGCAACTCACCATCGTCCATCCGGCCGATCAGCACGGTTTCCGACCCCAGCGGTTCGATCAGGTCAATCTGCAACATCATTCCAGCCGGATCGAGCACGATATGTTCCGGGCGAATGCCGATGGTCAGTTTGCGGCCATCGACGCCATCGCGCTTGCCATCGGCGAACGGAATTACCATGCCACGCCCAAGATCAACCGCCATCCCCCCCTGGCACAGCACCCCCGGCAGCAAATTCATCGCCGGCGCCCCGATAAAGCCGGCGACATAGGTGGTGGCCGGGCGTTCAAACACCTCCATCGGGGTTGCCAACTGCACCGGCACGCCCTGATGCATGACCAGCAGCCGGTCCCCGAGCGTCATTGCCTCGACCTGATCGTGGGTCACATACAGGCTCGTCACCCCCATGCGGCGTTGCAGGCGCTTGATTTCGGCGCGCATGGTCACGCGCAATTTGGCGTCGAGGTTCGACAGCGGTTCATCGAACAGGAATAATTTGGGTTCCCGCACGATCGCCCGGCCCATCGCGACGCGCTGGCGCTGGCCGCCGGATAATTGGCGCGGTTTGCGGTCGAGCAACGGGCCAAGCCCCAGCATTTCGGCGGTTCCACCCACCCGGCGGGCGATATCATCGCGGCTCAGGCCGCGGATTTTCAGCGCATAGGCCATGTTGTCGAACACCGACATATGCGGATAGAGCGCGTAATTTTGGAACACCATGGCAATGTCGCGCTCGGCCGGGTCAAGCCGGGCAACGTCGCGTCCATCCAGCACAATGCGGCCGGCGGTGGGGACTTCCAAGCCCGCAATCAGCCGCAGCAAGGTTGATTTACCGCAACCGGACGCGCCGACAATCACCAGCATTTCGCCATCGTTCAGCGCCAGATTAACCCCGTGGAGCACTGCGGTCGCGCCAAAGCTTTTGCGCACATCATACAATTCCAACGTCGCCATTATTTGTCGCCCTCGGTCAGGCCCTTGACGAACCATTTCTGCATCAGCACCACCACCAGCACCGGCGGCAGCAGCGCCAGCACGGCCGCCGCCATTACCCGGTTCCAGTCGGTAACCGTATCGCCGCCGATCATCTTGACGATGCCGATCACAATGGTGTCGAGCTTGGGGTCGGTCGCCACCAGCAACGGCCACAAATACTGGTTCCAGCCATAGACAAACACGATCACGAACAACGCCGCCATGTTGGCCGCCGACAGCGGCAACAGGATATCGCGCAGGAACCGCAGCGGCCCGGCGCCGTCCATGCGCGCAGCCTCCACCAGTTCATCCGGGATCATCAGAAACACCTGGCGGAACAGCAACGTCGCGGTGGCGCTGGCGATCAACGGCATGGCAAGGCCGGTGAAGCTGTTGATCAGGCCGAAATTCGCCATCACCGCGTAGGTCGGCACAATCCGCACTTCAACCGGCAGCATCAGGGTGATGAAGATGGTCCAGAAGCACAGCATGCGAAACGGGAAGCGAAAAAACGACACGGCATAGGCCGATAGAAACGATATAACGATCTTGCCGAATGCGATGGCCAGCGCCAGCGCGGCAGACACCAGCATCATCCGCCACACTGGTGATCCACCCGGCGCACGGTCAGTCAGCACCGACCAGAAGATGCCGAGATTGCGCAGATCGGGCACAAACGATAATTCGCCGCGCGCAATCGCCCCGCCATCCTGGGTCGCCCCGGCCAGCAGCAACCAAAGCGGCAGAACAAACAACGCCACCCCGGTGCACAGGATGCTATGCGCAAGCCAGTCCGTATGGGGTTTCATTCCGCATTTCTCCGCCCGATAAAGCGGAATTGCAGCCCGGTCAGCACCACCACCGCGACCATCAAAATCACCGACTGGGCCGATGACGACCCGAGATCGAGGTTGATCAGACCGTCGCGATAAACCTTCAGCATCAATGTTTCTGTCGCCTTGCCCGGCCCGCCATGGGTCAAGGCCTGAATGGTCGCGAACGTATCAAAGGCGGCATAGACAATATTGACCACAACCAGGAAAAAGATCGTCGGCGCCAGCAGCGGAATGGTGATGGTACGGAACCGCCGCCAGCCGCGCGCGCCGTCCATCCGTGCGGCCTCAATCACCGTTTTCGGGATCGATTGCAGCCCGGCGAGGAAAAAGATGAAATTATAGCTGACCTGCTTCCAGGCCGACGCCAGGATCACCACAATCATCGCCTGGGTGTCGTTGAGCTTGTAATCCCACAGCACGCCGACCGATTTCAGCGCATGGGCGACAACGCCGATTTGCGGATTGAGCAGCAGCACCCACAGCACCGCCGCGATTGCCGGGGCGACCGCATAGGGCCAGATCAGCAGGGTACGGTAGATTGCCCGCCCGCGAATTTCCCGATCCGCGAAAACCGCCAGCAGCAAGGCGGTACCCATCGCGAGCCCAGCGACGGCGGTGCAAAACACCACCGTGCGTAAGGCAGAATCGAGATAGAGCGGGTCCGCGAACAGGTCAGCAAAATTCTCGAAGCCGACGAATTCGGTGCGAATGCCGAACGCGTCCTGGCGCACCAGGCTGAACCACATCGCCTGGGCTGCCGGCCACAAGAAGAAGAACACCGTCAACAGCAATTGGGGTGCCACCAGGCAAACCGGCAGCACCCATCCGGCAAAAATCGTCCGGCGTTCCATTCGACGCGTTTAGGTCCGTGCCGACTTCTCGAATTCGCGCAGCACCTTGTTGCCACGGGCAACCGCGCTATCGAGGGCAATTTGCGCGGTTTGCTGGCCTTGCAGCGCTTTTTCAAATTCTTCCTGGATGATATTGCGTAACTCAACCATCCGGCCGAGACGGAAGCCCTTGGAATTGGCCGTCAACTTGCCGCGTGCGAGCTGGGTGATCGGAATATCGGTGCCGGGACTTTTTTCGTAAAAGCCTTGCTTCTTCGACAGTTCATAGCCCGCAAAGGTCACCGGGACATAGCCCGACACCTGGTGCCAATGGGCGTCCTGGTCGGGCTGGCCGATATATTGCAAGAAGGTCGCGACGGCTTTGTATTCCGCCGCGCTGCGGTTCGGCGCGGTCATCGTCCACAGGCTGGCGCCACCGATGACCGAGTTGATCGGGTTTGGATTGACCTCAGGGTCGGTCGGCAGCAAGGCGGCGCCGGCTTTGAACTTGCCATCACGGGTAATCGCGGCGCGGGCCGCCGATGATGTAAACCCGATCGCTGCCTCGCCCGAGATGAACAGCGGTTCGGCCGCATTATCACGGCCGCCATATTTGAACAGGCCTTCCTTCGACATGTCGAGCAAGCGGTTCAAGTGCTTCACGAACGGCGCGGTGTTGATTTTGAGCTCGGTATCGAGCCCGTCAAACCCGTTGCTTTTGGTGGCAAATTCCAGGTCGTGCATCGCCGCATATTGCTCGAAATGCACCCAGGTCGGCCAGGCGGTGGTCATCGGGATGGCAGCCGCAGCCTTGGCCTTGATGGCGCGGCAGGCGGCAATCACCTCATTCCAGGTCGTCGGCGGCTTGGCGGGGTCAAGCCCGGCTTTCTCGAACACGTCCTTGTTGTACCACATCACCGCAGTCGAGGAGTTGAACGGCATTGATGCCATCCGCCCATCTGACAGGCTGTAATAGCCGCGCACGCCGCCGATATAGCTCGCGGGGTCAAGCGCGACGCCGGTTTCGGCGGCCAACTGCCAGACCTGTTTCACTGCCGGGCCGGCGGCGAGCATTGAACCGGTGCCGACTTCAAACATCTGCACCAGATGCGGCGCCTGACCAGCGCGCCAGGCGGCAATCGCCGCGGTCAGGGTTTCGGGATAGGAGCCTTTGAAAATCGGCTCGATTTCATACGCGGTCTGCGCGGCGTTAAAGCCTTTGCAGATATTGCCGACTTCGTCCCCCAACGCACCGGCCATGGCGTGCCAGAAAACGAACTTGGTTTTTGCGCCTTGCGCGCGGGCAAGGCCCAGAGGGGCGACAACAGCGGTTGCGGCAGTGGCAGCCAATAACGAACGACGCTTCATCGACTTGGACCCCTCAATGTTAGACACGGACGCCTATCGGGCAATGCGATGACCAAAGCAAGCTGCATGGCAGTTACAATTTACGCGCGGCCCATAACACCAGAAAATGCGCCGGCACGACCCATAGCGCCCCGGCGATCAGGAAATAGGCCAGTTGCAATGCCCAATGCAACGGCATCACCAGATCGGCCAGTACCACGGCCCCGCCGATATAGGCGAAAAACCCGATAAGCCCGACGATAGTGGCAAACAGAATGCGTGGCATGTCACGAGACCTAGTGATCCGCTTGCGATCCAGCAAGCTCCCCGGCATATACCGCCGCCTGACCCGTAGCGGAGCGATCGACCCATGGACCTTAAAGACCACATCCGTGGCATTCCGGATTTCCCCAAGCCGGGCATTCTGTTTTACGACATTTCGACCCTGCTCGCCCATGGCGATGCGTGGCAGGTGGCGATGGGGCGGATGGCCAATGCGGTGCGCGCGTTCAACCCGCATGTGATTGCCGGCATTGAATCGCGTGGGTTTTTGGTGGCCGCCCCGCTCGCCCTGAAGCTTGGCTGCGGCTTCATCATGCTGCGCAAGCGCGGCAAACTGCCCGGGGCGACAATCGGGCTCGACTACGCATTGGAATACGGCACCGACCGGATCGAGATCCAGGCGGATGCGATCAAACCGGGGCAGCGCGTGGTGGTGGTCGATGATCTGCTGGCGACCGGCGGCACCATGGCCGCTGGGATCGCTTTGCTGCGCCAAGTCGGGGCGGACGTGTCGGCCGCGGCCACGATCATTGAGCTCACTTTCCTCGGTGGCCGGGCGAAGATCGATGTTCCGGTCGAATCGCTGATCGCGTACGACTCCTAAGGCCGTCCCACGCGCGCTTTTTTTGAGACAAATTTATCCATCTTTAACCTTATCGCGCCATCTTTTGGGTCGGTCGCAGATTGCGCGGCCCGAAGGATACCTCCGCCATGCCGTCCGACATCACGATCGTGCCGATATTGCCGCCATCGCTGATCCAACCCGCGACTAGCCGCAACGTGGCGGCGGTGGCAATCCCGGTGCAGGCGGCACCGTCACCGATGCATCCCAACCCGAGCTATCATATCGATCCCGCGCTCAACATGGTGGTAATCGAATTTATTAGCGCCCGCGGCCAGATCACCAGCTCGCTGCCCACCCCACAGCAGCTCGATGCCTATCAGCGCACCGGCGCGATGCCAAACACACCCCAGTCTTCACTGTTGGTGAAGACATAGGCGCCATTCTGGACATCCCATTTTCCTGCCGAATGGGACAAAGCCGGATGCACCATGAACCAGATTTCCCCACCTGTGTCTTTCATCACCCTTGCCATGCAGCACGCCGAACGGTCCGAGTGGCCGGTTGCGCGCGCCTTGTTGGAATATGCGGTGAACATCCCGCGCGACCGCCAGGCGGCACGTTTGTTACTGTGGGAGGTGTGCCAGGTGCTGGGGGACGCGGACGCGGGCGTCGCCCATTTGCGCACCGCTGTCACCGAAATGCCCTTGACGTTTCGCCCCGCCAAGCACCCGCGCCGTCGCGTGCTGGTGATCAATGTGGTGGGGGATTTTCAGGCAAACCTGCCGGTGGCGATGCTGCTGGATGACACCACCACCGATGTCCATACACTCTGGTTGCAGCCGCTGGTCCCGGTGCCGGATTTGCTGCCCGACATTGATTGCGTCTTCATTGCCATCGCCGAAGATCAGCGCCACGCCGAAATCTTGCGAGCCGCCGATCTGCTGGCCGCGAAACTGGGAAAACCACTTATCAACCCAGGCCATCTGATTGCCGCCACCGGCCGCGACCAAATGGCTGCGTTACTGGGGGACATACCGAACGCGATTGTGCCCCGCCAAGCGCTTGGCTTGGCACAGGATTTATTGACCGGGGGCGCGTTTCCGCTGATCATTCGTCCACGCCATTCCCATGCCGGCACCGGACTTGCCCGCATCGGCGACGCGGCGGCGCTCGCATCCTATTTGCGGCCATTCCAGCCGGCAGACCTGTTCTTTGTCGCCCCCTTCATCGACTATCGCAGCACCGACGGGGCATGGCGGAAATACCGCATCATTTTTGTCGACGGGCAGCCAATGCCATTTCATATGGCAATTCATGACGATTGGGCGGTGTGGTACTATAACGCCGGCATGGATCTCGACGCCGGCAAACGTGCGGAGGAAAATGCATTCCTCAATGATTTCGACCATGCCTTTCCCCCGCGCGCCATCGTTGCACTGCGAGAAATTGCCGTACGGGTTGGGCTGGCCTATTTCGGACTTGATTGTGGCCTAATGCCGGATGGCACGCTTGTGGTGTTTGAAGTGGAGACCGGCATGATCGTGCATGATCGCCCCGAGGGCGAGGTGTTTGCCTATCGCCTGGCGCCGTCGCGCCGTATTCTGGCGGCGGTCACCGCGCTCATCGATGCACGCATCTCAAAACCCTCGTAGCGCAAGCTGAGTCGATTGCGGCATTATCGCGTCAGGCGCTGAGACTGCCGCTGAAAGCCCGCATGGTTTGGCCGGGAACGGGTAATGGCATAGCCGGCACCCGCAGGCCATCGGCCAGATTGCGCTGAACTTCGATCAAAGGTTGCAATGACATGTCATTGGTCATCGCGGCAACGCTATAGCCCATCGCCCACACGCCAAGGCTGAGCAATTGGTCGCGCAGCGTTGCCGGCAGGCGGTTGCCTGGATTGGACAGGTCACGCACCAGAATTCCCCACAGCATATGGGTCTTGTGCAGCGCCGCGACCCGTTCGTCCGAGGTCTTGGCCTGGCTCAGGCGCGCGTTGCAAAGTCCGAATGCAACCGCTTCGGTTTCGCGCGGCGTGGCACCGCCGAGGTCGGATTGTTGAGCATAGACGGATCGACCGTTCATCGTATTTCCCATCGAAGCTGTACGTTAATCGCCGCGGAACACACGCGAAAGACAGCCTGCGTGGCCATTTCAAACCACGCAGGCTGGGTATTTGTCTTTTGGCAGCCGCAGTTTAGCGGAACAGCGACATCAGCGCCTGCGGTCCCTGGTTGGCGATCGACAAGGCCTGGATTGCGAGTGACTGCTTGGTTTGCAGCGACTGCAATTTGGCGCTTTCACCCGCCATGTCGGCATCCGTCAGCGCACCAAGGCCGGCGGTGAGAGAGCTTGACAGCCCCGAGGTGAAGTTCGCCATCCCGGTAATCTGCTGCTGGGCCTGCCCAAGGCTCGATGTCTTGGTGCTCATCGCAACGATCGCTGCATCAACAATCGAGATCGCCGCGGCCGCACCAGACAGCACCGATTTCGTGGCACCACCGCTGGCGATGGTCGTCGATGAGGCAGCGTTGGTGATACCCTTGCCGCCGATATTCACGCTGCCATCGCTTTGCACGTCGGCCCCGAACCCGGCAGCCTTCATCGCCGTCACCATGGCGCCGACCATTTGCAGGTTGGACTGCGAAGCCGGGGTCACTTGGACAGCAAAGACCGTGTTATTCGCCGTTGGCGTGCTGGTGGTGGCGGCTGTACCATCGGAGAATTCGAAGGTGAAGCTCTTGGTGCCATCCGACAATACAACCTTATCGGCATTGGCAACAGCGAAGGTGTTATTGAACGTCAATTTCATGGCGGTGCTGTTGACGCCCAGACCCGTCAACCCAAGCCCTGCGGCAGTGGTGTTCTGGTTGGTGACCGAAATTTGGCTACCTTTCATATCCTGCACCACGGTCAACGTCGGCGAGGTGCCATCCAACAGATTAACCCCGTTGAAAGTGGCGCTTTTGGAGAACTGATCGATATTGGCGAGGATGGCGGTAATCTGGCTGCCCATCACCGTTGGGTCGATACCCTGCTGCTGGGCCTGCACGACGGTGTTTTTCAATTGCGCCAGCGCCGATGAAACCTGCGATGCCGCAGACGTGGCCACCGACACCGTCGCGTTGCCAAACGACAAATTGTCCGACACCGCGGCAAGACCAGACAGATCGGCGGTCATTGAATTCGAGATATCGAAAATCGCCGGATTATCTGACGACATCGAGACTTTTTTGCCAGTGGCAATGGTTTGCTGAGTGTGTTGCAGCATCGCCTGGGTGGTATTCAGGGTCGAAAGTGCCGCCATCGCGCTCAGGTTGGTGTTCACAGAAAACATGCGGAATATCCTTTTGTTGCAACCGCGTGGTATTGGGAGTGCAACGCCAGAGTTTTTCCTGCGCGCATTGAGATAGTAGCCGGCGAAAGTAAATTATCAGTAAATAGACCGAAAGATTTCGAATTTTCGATCGATAATTTTTCTATTCAGCGGTAATTGCAGGTGGGTTTCGTCCCATGACAGCATCTTCATGGCGGACAATTCGCCGCACCAGCTTCAAAGCCTGGTAGCAGTCATCGGCTTCAGCGGCCATCATGGCGCGGTCGAGGATCTCAATCGCCAACGCCGAGGTGGTTGCCGTCTTGAAAGCCGCGATCAACGCCCTTGCATCGGCCAGGCCGACCACCTGTTCCTCCTCAGTGCCGACATAGGCGGTTTGCAGGGCGAAATAGATCCGTCGTGCCGGGCTATCGGCCTCAGCCAGGGGCAGGATCTGCTTGCCAAACAAAAACTTCGCCTTGGCCGCGAGTTCGATCCGGGCCTTGGTGCGAAAACGGATTGAGGCGCCGTTGAGCACCATCAAATCGCCTTGGCGAAGTTCTAGAACAAGATTGGGCATCGATTTTTACCTTTTGTGGGACTCAATTTTCTATAAGTAACCAACCAGGGACATGCTCTGCATGTTGGAAATTAATCGGTAAGACGCCTGCAACTGGGTCTGCACCGCCGAGAGCGCCGTCGCGGTTGCCGCCATGTCGACGTCTTCGACCGATGACAGCTGCGCGCTTAGCGCGGTGGCGACATCGGACAGGTGGGCTTTCTCGTCCTTCAGCCCGACCTGCTCCTGGCCGACCCCCGCCATTTCGGTGCCGAGCGCTGCAACAACGCCCTGCAAGGACGCGCCAATATCGGTCACAAAGCTGGTGAAGCCCCCGCCCAGCGCGGTTTGCCCGCTATTCATCGCGGCAAGTGAGGCGAGGCTGCGCACCAGGTCCTTGACGTAGGAGCCAGTGCTGTTCGATGCGGTCTGCACGGCATAGGCATTCTGCCCGGCCATGACACCGGACGGCAAATCCGCACCGTCACCCGACTGGACCCGCACCCGCGCCGTGCCGAGGGTTACCGAGGTCATACTTGTCCCGGTCGCCGTGGTCAGGGTCGCGGCAGTCGTTGCAGCCGCGTTGGTGGCCGTCAGCGCCGCGACCGGCGCTTTCACGGCCGCCACAAACGCCAGAAATTGGGTGTCCGGAACCGGTTGATTGGCACTGTCCTGGCCGGCAAACAAATAATGACCGCCAACCTGGGTGTTCAGCAGGGTCTGCACCTGCTGAAGCGCCATGCCAGCCTGAACCGCAATCGAGTTTACCGCGGTCGAGGTTTGCGCGCTCATGTTGATGGTCTGGCTGGAGAAGTTGGACGCGATATCGCTAAGCTGCTTCAACGCCGTGCCGGCAATCCCCAGCTTTGTGTCGGCCTGGGCGATATTATTGGTGTAGGTGGCAAGGCGTTCCAGGCCGGGCCGCAGGTCAATCGAAATCGTTGCACGGGCCCCAAGCCCGGCATAGGTTTCCGCCACGCGCCCGGTCGCCGCCTGCTGGGTCAGCACGTCCATGCGCTGGCGCACCACGGCGCTATCCCGCGCCAGCATCCCCAGCGTTCCCGCCGGCATTCCGCCCGCCCCGATTGTCCCGCCCATGCCCATTCCCCGTTTAACCAACGCTCTGGAGTAATTGTGCCCACATCGCCTGCAACGCCGAGATCACCCGCGCATTGGCGCCATAGGCGTTCTGCAACTGCACCATGGTGGAGAGTTCGGTATCGATATTGACCGCGCTGCCGTCTGCAAGCCGCGCCTGCAAGCTGGATTGCACCGCCTGCTCGGTTTGCAAATTGGCGCTGACGGTGGAGGCGAGCCCGGCTGACGATGCCACCAGCGCACCGGCCATGGTGGCGAGGCTGCCGCCGGCGCTGAACGGGCCGACCAGATTGCCCTGCGGTCCAAGCCCGTTGCTGTTGGCCGGCGGTTGGCCGGTGCCGGGTGCGACCTGCGCGCCGAAGGCAAAGGTGATGACCCGGGTTATCATCGTCGTAAAGCCCGCCGGCCCCAGGGCGGGATTGGGGGTGAATGCGCTTGCCCCACCGACCGCCCCAGCAATCGCATGGGTGCCGTCGCGCAGCAGCCTGGGGGCGGCCAGCACCGCTGGATTGACCGAGATCGCGTTGGCATAGCCGAGATAAGTTGCTTGCACCGGCACCCCCGCGCCGGTCGGGATGGTGCCGTCGGGCCGGGTAAACAAGGTCAGGCCTTGCGCCGCAAACCGGGTGGAAATGGTTTGCGCCACCTCGTCCAGCCCGGCCTGTATGCCGGGCATGATATTGTCGCGGACATCGATGTTGCCGCCGAGCGAACCACTGCCGACAAGCTGCTGGGTCACATCGACGCCGTTCATGCTGATTGCCGGCACCCCGCCACCAGGATAAAACGCCGATGGTCCCAAATTCGTGGCCTGGGTCGCAAAGCTGGTGGCGCCGGCTGCGAAGTTGATCGATAACCCTGATGGGGTGATCGCCTTGATGTCACCGTTATTCTGCACAAGAAACCGCGCGTCAATCAGTTGGCTGATCTGGGCCATTCCGACATCGCGCTGGTTTTCCAGATCGGCGGTGCTGACCCCGGCGGCCTTGGCGGTCATGATTTGCTGGGTCTGCGCACCGACGCTTGCAATCGCTGTATTCAAACTGGCGACATCGGCCAGGATGCCGCTTTGCGCATGCTGGCGGGCGCTGCCGACTGCCGCGCTGACAGTGTTGATCTGGCTGGCAAAGCGTTGGGCGGCCGACAATATCTGCGCCTGTCCTGATTGGCTGTCAGGATTGGCCAGCAAAGCGGAAAACCCATCCTGCACCTTACCCAACAGGCTTGCGATGTCATTGCCCTGACCCGGAGTTCCCATCACCGTGTCAATCGAGGCGAGCGCCTGCTGGCGGGTGTGCAACCCACCCACGGTGGCGTTTTGGGTGAAAAGATCGCCTTGCTGCTGGGCATTGAGCACCCGCGTTGCCGGACCCGACACCACCCCCATGCCCTGGCCACCAACCGACAGCGCCTGCTGATTGGAAACCTGTCGGGCATAACCGGGGGTGTTGGCATTGGAAACGTTCTGCGACACCACCGCAAGGTCGCGGTTGATGTTGGCGAGGCCCCCCATCGCATTTGACAGCGCGACGCCGATGCCCATTTTGGACCTCCGTCAGTTCGGGTGGATTACTGCTTCATGTTCAGGGTAATTTGCAGCAATTGGTCCGCTGACGTGACGATTTTTGCGTTGGCGGAATAGGCTTGCTGGGCAATAATCAGATTGCTGAACTCCGTCGCGATATCGACATTCGATGCTTCGGTGGCGCTGGTCTTGATAACACCGGTGCCGTTAGTGCCGGCGTCTTGGTTCAGGGGCTGCCCGGAATTCAACGTCGCAGTAAAAGCCGATCCGTTCTGGCGTTGCAGTTCATCGGCGGCGCTAAAGATGGTGATCGGCACACGGGCAATGCTGCGCACCTGGCCGTTGTTGTAGTTCAACTGGATATCGCCTGCCGAGGTTACCGAGGCACTGCTGAAGCTGCCCTGCGGCACGCCGTTCTGGTTGATGCCTTGAAGCTGGAAGGTGGTCCCGGCATATTGTGTCAGCCCGGCCGTCTTACCGTAGCTTCCAAAGCTGAGCGCAATGGTTTGCGGGCCATTGCCGAAATTGGTAGCGAATGACAGCGATACCGGGCTGTTGGCGGCGAACGCACTGCCGGAAACCGAGCCGGTTGGGCTGGTAATGCTGCCGACCGTGCCATCGGCGACCGGGTTGCCGCTGGCGGTGGGTCCGAAATTGACTGTCGCGGTCCCGCGCGCAACGCCGGTGGCATCATCGGGGGAATTGACCGCGACCGTCCACACATTGGGGGCTGTCTGCGTCAAACCCAGGGTGATGATATGGGAGGTGCCGAGCGTGTCATAGACCGAAACCTGGGCATTGATCGGAACACCGGCGGCCGGGGTGGCCGGCAGATTGGCCGTCATGTCAACGATGCTGGTGGCAACCGGATTATAGACGTTTTGGGTCACCTGGATCGGTGCGAGGCTGGTACGGTTGATTTGTCCGGTTTGCGGATTGACCGGCCAGCCATTGAGATAGCCGCCGGCGCTGTTCACCAGATAGCCGCTTTTATCCATCGTGAAGTCACCGGCGCGGGTATAGTATTGTTGCGGCGAAAAGTTGACCGTCCCAACCTGGCCGCCATTCAGCAGGCTGATCGGAAAAAATCCCTGCCCGGCAATGGCCATTGAAAGCGGATTGCTGTTTTGCGCAATGGTTCCCTGCAAGGTGTTTTGGTAATCGGGCTTGGCAAGCACAGAGCCGGATAGGTTGGACCCGGCGGTACTGCTGGTCAGGATGTCTTCGAAATTTGTCCCGATCCGCTTGAAGCCCACGGTCTGGCTATTGGCGATATTGTCGCTGATATTGCCGAACGATGCCGATTGTGCGGACAGACCGCTGATGGCCGTGCTCATGGCGCCGAGAAGCGACATTGTGAAAACTCCTGAAGTCGGTCTGACCCATTGCCACCAGCCCATGCTGCTTGGCGCTGACTGGGGATCAGCAGGAATCGTGCCACGCCGTTGCCTGCGGAAATCTGGCGCGGCCGCAGGCGAGGTGCCTGGTTTCGCCCCGACCTAGGCAAATTTGACCGGGCATAAATTGCCGCATCGGCCGGAAGCTGCATGCCCAGCCGGGCCACCGTGACGGCAAAAGACGAGACATCGGCCCGATTTCCGCGGCTCGGCGAACGTGGCCCGAGATTTGCCTAGCGTTACCGGACCCTGGCCCAGGCGGGGTGACGAACGCGCAAGGATATCGCAAGCATGCCGACCAACATTGCCGAACCGAGCCCGCTGGCTTGTGTCACTCCGCGCGACGCCAACCTTCCCGATGCCAGCAATAGCGATGGGCTGACCAACGGATTTGCGACCATGCTCGCCACCGCCTGCGAGGTGTCGGCCGTGCCGACGCCTGAAAACACGCCCGCGCCGGTCCCGCTATCGCCGGGCATCGCCGACCGTAATTTCATGGCGCTCGCGGTCGATCAGGACATCGCGTCGGGTACGGCTGCTGCTCCGGAGATTTCCATCCCTCAGCCAACGGCAAGCCCTGCACCCGGCAAACCGGCCCCCAAAGCCGGCGCCGCGCCCGCAAAACCGGACGCGCCCGCGCACCCACCGATCGACAGCCCAGCCCCGCCACCGGCCTCGGATTTCCTGACACCGCCCCCGCTGGCGACCCTTTTACCACCTGCGCCGGAGGCACCGGCCAGCGACCCATCGGGGTCGGCCATTGCCGTAGCAGAGCGCGCACCGACACCGTCGCGGCCCGATCCATTGATCGCTGCTGAGACGAAGCCGCAAGATACCGGCGGACACGATCCGCTCGCCGTGCCGACCCCGGCGCTGGCCACCCAGACCATGCCATCCGATCCGGCAATCCAGCCAATGCTGGCAGCGCCCAATGCCGCCGCCGCCCCAACCCATGCCGGCTTTCATGTCACGTCCGCCCCCGCTAGTACGACGCCGCCTCCGGGGCTCGCCAGCCAGCTTGGCTCGGCGTTTGTGGTGCTCACCCGGGAGGGCGAGGGCCAGCATCATCTGACCATGACGCTGCAGCCGCCCGATCTCGGCCTGCTGCGGATCAGCATCGAACAGGCCAAGGACAGCCCGACCAAGATCGCGATCACCGCCGCCAACCCGTCCACCCTGCTAACCCTGTTGCGTGACCAGACTGCGCTGAACCAGGCGCTCGACAACGCTGGCATCGGCGGGGACGGCCGGGCGCTGACATTCCATCTTGCCGCCGCCAATGACCCGTTGCCGGCCGTACCGCAGGCCGACAGCAGCGACGGACCCCGCAGTTTCATGTTCCAGTTTTCGAGCCAAACCGACCCCGGCCCCGATGGGCGGGAACGGCCGCAACCGCGTGGGCAGCAAAGCCCCTCAACAAGCTTGAACGACATTTTTTCGACCGACGCCGTCTTAACCCTCCGCCTATCGCACCCGGCACAATCCGGCATCGATATCACGGCTTGATAAAAGGAAACCCCGATGAACGTCGCCTCCACCATCGCCCAACCCGCCGCTACCCCGGCCGCCAGCCAAGCCGCAAGTGCGGCCAGCAGCAGTGCGCTGGGGTCGCTCACCGGGAATTTCTCGGGCTTTCTCAGCATGCTGATGACGCAGTTGAAGAACCAGGACCCGACCAGTCCGATGGATGCCAATAAATTTACCAGCGAGCTGGTGCAATTCTCCGGGGTGGAACAGCAGATCAATACCAATACCAGCCTGACGCAGCTGATCCAGCTCACCCAATCACAACAAGTGCTGCAATCCGCGAATGTGATCGGCCACCCTGTGTCGGTGACCTCGGATAAATTATCGCTCCAGAACAGCAGCGCCGGGGTGGCGTTCACCGCGCCGGTCGCCGCACCGGTCACCATCGGCATCACCGACCGCACCGGGGCTGTCGTGTCGCAAACCCAGCTTGACGCGACCCAGGGCAGTAACCAATGGAGCTGGAATGGCAAGAACACCTCTGGCGGCCAGA
The DNA here is from genome assembly GCA_025360065.1 of Acetobacteraceae bacterium. GTDB lineage: Bacteria > Pseudomonadota > Alphaproteobacteria > Acetobacterales > Acetobacteraceae > CAITOL01. The sequence continues at coordinate 10,837 of JANYCX010000130.1, read as the reverse complement.
TGCCGGATGGGGTGTACGGCGTAACCGTTACCGCCAACGCCACCGGCAAAACCGCGACTGCGGTGCCGTTTACGGTGATCGGCACTGCCACCGGCATCGCCCAGTCCGGCAACACGCTCAGCATCCAGCTCGGCGGCCTGTCGACGCCGTTCAGCAACGTGACGGCGGTACGCTGACAACTTGTTTTCACGATCATCTTTAGCCGTTCAAACGAAGCCGTTTGAACGAATGATGCGATAGACCATTGTTTTCACGATCATCTTTATCCGTTCAAACGAAGCCGTTTGAACGAATGATGCTCTATTCCGCGCGCCGTGCCGCCCGCCGGAGACGCGGCTTCGGTTGCGGGGTTGTCGCATCGAGCAAGGCGTGAAGGGCGGCCACGGTTTCAGGTGGCAAGCGCCGGATGGTCTGGGCGAGCCGGTTGGCCAGCGCGGTTTGTTCCGGGGTCAGACCCGCCGTATCCACCGTCACCCGCGGATGCGACAGCCGGGCGAGGGCGGCCAGTTCCTCCGCCTGGTTCCAGATCAGGCCGAGCAGATCGCAGACCTGATGCACCAGCCCGATGCTCGGCGCGCCCCGCCTGCCGTGTTCAAGCGCCGACAAATAGGCCGACGAAACCTGCAACTGCGCCGCAAGGTCTTTCAAATTCATCCCGCGCGCCGACCGCAAGGCCCGCAAACGCGCGCCAAAGGGTGTCATCGCGTGCGGCGCAGCAGGATGCGCACCGAGCCTGAATTGGCGGCATGCGGATGGCTCGCGGCCAGCACCATCGGGCGCAGGGTCGGCAAATTGAGCCATAACGGCAATTCACGCCGCAACACCCCGCCCGCTTCGCCCACGCCGCGACCGGTAATCACCTCCACACAGCGAACATGGTCGGCATAGGCGGCGTGCAGGAACGAATGCAGCGCGTGATAGGCGCGTTGGGCCGTGCGACCGTGCAGATCGAGGGTGCGCATGGTTGGCATTTTGCCAGTGCGGAACTTATTCCAGCTCGACTTGTCCAATCCGCCGGGCGCATCACCGACTGCCACCGCGACGAGGCCGCGTGGCCGTGGCGGCGGAGCGCTGGCGATCAGCGCTGGTGTTGGGCTGATCGGCGGTGGCGGTGGATCGGGCAACGGCAGTGCCGCGCGGCCCTTGATCGGGCGAACATGCTGGGTGTAGTTCGCCCATTCCCCGATATCGATTGCCGAAAGCTGCCCGCGTCGCGCCATGGATCAGGCGATGGCCGCAGGATCGTCATCAACCAACACGATATGCAATTGCCTCGGGCCATGCGCGCCAAGTTCGAGCGTTGACTCGATATCGGCCGACCGCGACGGGCCCGTGACCAGCATGACGTTGCGCGGCATGAAACCCCCCGTGGTGCTGTCATGGCGGGCTCGCAGCCAGTTCCAGGCATCTTCGTACGGACCGACAATCCGGCTGGCGCGCAGCACCACCAGGGCAATATCGCCAAGCAGATTGAGCGTGGTTGGCCGCGTCGGCTCGGCGGGTAGCATCAGCGTGCCGGTTTCAGCGATGCCGGCAAAAGCCTGGGTCAAACACACAAGATCCGACGGTTGGGCGCGGCCAATGCGGGGTTGCAGCAGCGCCCATTGCAGGTCCATCAACTCGGGGTGCGGTGCCATGGCAAAGTGGGCCGGCAGATTGCCGGCGGCAAGATAGTCTGCAATTGCGCCGGGCACATCGGCAAGGGTCGGCACGCGGGTGACGCTGCCGAATTCCTTTTCGACATTGGCAATGAACAGCGCGACCTGCGCCGGGCGCGGCACCTGCGACCGCGCAGGAATTAGATGGCGTGGATGCGCATCGAGGCGCGCGCGCAATGCCAACTTCTGATCGTCCGGCAATGGGCCACGGCGCAGGCCGCGCCTTATCGCGCCAAGGATCGCGTCGCGGCTCATGATTTATGCCGTTGTTGGCGGGCGTAGCGAGCGAAGAAGGTATCGCCCTCCGGCGCCGGCAGGTCGCGGCCATCGGTCCAGCCGCCCGCAAACGGCAGCCAACTAAAACGGCCACGCTTGCGGCCCAACAGCCCGAGGCCCCAGGCAGCAACCCGCGTGGCGGCACGGTAAAGTTGCGGACGGCGGGCAAACCAGCCCCAGATGGCGAGGTTGTTCCGCATTGCACCCGGCGTCAGATGGCGTTCGAATTCGCGTTCGCGCCAGTGTCGCATCAGTTTCGGCAGCGGAATTTTCACCGGACAGACGCTTTCGCACTTGCCGCAAAACGTGCTGGCATTGGGCAGATGGCCAGCTTTTTCGACGCCGATCAGGCTCGGGGTCAGCACGCTGCCCATTGGGCCGGGATAGACCCAGCCATAGCTGTGGCCACCGACGGTGAAATAAACTGGGCAATGGTTCATGCACGCGGCGCAGCGAATGCAGCGCAGCATGTCCTGAAATTCGGTGCCAATCATCGCGCTGCGGCCATTATCGATGACCACAACATGATATTCTTCCGGCCCGTCAAGATCATCCGGCCGCCGCGCGCCGGTGGAAAACGTGGTGTAAACCGAGAAATCCTGCCCGGTGGCAGACCGCGCGAGCAGGCGCAGCAACGACGTCGCATCTTCCAGCGTCGGCACCAGTTTTTCGATGCTGGCAAGCGCGATATGCACCTTCGGCAGCGTCTGGGTGAGGTCGCCATTGCCTTCGTTGGTAACAATCACCGAACTGCCGGTTTCAGCGATCAGGAAATTCGCCCCGGTGATGCCGACATCGGCGGCGATGAATTTCTCCCGCAAGATCGTGCGGGCTTCAACCATGATGTCGCGGCGTTCGCCGAACACCCGATCGGCCGGCAGATCGGTGTGGGTTTTGCGAAAGCTTTCCTCCCAATCCTCGCGATTGAGGTGGAACGCCGGCGCAATGATGTGGCTCGGGCCTTCGCCACGAATTTGCAGGATATACTCGCCGAGATCGGTCTCCACCGGTTCGATGCCGTGTTTTTCCAGGTGTTCGTTGATCCCGAGTTCCTCGGAAATCATCGACTTGCCCTTGGTCACCGTTTTGGCGCCGACCCTTTGGCAAATCGCCAGCACGGCCGCACGGGCATCATCGGCGGTGGCGCACCAATGCACCTGGCCGCCGGATTTTTCGACGTTGTCGGCCCAGATTTCCAAGTAGAAATCGAGATTGGCCAGCGTGTGGTTCTTGATGTCGCGGCCAATGTCACGCAGCGTCTCGAACTCCGGCAACGCGGCAACCGCTGCCGCACGGCGTTCGGGAAACCGCGGGCGAGTGAAATGCAGCGCCTTTTGCAGGTGGGGGTCGGCGAGGGCTTCCGCGACGTTGGATTTGAAGGCGGGGGAGGTGATTTGCATTTAGGGACGCTGCCTCAGGAAAAAAGGTGTTCTTTTTGTGAACAAAAAGAACCAAAAAAACTTTTTGATACTTTGTTGCCGTTGGCTTGGGACTTGGGATTGTTTGGCGGCGCAATTTATCTTGGTCAGGATACAGGATCTACCTGCCATCTCTCGCCCTCCCAATCGCCGGCAATTCCTGCGTCATCCCGGCCAGCACCTCGGCCACATGCCGCACCTGAATGTTGCTCCCCTCCCGCGCCAAACGCCCAGCCATGTTGAGCAAACACCCCATGTCACCAGCGAGCAGCGTATCCGCACCGGTCGCGGCAATATCGCGGGTTTTGTCGGCGACCATGCGGGTGGAAATGTCGGGGTATTTGACGCAGAACGTCCCGCCGAAACCGCAACAAACCTCGGGTTCGGCCATTTCGGTGAGCGTCAGGCCCGCAACTTTGCCCAACAATGCCCGGGGTTGGTCGCGGACCCCGAGTTCGCGCAAGCCCGCGCAACTATCGTGATAGGTGACGGTGCCGGCATAGGCCGCCTGCGGGTCGGTCATGCCGCGCATATCGGTGAGGAAACTGACCAGTTCGTAGGTTTTAGCCGCCATGACATCGGCACGGCGGCGCAATTCAGGGTCATCCTCGAAAAGGCCGGGGACATGATCCCGCAACATCCCACCGCAAGACCCGCTGGGGACAACGATGTAGTCGTAGCCGGCGAAGGCGTCGATGATACCGCGCGCGAGGTCGCGGGCAGTGGCGCGATCGCCGGAATTATAGGCCGGCTGGCCACAACAGGTCTGGGCGCGCGGCACGTCCACCTGGCAGCCGGCGGCTTCCAGCAGGCGAATGGCAGCGAACCCAACGCTGGGGCGATGGAGATCGACCAGGCAGGTGACGAACAGGGCAACGCGGGGGGGCGGGGTCATGGGGGGAGTTTAGGCGGTTGGGGGGGCGTTGGGGAGGGGGGATTGTGGTGTGAGGTGGGTGGGTTTTGTGATAAGTTTGACGATAGAAGAATTGCAATGGACATCCTGGATTTCGACCAAACCAGCCCAGCCCAGCGAAGCGCAGTTGCGCGCCGTTATGAAAGGCGCGGTTGCCGATAGACTCGAAACCCGCCGTCGCGCATGTCGGGCGTGATCCGACTTTCGGTTGGGCCGCCCATACTTGGCCTTATCCTGCCAGTGCGGCGTGGGGGACGACGAAAAAGCTTGCAGCGGCGATGTGATTCGTGGTTGAACAAATCATGAACATATCAGCAACCCCCTTCGGTCTGCCAGACACCGCGCCAGAGTTGGCGCGGCGTTTTGCTGCGATCATGGCGGGGTTGGGGGCGTTGATTGCGCGGCGGTTCGTGAAGATGCCGCATCTGGCTGGGTTCACCTTGCTGCTGTGGGGCCGGCTCAACCGGGCAGTGCGGCGGTTTTGCCGGGCTTTGACGCGGCCGTCGGCGCCGGCTCGGCCGACGCGGGTGCGGGCGGATCGGACTGATGAAGCGCGGGCACGGCCGGTGGCTTTGCCGTCGGGGCGCGGGTGGATTGTGCGCGAGCTTGGGTGGGAGGCGGCGGGCTTTTTGGCGCAATTGGACGCGTTGCTTGCCGAGGTTGCGACGCAGGCGGCGCTGGTGGAGGCACCTCGGGCTGGGCGGATATTGCGGCCGATCTGTCGGATGCTCGGAGTGTCGGCGGTGCTGACACCGGTGATTATACGTGCGGAGCGGGAGGATATTGTGGGACAGCGTCTGGAGCCGGGCGGGTTGCCTGGGGTGGTTGGGACGTGCGAGGTTGTTGCGTCGCGTGGGTGAGGGGAATGGCGGAATTGCGTCCTAATTGTTACGATATCGAAATAAATAAAAGTGCAAGGGGAAAAAATATCGTGTCGTAATAGTGGCTTGCGATCGATTGCGTCGCAATGGCTTGTTCTGACGAGATTTCTGCTGGGGAGCATTGCGGCAGCGCCCTCACCCCGGCGCGCCACTCCAGGGTGGGAGAGGGAGAAGGCCTGAAGGGTCTACGGTCTAGTACAACCCCCCCACGCTATGCCGCGCGACAAAATGCTGATCGCCAACCCGCACCAGCGGGGCGACAACCGGCAGATCATCCAACCGTCGCAACGGGCTGGGGACTTCGCTCTCGTCGAGTTCTTCCAGCGCCGCGCGCCGGCGCGGATCGGGGACCGGGACGGCGGCGAGCAACCGCCGGGTATAGGCGTGCTGGGGATCGTTGAAGACCGCCTGGCGCGGGCCGATCTCGACGATCTGGCCGAGATACATCACTGCGACGCGATGGCTGACCCGTTCGACCACCGCCATGTCGTGGCTGATGAACAGATAGGCCAGGCCCAGGCGGGCTTGCAATTCCATCAGCAAATTCACCACCTGGGCGCGGATCGAGACGTCGAGGGCAGCCACCGCTTCATCGGCGATAATCAGGCTGGGTTCGCTGGCGAGCGCGCGGGCGATGCAGACGCGCTGGCGCTGGCCGCCGGACATTTCGTGGGGGTAGCGGTTGGCGTAATCGGCCGGCAAGCCGACCTGGACCAGCAGCGATTGAACGCGGTCCTGCACCGCCGCGCCGCGGGCGAGGCGATGGGTGTGGATTGGCTCGGCGATCGAAAACCCGATGGTCAGGCGCGGGTCGAGCGAGGCGAACGGGTCCTGGAACACGAACTGCACCGCGCGGCGCAAATGCTTTTCGGTGGTGCGGGTGAGGCGGGAGACATCCTCGCCATTGACCATGATGCTGCCTGAACGCGGCGTTTCCAGCCGGATGATGCTGCGCCCGGTGGTGGTCTTGCCGCAGCCACTTTCGCCGACCAATGCCAGGGTTTCGCCGGGTTGCACGGTCAGGCTGATTTGCTCGGCGGCGTGGATACGGCCGGCGAGGCGGAACCTACGTCGGACATCGAAACGGGTGGTGAGTGCATCGAGTTGCAGCACCGGGGTTGCGTCGTGACGGACGGTGTCCTGCATTTCCATCGCAGCGCCGGCGATTTGGAATGGCGCCGGCAAGGCGTGGTCGGCGAGTGCGCCCAACACCGGCACCGCCGCGAGCAGCATCTTGGTGTAGGGATGCTGCGGGGCATGGAAGATCGGTTCAATATCGCCGGTTTCGACCACATCGCCATGCTGCATGACGACAACCCGATCGGCCATTTCGGCAACCACCCCCATGTCATGGGTGATAAAGATCAGGCCCATGCCAAGTTCTTTTTGCAGGCTGCGCATCAGGCGCAGGACTTGCGCCTGGACGGTGACATCGAGCGCGGTGGTCGGCTCATCGGCGATCAGCAAACGTGGACGGCAGGACAGCGCAATGGCGATCATCACCCGCTGGCGCATCCCGCCCGACAATTGGAACGGGTAGCGGCCCAGTTGGCTTGCGGCATCGGGGATCCGCACCACTTCCAGCAGGCGTCGGGCCTCGGCGGTCGCGGCGGTTTCCGACAGGCCTTGGTGCAGGATGATACCCTCGGCAATCTGGCGCCCGACAGTCAGCACCGGGTTCAGGCTCGACATCGGCTCCTGGAACACCATGGCGATTTCGGGGCCGCGCAGGGTGCGCATCGCCTCGGCGGGTTCAAGCACCAGATCGCGCAATCGGCCGGAGGTGTCGGTGAAGTTGATCGCGCCGGCGGTGATGCGCCCGCCGGCATGGTCGAGCAGGCGGGTGATGGCCAAAGCGGTGACGGATTTGCCGGAACCCGACTCGCCGACCACGGCCACGGTTTCCCCTGGCTCGACGGTCAGGTTGAGGCCGTGCACCACTTCAACCGGGCCGTTTTCGCCAGGGAATGCAACGCTGAGACCGCGAACATCAAGAAGCGCCATCAGCCGAGCGCCTTGATGAACAAAGACGCAACGGCTTCGCAGCCAATGCGGTCATCGTGTTGGAAGCGGTCGAGGCGCGGGCTGTCGATGTCGAGCACCCCAATTACCACCCCGTTACGGATCAGCGGCACGACGATCTCGGAATTGGAGGCGCTGTCGCAGGCGATGTGGCCGGGGAAAGCATGGACATCCGGCACCACGATGGTTGCGCGGTTGGCGGCGGCGGTGCCGCAAACGCCTCGCCCAAGCGGGATGCGCACGCAGGCCGGCTTGCCGGCGAACGGGCCGAGCACCAAAATATCGCCTTTCAAGAAGTAAAATCCCGCCCAGTTGATGTCCGGCAGATACTGCCACATCGCGGCGGCGGCATTGGCGGCATTGGCGATCAGGTCGGTTTCGCCATCGAACAGGCCGCGCAGATCACTGAGAAGATCGTCGTAAACCGGGGTCATTCACTGGCTCCAAAGGCCGTGGTCAGGGCGGCAAGATGCGGGGTGGCGACGGCCGCGCTGGCGGCCTCGATCGCGCGATACTCGGCGACCAGGGCAGCACCCGCCACGGTCAGGCGCGCACCACCGCCCCGCGCGCCGCCGGCAGCGGTTGCGACAACCGGGGTGCCGAGATGGCGGTTGAGGTCCTCGACCAGCTCCCAGGCGCGGCGGTAGGACATTTTCAACACCCGCCCGGCGGCCGAGATTGATCCGCTGCGGGCAATTTCCTCCAACACCGCGACTTTGCCTGGGCCAATGCGGGCGCCCGACGCAAGATCAAGCCGGATGCTGATCCGGTGCGCTGGCGCTTGCGAGGGGACAGAGCGGGAGGGGGTGATGGTCATCGCTTGGCAGCCAAACACGCGCGCGGTTGCGGATCAATGGGCAGTGGATCAATCTCCTGCCTCAAACGTTCGGGGATGCCTGCTTTGATCGCCACCCAGCACTCGGTTTGCCCGCATGATTGCCCGTCCACCTGCGCTTTAGAAGTGGAGGTGCATGATGGCGTCCGTATTGGTGCGGTGCGTGGGGCGAAGGGCAACGACTACACCGCTGGGGTGATCTGCGGGAAGGTTTCGCGCTACGCGGAACGCATCCATCACCCGGATCGGCTGACCCATCCCTTGTTGCGCACCGGGCCGAAGGGCAGCGGCCAGTTTCGCCAAATTGGCTGGGACGAGGCGCTTGGCCGCATTGCGGAGGCATTCCAGCAGGCCACGCGCGACCACGGGGCGCAAAGCGTTTGGCCCTATTATTATGCCGGAACCATGGGGCTGGTGCAGCGTGACGGCATCAACCGGCTGCGCCATGTCATGGGCTACGCGCGGATGGGCAAGACGATTTGCACCGCAGTGTGTGAATCGGGCTGGCAAGCCGGCGTTGGGCGTTTTGCCGGGCCGGATTCGCGGGAGATGGCGAAGTCTGACCTGATCGTGGTCTGGGGCGGCAATCCGGTCGCGACCCAGGTCAACGCGATGACCCATATCACCCGCGCCCGCAAGGAACGCGGCGCCAAGCTGGTGGTGATCGATCCTTATCGCACCGGGACCGCGCTGGTTGCCGACATGCATCTGGCGCTGCGGCCAGGCACCGATGCGGCTTTGGCGTGCGCTGTCATGCACATCGCGTTCCGTGATGGGCACGCGGATCGCGCCTACATGGCGACATATGCCGATTGCCCGGACCGGCTGGAAGCGCATCTGGCAACGCGCGGGCCCGCCTGGGCGGCGGACATCACCGGGCTGACAGTGGCCGAGATCGAGGCATTTGGCGCGCTGTATAATTCCACCCCGCGCAGCTTCATCCGCAGCGGCTATGGCTTCACCCGGATGCGCAATGGCGCAACCGCGCTGCATGCGGTGACCTGCCTGCCAACCGTGACCGGCGCCTGGCAGCACGAGGGCGGCGGCGCGCTATGGGGCCAGCGATCAATCTATCATTGGGATAAAACCCTGATCGAAGGCCTGGATGCGGTCGATGCCAGGACCCGCGTGCTGGATATGAGCCGGATTGGCGCAATTCTGACCGGCGAGGATGGCGGGCAACCGGTGCGTGCCATGCTGGTGCAGAACAGCAACCCGGCGCTGGTGGCACCCGACAGCAACAAGGTGCGGCGCGGGCTGTTGCGCGACGATTTGTTCGTCGCGGTGCACGAACAATTCATGACCGAAACCGCGTTGCTCGCCGATGTGGTGCTGCCGGCGACGATGTTCATGGAACATGACGACCTCTACGGCGCCAGCGCCCATAGCCATATCCAGATTGGCGCCAAGCTGATCGCGCCGCCTGGGGAATGCCGGTCCAACCATGAAGTTATTTCCGCGCTGGCTGCGTTGCTGGGGGCAGAGCATCGCGGGTTTGGTATGTCGGCGATGGCGATTGTGGATGAAACCCTGCGCGCCTCGGGCTGGCCGTCCGCCGCCGAGGTGCAGGCGGGACACTGGTTCGATATCATGCCGCCGTTCGAGGACGCGCATTTCCTGACCGGGTTTGGGCATGCCGACAAGAAATTCCATTTCGCCGCCGATTGGAGCAAGATCGGCCCCGACCATGCCGGGATGCCCGTTCTCCCCGACCAGTTCAACGCCCATGACCAGGCGAGCGAGGCCTATCCGTTCCGCCTGGTGACGGCGCCGGCGCGGCAATTCCTCAATTCGACCTTCACCGAAACCCCGACATCGCAAAAGCGCGAGGGCCGGCCGAGCCTGCTGATCCATCCCGTTGACGCCGCAAGGATCGGGGTGGTCGATGGCGGGCTGGTGCAGCTCGGCAATATGCGGGGCGAGGTGTTGCTCCACGCAAAGATTTTCGACGGCTTGCAGCCCGGCGTCGTGGTGGCGGAAAGCGTCTGGCCGGCGGCCGCTCATAGAGGTGGCGTGGGGGTCAACGCGCTGACGTCGGACGCACCAGCGTTTCCCGCGGGCGGGGCAGTGTTTCACGATACCGCGATCTGGGTGCGCGATGCGGCGGCCGCTTTGGCAGTGGCGGCGGAATGACAGGAAAGAGGCAAACGCAATGGATGATCTAACCGCCGCCCGCGCCGCGATGGACGGCTTCATGGCTGCCTTCAACGCCGAGGACGCCGAGGCGCTGCGCAGCACCTGGTTCCACTTCCCGCATGTCCGCTTCCACAGTGGCAAGGTGACGGTGATGGAAACCCCAGCCGATTTTTCCAATCTCGTCTGGGGACGCCTGGGCCAGTCGGAAGGCTGGGCGAAGACCGCATGGGATTATGTCGAGCCGATCGATGTCGGGCCCAACAAAGTGCATTTCCGGGTTCAGTTCACCCGCTACCGGGCAGACGGGACGGCGATCGGGTCCTATAAGTCGCTGTATATCGTAACCTTCAAGGACGGGCGCTGGGCAATCCAGGGCCGGTCAAGCTGGGCGGCCTGACATCATGAGCGAAACAACTCCCCGTGCCATGCACGACCTTGGCGGCGTATCGAAATTTATGTGCGAGGCGGTGGATGCTGAACCGCACGCGCTGAATGATTTTGACCGGGCAGTCGATGCCATCAGGGGCATTCTCGGCGGCAAGAAGGTGATGGGGGTCGATGAATTGCGCCGCAACATCGAAGCCATTCCGGAAGCCGATTACCTTCGCCTTTCGTACTACCAGCGTTGGATCCGCGCCATCACCGCGCATTTGCTGCGCCAGGGGGTGATCACCGAAGCCGAACTGATCGCCGCGATG
>JANYCX010000082.1 GCA_025360065.1 Acetobacteraceae bacterium | reverse complement strand
GTTCGAAAGCAACTTCCCGGTCGATAAGGGCAGCTACAGCTATCAGGTGTTCTGGAACGCCTGCAAATTGCTGGCGGCCGGGATGACCGAAGCCGAGAAGGACGATCTGTTCCGCGGCACGGCAGCGCGCTTCTATCGGCTGGAGTTGTAGGCGCGGTGCTTCGTGCCGCCTTTTCACCCCAGCGCTTGACCTCGCGCTCTGTCTGAATTCGCTGCCAGATCATCACACCAGGCCGCTGCCGTTGGCGGCGGCCGTTGGGAGTTCATCGTGCCATGGCCACTCCTGTTCGCCTCATTCATCCCATTTCGGGGATGACCAAAATCGGGTATGTTGGTTTTAGCTGGACTTATATGTTCTTCGGGCCGTTTGTACCAATTATTCGCGGCGAAGTGGCGGTTGGATTATTCCACTTTATCTTATCTTCAATCACTTTTTTGTTTTTTCATCTCATCGAGATATTTCTCTACAACGGCCAATACATGCGCCGGCAATTGACCGATGGCTGGCAGCTTGATCGGTCGGACCGAAATTTTCCTTACGTAGCCGGCAAGCTCGGCATCATGAACTGAACGGCATCACTCCGGCAGCGGACCCGGCAGCGGCAGTTCAACGGATGGCGCCGACACACGGCGCACAACCAAGGTCCCGGCCATGCGGTCATGGAGCGCCTGCTTATGGGCGCTCCATGCGACCATTAAGTAGCCGATGCAACCTAGCAGCCACGACAGAAGTGAGGCGAAAAACCGCCCGGTCGCTTGGGCAAAACCAATACGCCGACCTTTTGTATCAACCACACGCATTCCGAGAGCAAGCTTGCCAAGCGTTGCCTGAAGTTTTGAACTTTGCAGGCCGGCTTCATAGAGCCAGCTGACTGCGAGGAAGATCGCGAACGAGGCCCAAGAGCGGAACCCAAAATTCGCCTCAAATTTCGGCCCGTTGTTACTGTAATGTTTAAGAACGCCGACTGGTCCGTACTCCATTGTTCGTGTCCCGCCGTCGAAGTTCATAAACATTACATGATCGGTGCCGCCAATCAGCGGTTCCAGGATGCCTATTACCCCTTGGGCCACGAAGGCCACGACGATGCCGTCGATCAGAAATGCCAGCACGCGCCGCCAGAAGCCCGCATAGTCGTAGATCGTGCGTTCAACCTCGGCCATGGCAAGTTCCTCTGGTTCTATGCGTTAACCGATCCAAGCAAAACCGCACCAAAAATGCAATGCCTAACCCCGCCGTCCCCCCACCGCCGCAGTCGGCTCGACCAACGTCAACCGTGGCGGGCTGGTCGGCGCCGCTTCGGCCGGCTTGGCGGGCTTGTTGACCACCGGCTGGCTCGCCCGCATCAGCGACGCCAGGAATGACCGCCCCCACAAGGCCGGAGTTCGGTCGGCGATCGCATCCCACAGGCTGCGCCAGCGGGCGCGGCGATCGGCGAGGTCCATGCGCAAGGCGGTGTCGATTGCATCCGCCATCGCATCCGGGTCATGCGGATTGACCAGCAACGCCGCGTCCAGCTGGCGCGCGGCCCCTGCGAAGCGCGACAGCACCAGCACCCCGGGATCGTCCGGTTCCTGGGCTGCGACAAATTCCTTGGCGACCAAATTCATCCCGTCGCGCAACGGTGTTACCAACCCAACCGCCGCCAGCCGCATATAGCCGGCAACCTCGGCACGATCGACGTTGCGGCTCACCATGCGCAGTGGCTGCCAATCGGGTTCGCCGAGATCGGCGTTCATGCTGCCGGCCTTGGCATCCAATGCCGCACGCAATTGCTGGTAGCTGCCAACATCCTTGCGGCTTTCGGCGGCGATTTGCAGCACGGTCGCGCGCCTGATCCAATCGGGATGCTTTTCAAACAGGCATTCCAGCCCGTCGAGGCGTTGCAGCAGGCCCTTGGTCGGGTCAAGCCGATCCACCCCGAGGATCAGCTTCTGCCCATCCAGACTGCGCCTCAGCCGCTCGCCAGTGGTTCCAAACGCATTGCGCCCGGCCATCATGGCGAATTTCTGCGCCTCGATTTCCACCGGAAACACGCCGAGCTTGACCCGCCTGCCTCCGAATTGCAGCGCCTGGCCTGACAGCCGCGTCGCCCCTGCGAGCGATTGCGCGGCGGCGGCGAAATTGGCGACGTCGTTATCGGTCTGGAACCCGAGCAGATCGGCGGCCAGCAGATCGCGCACCAGGGCGGCGACTTCCGGTGCTGCTGCCAGCACATCGGGGGCGGCGAAGGGGATATGCAGGAAGAACCCGATCGGATTTTTCACCCCCCGTTCGCGCAAGGCGGCCGCGAGCGGCATCAGATGATAATCATGCACCCAGATGACATCGGACGGGCGCAGCAAAGGCTGCAAGGATACCGCGAGCCGGTAATTGACCTCGCGGTACACTTTCGCATCGCGCCGATCGAACTTCATCAGTTCGGGCATCGTATGCAGAAGCGGCCACAACACGCCGTTGGAAAAATTATTATAGTAGCGGTCGTGCTCGTCCTGGGTGAGGTCGATGGTGGCGTAGTCGATCCCTGCCGCCTGCTCGATGCCCGACAAGGCCGGTTGCCCGCCGGCAACGTTGGCGGCAATCCGGCCTGACCAGCCGAACCACAGCCCGCCGCGCTTTTCCATCAGCCCATCAAGCGCCACCGCAAGCCCGCCGGCGCGGGCACCGGCAGATGGCAAGGGCACCCGGTTGGAGACAACAACAAGGCGGTTCATGGGACCTCCGGACACGCAGGCGCACATTGCACCAACCTATGTATGCCGGACAGTCATGGCGAGATAGAGGCAGGAAATCGGGTATTGCCGCCTTATTTCAGCCCTAATGAAACCCCCTGGCATTTTTTCTGCGAGGATGGGAAGGTGCGCCATGGAAAATTCGCTACACGAAAAACTGGTTGGCTGGCGCCAGCATTTGCACGCCAACCCCGAACTCTCCCTCCACGAAGCCAACACCGCCGCCTTCGTCTGCGCGCGCCTGGCCGAGATGGGCATCCCGTTCACGTCCGGCGTTGGCGGACACGGTGTTGTGGCCACGATTTCGCGTGGTCATTCCAACCGGGCGGTGGGCTTGCGCGCCGACATGGATGCGCTGCCGTTCACCGAAACCACCGGGTTGGCCTATGCGTCCAAAACCCCCGGCGTCATGCACGCCTGCGGGCATGATGGACATACGGTGAGCCTGCTGGGCGCGGCCGAATTGCTGCGGGCCGACCCGAGCTGGACCGGCACCGTGCATCTGGTGTTCCAGCCCGCCGAAGAAGGCGGCGGCGGGGCGCAGTCGATGATCAATGACGGGTTGTTCAACCGCTTCCCGATGGAACAGATTTTTGGCTACCATAATTGGCCCGGCCTCGCAGCCGGCACCGTCATGGTCCATAACGGCCCGGTGATGGCCGGCGGCGGCCGGATCGAGATCATCATGGACGGTCTCGCAGGGCACGCGGCACTGCCGCATCTGACCCGCGACCCGATGCTGGCGGCGGGGCATTTGCTGGTGGCGCTGCAATCATTGGTATCGCGCAACGTCGACCCGCTCGATCCGTCGGTCATTACCATTGGCAGCATCGAAGGCGGCAAGGCATCCAACCAAATCCCGTCAAGCGTGACCATGCGCGGCACCTATCGCTTTTACCGCAACGAAGTCCGTGATCTGTTGATCGATGGCATTGCCCGGATTTCCCACGGCATCGCTGCAACCTTCGGCCTGACCGCGCGGGTTGACGCCCAGATCGGCATCGGCCCCACGGTGAACCATGCAGCCGGCAGCCTCGCCGCGGTTGCGGCCTGCGCCGAATACGGGATCACGTCGCGCACCGACATGCGCCCGGCGATGACCGGAGAAGATTTTTCCTGGTTCCTGCACGAAAAGCCCGGCGCCTTTGTCTGGATCGGCAACGGGCCGGAAGGCGATGGGCGCGGGTTGCATAATGACGCCTATAATTTCAATGACGCCATTCTTCCGCAAGCATCGGGGTTCCTGGCAGGGGTTGCCCGGCACGCGTTGAAAGGCTGATCGCGATGCGCCGACGCGGAATGCTGCTGAGTGCGGCAGCCGTGTTGGTTGCAAGCGGCGCACGGGCTGATGGTGCCGCCATTAATATCGCGCTGCGCCGGATGTTGGCCGGGGAGGTTGATGCCCAGCGCGCAGCCTTGCGCGACCTCGCCATCCCCAGCGCGGTGCCGGGTTTGATTGCGATGCTGTTCTGGCTCGAAGACCCGATCTATCCCGACATTGTCGCTGTTCTGACCAAAGTCACCGGCGCGTCACCCGGCCCTGACTGGTTCGACTGGATGGTCTGGCAGCAGGATCACCCCGAATACCTTCCCCATATCGGCTTCGATGTGCTGCTGGCCGATCTTTATACCGGGCTAGACCCGCAATTTTCGCGGTTCCTGCGGGTCGGCATCGCCCATACGATCCGGTTGGAAGAAATCACCTGGGGCGGGGTGAAGGTCGATGGCATCCCCGCGCTTGACGATCCTGCGGTGCTGACGGCAGCCGCCGCCACCTACCTCAACCCCGACGATGTGGTGTTCGGCGCGGTGATCGGCGGGCAGGCGCGGGCCTGGCCGATGCGGATCATCGCCTGGCATGAAATGGTCAACGATGTGCTGGGGGGTGTGCCAGTTTCGCTGGCCTATTGCACCCTGTGCGGGTCGGCAATTTTGTATGATGGTCGGGTGCAGGGGCGGAACCAGCCGTTTCGGTTCGGTTCATCGGGGCTGTTGTTTCGATCCAACAAGCTGATGTACGACCGCGAGACCAATAGTTTATGGAACCAGTTCACCGGCCGACCGGTGATCGGCGCGCTGGTTGGGTCGGAGGTGCAACTGGCCCCGCTGGCGCTGGTGACAACAACCTGGCAGGCCTGGAAGGCGGCGCACCCCACCACCACGGTGCTGTCGCTCGCCACCGGGGCTGTCCGCGATTATGCACCAGGTGTCGCCTATCGCAGCTATTTTGCCAGTCCGGATATCGCCTTTCCCGCCGCTTTCACCGATCGGCGGCTGGCCGCCAAGGACAAGGTTTTCGGGTTGCGGCTGCAAGGCGGGGTGAAAGCCTATCCGCTGACCCGCTTCGCCGGTGGCGCGGTGATCAATGATCGGGTCGGCTTGCAGAACGTGGTGCTCATCGGCGACGCCGCGCGCGAGGAGGTTCGTGCCTATGCAAGCGATGGGGAGGATTTCACTGCCACGGGCATCGGCCACCTGACCGCGGGCGGGGCGGTGTGGCAGATCGAGGAGACCGCGTTGCGCGGCCCGAACGGCAGAACCCTGGCGCGCCTGCCCGGCCATATTGCCTATTGGTTTGCCTGGGCCGGGTATTTTCCCGATCAGTTCTGAACGCCATCCGCCGGAGCATCGCGACAATGTCCACCACCGACCGCCGTCCACGCAACTGGCTTGACCGGCTCTGGTCGTCAATCGCCGATCGCGGCCGCGCCTATGCCGAGGTGCCCGCCGATAGCGTGGCCCCTGGTGAGCGGGCAATTCTCCTGGCGCGGGACCTGCTATCCGGACGCGGCGAGGCATCAGGTGCGGCGCGGGCCAGGGCCTTGCTCGATGTGCTGCAGGGGCTGGATGCGCCTGCCCGCATGGCGTTCTGCCGCCATCTCGCGGACGGGTATCTCCCCGACCCGGTGCAGTTGCGCGCGGCAGCGGAGGCTTATCTCGCGGACCCGACACCCGCGCGGGCAAGTGCGCTCGCCGAAGCCGCTGAACCGCCCCGGCAGGAATTGTTGCGTCGGATGAACCAGGCGCCGCGCGGCACCGCGGCGCTGGTGGCCTTGCGCCAGGAAATTCTCGGGGTGTTGCGCGCCGAGCCAGCCTTGGCGCCACTCGACACCGATTTGCGCCATCTTTTCGCCTCCTGGTTCAATCGCGGCTTCCTCGAATTGCGCCGGATTGACTGGAACACCCCGGCATCAGTTCTGGAAAAGCTGATCCAATATGAAGCGGTGCACGAAATCCAGGGCTGGGATGATTTGCGCCGTCGCCTCGCCCCTGATCGGCGCTGCTTCGGATTTTTCCATCCTGCCTTGCCGGGTGATCCGCTGATCTTCGTCGAAGTCGCCCTCGTGCAGGGCCTCGCCGGTGCCATTGCGCCGCTGCTGGCACCGGACCTTGGGGCGCCGGAAGCGGCCGACACCGCGATTTTCTACTCGATTTCCAACTGCCAGGGCGGGTTGCGCGGGATTTCCTTCGGCGCTTTTCTGATCAAGCAGGTGGTCGAGGAATTGCAGCAGGAATTGCCACAATTGCGGGTGTTCTCGACTTTGTCACCGATGCCGGGCTTCCGACGTTGGCTGGAACGGCGGGACGACGTGCCCGCCGATCCGGCGCACGCCGAAGCCGCAACAATTGCCTTGGCCGCGCAGTACCTGACCAATCCGGGGCCAAATGCGGCAGATCCGGTGGCGCGTTTTCATCTCGGCAACGGCGCGCGGCTCGAACGGATCAACTGGATGGGCAATCCGGCGCCACGCGGCGTGCAGGAATCCTACGGGGTGATGGTCAATTATCTTTATGACCCCGACACGATCGAAAAAAATCACGAGGCTTACGCACGCGGCGGCGTTGTGGTCCGCTCGGCCGCGGTGGCCGCTTTGTTGCCGCCCTCCGCCAGCTAGCCCTTGTGCTTTTGAACGAAATTGCTGATGAGGCAACATCGGGAGGAAAAATCGATGCTCATATCACGCCGAAACACCCTGGCACTCGGTGCAGCCCTGGCAGCGCCTGCCGTGCTCCGCCCGAATATCGCCCGCGCTGATGCCAAAGTCCTGAAGATCAGCCACCAATTCCCCGGCGGCACGCTCGAGCAGGGTGATTTCCGTGACCGCCTGGTGCGTCGCTTTGCCGCCGAGGTAGAAGCCCGCACCAAGGGCGAGCTGCGCTTTGAAATCTATCCCGGTTCATCGTTGATGAAGACGGTGGCGCAGTTTTCCGCCGTCCGCCGTGGCGCGCTCGATATGTCGCTCTACCCCCTCGCTTATGCCGGCGGTGAAATACCGGAGGTCAATATCGGCCTGATGCCGAGCCTGGTGACCAGCTACGCGCAAGGTATGGCGTGGAAAACCTCGGCGATCGGGCGCGAAATCGAAGCCCTGCTCGACAAGCGTGGGGTCAAGATTATCACCTGGGTTTGGCAGGCCGGCGGTTGCGCCTCGCGCGCCGGCGCGGTGGTAACCCCCGATGACGTGAAGGGGCTGAAAATCCGTGGTGGCTCGCGGGAGATGGATTTGATGCTGAAAGCAGCGGGCGGGATTATTTCGTCGGTGCCATCCGATGAAATCTACGCCGCGATGCAAACCGGGTCGCTGGATGCCGCCATCACCTCATCGACCAGCCTGATTAGTTTCCGACTGAACGAGATCGCCAAGAACGTCACCAGCGGGCGCGGCGGCAGTTTCTGGTTCATGCTTGAACCGCTGATCATGTCGAAGGCGATTTATGACGCGCTGACCCCGGATCAGCAAAAAGCAGTGTCCGAAATTGGCCTCTCGCTCGAAGCGTTCGGCTTGGCGCAGGCCAAAGCCGATGACGATGCCTTGGCCGCAATCTATGCCAAAGCCGGGGTGAAGGTGCAGGATTTCAACCCCGATGCACTGGCCAAATGGCGGGTGGTAGCCGAAAAAGCCGCTTGGACCGACTATGCCGGGCGCAATGCCGCCTGCGCCGCTTTGCTGAAACTGGCCGAAAGCGTGCCGGCTTGAACGCCGTCATTGCACCAATCCAGGCGCTGCTCGATCGGTTGAACACGGTGATGGCGTTCGGGTCATCGCTCGCCATCGCTGCCGCCGGGTTGGTGCTGACCTGGGAAGTGATCGGGCGCTATTTCCTCGCCATCCCGAGCGACTGGCAGGACGAACTGTCAACGTTCCTGCTGATCGGGGCGACGTTTGCCTCCGCCGCCTGGACCCAGGCGCGGCGTGGCCATGTCGGCATTGATGCGCTGCGCGAAATCCTGCCGGTGTCGGTGGATCGGGTACGGCGGGTGCTGGCCGATCTGCTGTCGGCGGTGTTTTGCGGCTATTTCACCTTCAAATGTTGGCAAATGCTGCATGAAACCTGGACCGAGGGGCATACAACGCCATCGTCCTGGGGCGCGCCGCTGTTTGTGCCGTATGGCTGCATGACCTTGGGCATGGGGCTGCTCACCGTGCAGCTTGGCGTGCAGGTGTTCGGCAAGCGGCCATGAGCACGGGGCTCATTGGCGTTTTATACGGGCTCGCCACCGTGGTGATGCTGTTTTCCGGCATGCCGATCGCCTTCGCGCTCGGCGGCGTGGCGACGGTGTTCATGATGATCTTCATGCCGGCGGCGTCGGTCGATACCATTGCGCAAAATGTCTATGAAGAACTCGCCAGTATTACCTTGCTGACAATTCCGCTGTTCATCCTCAAAGGGGCGGCGATCGGCAAGTCGCGCGCCGGCAAGGATTTGTACGACGCGCTGCATGTCTGGCTGCATAAGGTGCCTGGGGGCTTGGGGGTGGCGGTGGTGTTTGCCTGCGGTCTGTTCGCCGCGATGGCGGGATCGTCGCCGGCAACCTGTTCGGCCATCGGGTCATCCGGCATTCCGGAAATGCGCAAGCGCGGCTATTCGCCAGGGTTTGCGGCCGGGCTGGTTGCGGCGGGCGGCACGCTGGGCATCCTGCTGCCGCCGTCGATTGTGCTTATTCTCTACGCGGTGCGCGCCGAGTTATCGCTCGGGCAATTATTCCTGGCAGGGCTTGGCCCAGGGCTGCTGCTGATCGCGCTCTTCGCGGTTTACGCCGCTTATCGTTGGCGTTACGAATATCGCCGCGCCGAAGCTGTGCGCGATGCCGGGGGCGAGGTCAGCCCGATCCTGTTCGACGAAAAATACACCCAAGCCGAGCGCTGGTCTGCGCTGCCCCGGGTATTGCCATTCCTGATCCTGCTGACCGGGGTGATGGTGGCACTTTACGGCGGCATTGCGACCCCGAGCGAAACCGCCGGCCTCGGCGCGATCATGGCGCTGGCGCTGGTCGCGGTGGTGTACGGTGCCTACAAGCCCGCCGACATCATCCCGATCTTCAACGGCACGCTCGGCGAGTCGGGCATGCTGCTGATGATCATCGGGATGAGCCTGCTGTATAGCTACGTGATGAGCTACCTCCATATCAGCCAGGCCGCCGCTGGCTGGATCGTCGGCCTGCATTTGTCAAAATATCTGCTTTTGACTGCGATCTTGCTGCTGGTGGTGGTGTTGGGATTCTTCCTGCCACCGGTGTCGATCATCCTGATGACCGCGCCGATCATCCTGCCACCGCTGCGGGCGGCAGGCTTCGATCTGATCTGGTTCGGGGTGGTGATGGTGGTGGTAATGGAAATGGGCCTAATCCATCCGCCGGTCGGGCTGAATATTTTCGTCATCAACCGGGTGGCGCCGGATATCGGCCTGGGCGCGATTATCTGGGGCACGCTGCCCTTCGTGCTGCTAATGACGTTGGCCGTGGTGATCCTGACCATCGTGCCCGATATTGCCATGTGGCTGCCGCATATGGTCTACAAATGACCGATGGACACCGTAAAAATTGACGCCATCGTCATCGGCGCCGGCATCGCGGGCGCGACTGTCGCCGCAGCCCTTGCCCCCACCCACCGCATTGCGCTGATCGAAGCCGAGGAAGCTGCCGGCTATCATTCAACCGGCCGGTCGGCGGCGAGTTGGATTCTCAATTACGGCCCGCCGGATGTCCGCGCGCTGACCGGGGCTTCGCGCGATTTCCTGGAAAACCCGCCCGCCGGCTTCACCGAAACGCCGATCCTGCGGCGACGGATGAATGTCTATCTCGCGCCCGCCGATCAGGTTAGCGAGCTTGATGCGATGCTCGCAGATGGCGTCGGCATCCGCGAAATCTCTATCGCCGAAACCAAAGCCCTGGTTCCCGCCTTGCGCGATGGCTACGCAATTCGCGCAGCGGTGGAAGCCGATGTGTTCGACATTGATGTTGCAGTCCTGCACCAGGGATTTCTGCGGCAGGCGCGGCGCAATGGCGGCACCTTGGCGCTGCGAAGCCGTTCGATGCGCATCGAACGTCGCGCCGGGCTGTGGCATGTCGAGGTCACCGGTGGCGCAAGTTTCGCCGCCCCCATTCTGGTTAACGCCGCCGGCGCCTGGGGGGATGCGGTTGCGGCCCAGGCCGGGATGGCACTGCTCGGGCTGGTGCCCAAGCGCCGCACTGGCGTCATCATCGATCCCGCGCCGTGGCAGGTCGCCGACTGGCCGTTCGTGATGGCTGCCGATGGCGGCTGGTATTGCCGGCCGGAAGCCCGCACCCGGCTGATGGTGTCGCCAGCCGACGCGACCCCGGTGCCGCCGCAGGATATCCAGCCCGATGAATTCGATGTCGCGGTTGCCATCGACCACATGACCACCGCGCTTGATATCGCGGTCACGCGGGTCGAACGCAGTTGGGCCGGCTTACGCACTTTTACCCCGGATGGTAGCCTGGCATTGGGCAAAGCCGGGGATGGCTATTTCTGCTGCCTGGGGCAGGGCGGTTACGGCATCCAGACCTCGCCGGCGGTGGGTGCGTTGGTCGCGGCGCTGGTGATGGGCACCAACACAGGGTATTCGCCCGAGGTGCTGGCGATGGTGGACCCAGGCAGATTTGTCTGACCACGGCCTGGAATTTCGCGCTTTCGCCGGCTTCTGCCCATTGCCATGCAGATGAAACCGACGGCACGATAGGGTTCAATTCTGAGGAGCATTGTCATGCGCGCACTCGCGTTTTCGTTTCCTGCCATGCTGCTGGCCGCTGGCGTGGCGTTCGCCCAGCCCAAGGACACGCTGATTGTCGATTTGCCCGGCGATGTCGCGACGATGGACCCGCATTTGCAGTGGGATACTGAAAGCTACACGGTCTATCGCAACATCTTCGACAACCTCGTCACCCGCGACGTCTCGGGCAAGATTGTGCCGCAGGTGGCGACCGGGTGGCGCTATACCGACAACACCACCATCGTTTTCGATCTACGCAGCGATATTCTGTTCCAAGACGGCAGCAAGCTGACCGCCGAGGACGTCGCCTTCAGTGTTCGGCGCATCATCAACCCCGCGCTGAAAAGCCCGCAGCTTTCCCAGTTCGACCAGATCATCAGTGCCGATGTCACCGGGCCGGCGCAGGTCACTTTACGCACCAAGACGCCGTATCCGGCGCTGATGGCGCAGCTGGTTAAGCTGTCGATCGTACCCAAGGCCTATGTCGAGAAAATCGGCGATCAGAAATTCAATCAGGAGCCGATTGGCAGCGGCCCCTACAAACTGCGCACCTGGCAGCGCGGCGTGCAGTCAGTTCTTGACAGCAACGACAGCTACTGGCGGGTGAAGCCGCCTTTCGCCCACGTCACCTTCCGCGCCGTGCCCGACATCCCCACCCGGATCGCCGATCTGCGCACCGGGCGCGCCGACATCACCCGTGGCCTGACGCCTGACGATGCCGAGGCATTGAAGGGCGATAAATCGCTGCAAGTGATGCCGGTGGCGACCGAGCGCGTCGCGTATATGTTCATCAATGCGTTGGCTGGCCCGACCAAGGACAAGCGGGTGCGCCAGGCGATAGCGATGGGGGTGGATCGCGACACCATCATCACCGCCCTGCAACAGGGCTACGCCAAGCCGGTGAATGTGGTGCTGACCCCGGCGAATTTTGGCTATATCGCCGATATCCCCGGCTGGAAATTCGATCCGGTCGCCGCGCGCGCCCTGGTGAAACAGGCCGGCGCCGAAGGGGCCACGGTCGAATTGCTGACCTCACCGGCCTATGACCGAAGGCTGAATGAGGCGATCCAGCAAATGCTCGGTGAAATCGGCCTCAAGGTCACCATCACCATGACCGACCAGCCAAGCTTCCTGCGCCGCCGCCAAGGCAGCCCGGAAGAAGCCGGCGCGCTCAGCCAGGGCCGTTGGTCCTGCGCCTGCCAGGATGCCGATGGGGTGATCTTCCCGCTGTTCCGGTCGGGCAGCATCTGGTCGAAATTCAACAACCCGGCGTTTGACGCCGAGGTCGATGCGGCGCGCACCATCCTCGATGCCACCCAGCGTCTGGTGCATTACCGCCGCGCTTTTGAAATCCTGCGTGAGGAAGTGCCGGGGGTCGGGTTGTTCCAGGACAATGCGATTTATCTGGCGCGCAAGGAGTTGAAATGGATTCCGACGGCCAATGAGGCGTTTTTTGTCACTGAGATGACTTGGCAGAAGTGAAGGAAGGTCTTTTTTGTTGGTTGGCGCCCCGTTCCCGGATATGTGATGGCGGGTGGGTTGCAGCCCATTGATCGCCGCAGCCCAATCCCGTCATTGCGTCGCTTGGGCTTGCAATAACGGCCTGCCGGACGGAACACGCTTCGCATGCCTGAATTAAAATCCCGCCTGCTCCAAGCCCTGATCGCGATCTTCGGCGTGCTGACCATCGTGTTCTTCATCATGCGTCTGTCCGGCGACCCGACCTTGCTGCTGGTGCCGGACGGCGCGACTGCGGAACAGATCGCCGCTTTGCGCCATGTGCTGGGCTTCGACCGGCCGCTGCTGGTGCAATATGGCGCCTATCTGTTGGATCTGGCCCGGCTCGATCTCGGGCAATCGCTGGTGCAGCACGCCCCGGTCGCTGGCATTGTTGCGGAACGCATTCCCTACACCATGGCGCTCGCCGGCGGCGCGCTGCTGGTGGCGTTGGGGGTGGGTTTGCCGGCGGGTCTCGCAATGGCGGTGTGGCGTGGCACCTGGCTCGAACGCGCACTGGCGGGGTTTGTGCTGGCTGGCCAAAGCCTGCCGACCTTCTGGTCCGGGCTGCTGATGATCCTGTTTTTCGGAGTTTATCTCGGCTGGCTGCCAACATCGGGCTCGGACGATCTGGCGTCACTGGTGATGCCATCGGTCGCGCTGGGCGCGATCACCATGTCGAGTTTCGCCCGCATGACGCGGATTGCGGTGCTCGATGAATTATCGCGCGACTACGTTGCCGCCGGGCGGGCGCGCGGCCTGTCCTATGGCGCGGTGATCCTGCGCCACGTGCTGCGCAATGCCGCCATCCCGGTGGTAACGATTGCGGCGCTCGAGGTCGGCAATCTGCTCGCTGGGGCGGTGATTGTGGAAACCGTTTTCGCCTGGCCCGGCATCGGCCAATTGGCGATCCAGTCGATTGCGTCACGGGATTTTCTGGTGGTGCAAACCATCGTGCTGTTTGTTTCGATGGTTTATATCTCGATGAATTTGTTGGCCGATCTCGCGTACGGGGTGATTGATCCGCGCATCCGGCGGGACCGCTGATGCGACGGATCTCATTGGGCACGGCGTTAATCTTCGCGGGGTTGCTGGCCTTTATTGTGGCAGCTATCGGTGCTGATGTGTTCGCCAGCAACGATCCGCTGCGGCAGTCGCTATTGTTGCGGCTGCGCCCGCCGGGCACGGCCACGGCGACGGCGTATTTCCCGCTGGGTACCGATGATCTGGGCCGCGATTTGCTGGCGCGGATTTTATATGGCGCGCGGGCGTCGCTGATGGTGGCCGCGCTGTCGGTTTCGGTGTCGTTGCTGGTCGGCGTCACGCTCGGGTTGATGGCGGGCTGGTTTGGCGGCTGGGTATCGATCGTGGCGATGCGCGCGGTCGATACGATGCTGAGCATTCCGGCGATCCTGCTCGCGGTGCTGACAGTGGCCGTCCTGGGGCCAGGATTTTTCAATCTGGTGCTGGTGCTCGGGCTGACGCGCTGGCCGCGCTATACCCGCGTCGCCTATGCGCAGACCTTGCAGGTGGCGGCCTTGCCCTATGTGCGCGCCGCCGAAATGGCCGGGTGCGGACCGGGGCGCATTTTGTTGCGCCATGTGTTGCCCAATATTGCCGGACCGTTGATGGTGGTGGCCACCAGCGAATTCGGCCTGATGATCCTGTTCGAGGCGAGCCTGTCGTTTCTTGGCCTCGGCATCCAGCCACCCTATCCGTCCTGGGGCTCGATCATGAGCGCGGGGCGGCAATATGTTGTGCGCGCCTGGTGGCTGACCGCGTTTCCGGGCGCGTGTTTGTTCGGGGTGGTGCTGTGCGTGAACCTGTTCGGCGACTGGCTGCGTGACCGGGTTGACCCGAGGTCGCAAGGAAGATGATCGCCCTTTCAGTGCGTGACTTGTCGCTCGCGATCGGGCGCACCAACATCGTCGATGCCATCAGCTTCGATGTCGCGCCCGGCGAGGTTTTGGCTCTGGTCGGCGAAAGCGGCTGCGGCAAGTCAGTCACCGCCCAGGCGATCATGCGGCTGCTGCCAGCGGCGATCCGTCAGACCGGGGGCGAAATAACCCTTGGCGCGACGTCGCTGTCGAACCTGCCCGCGCGCGCGATGCGCGACCTGCGCGGTCGGCAAATCGCGATGATTTTCCAGGAGCCGCAATCGGCGCTCGATCCGCTCGCCACCGTCGGCAACCAGATTGCCGAGGCATTGCGCCAACCATTGGCCAAGGTGCGCGCCGAGGTGCGCCAGATGCTGGTCGAGGTCGGGATATCGGACCCCGATCGCCGCATCGATCAGCACCCGTTCGAGCTTTCTGGCGGGATGTGCCAGCGGGTGATGATCGCCATTGCGCTGATTGCGCGCCCGGCAGTGCTGATCGCCGATGAGCCGACGACCGCCCTCGACGTTACCATCCAGGCGCAAATCCTGGCGCTGCTGCGCCGTCTCGCGGCGGAACGCCAAACCGCGGTGGTGTTGATTACCCACGACATGGGGGTGGTGGCCGACATCGCCGACCGGGTCGCGGTGATGTATGCCGGGCGGGTGGCGGAAACCGGGCCGACGGCTGCGGTGTTTGCCACACCCGCGCATCCCTATACCGCGCTGCTGCTGGCCTCGATCCCGCGCCTGTCCGACGTGCCGAAATCGGCGCTGGCGGTGATTGACGGGCAGGTGCCGCAGCCCGCCGATTATGGCGCTGGCTGCCGGTTTGCCGGGCGCTGCCCGCGCGCGGATCGGCGCTGCGTGGCCGAAACCCCGGCGCTGCGCCCGGTGGCCGACGGTCGGCTGGTGGCTTGTTTCCATCCGGTTGGTGGCTGATGGAAACCATTCTCGAGATCACCGATCTTTGTGTGCATTTCCCCGGTCGGGGTGGCGCGCCGGTGCGCGCGGTGGACGGGGTGTCGTTGCATATCGCGCCGGGCGAAACCTTGGGGCTGGTCGGTGAGTCCGGCTGCGGCAAATCCACCATCGCCAATGCCGCTGTCGGGTTGCTGGCGCCGACCAGCGGGCGAGTGGTGGTGGCCGGGACAGATATTGTCGGTGCCTCACCACGGCTTCTGCGCGAGGTTCGGGCCCAGGTGCAGATGGTGTTCCAGGACCCGATCACCTCGCTAAACCCGCGCATGACCATCGGCACCGCGATCGGGGAATCATTGCTGGTGCGTGGCCGGGCCGCGGGTGCGGCGTTGCGCGCAAGGGTTGGAGAATTGCTCCAGGAGGTTGGCTTGCGCCCGGACCACGCCGACCGCTACCCGCATCAATTCAGTGGCGGGCAACGCCAGCGCGTCGTGATCGCGCGGGCGTTGGCGCTACGACCCGCGTTGCTGGTGTGTGACGAGGCTGTGTCGGCGCTGGATGTCTCGGTGCGCGCGCAAATCCTCAATCTGTTGGTGGCGTTGCAGGCGCGATATGGCATGGCGATGTTGTTTGTCAGCCACGACCTTGCCGTGGTGCGCCATGTCTGCGACCGGGTGGCGGTGATGTATCTTGGCCAGCTTGCCGAAATCGCCCCGCGCGATGCGCTGTTCGCGTCCCCGCGCCATCCCTATACCCGGGCGCTGATCGCGGCAGTGCCCGATCCCGATCCGGCGGTGCAGCGTGCCAGGGTGTCGGTGCCGTTGGTCGGCGAAATCCCCAGCCCGGCCAATCCGCCGCCAGGCTGCCGGTTTCACACGCGCTGCCCAGTGGCAGTGGCGCGCTGCGCGGTCGATGTTCCGGCGTTGCGGTCGGTTGGTGCCGCGATGGTCGCCTGCCACCTGGCGTGATCGCTGGACGAAACTGCCCGCATCGGGGATAATCGCTGCAACTTCAGGATGCCCCATCATGACCGACGCCATTCTCGCCCCCAATTTGCCGCAATGGATGGTGGATCATGTCGCGCGCTATCAGCACAGCGGCGGCACCGACGGCCATATGTATACAATCAAGTCGCCGAACCTGCCGGAGATGGCGGTGCCGTCGCTGCTGCTGACCACAACCGGCCGCAAATCCGGCCAGAAATATCTGTTCCCGCTGTTTTACGGCGAAACCGGCGGCAGCTATTTCATCATTGCATCCAAGGGTGGCGCGCCGGAGCATCCGGGCTGGTATCGCAATATTCTCGGCAATTCCGCCGTCGAAATCCAGGTCGGCACCAAGAAGATGCACGCTGTCGCCCGCACCGCGACCGGCGCGGAACGGGCGGCGCTGTGGGAAAAAGCGGTGGTGATCTGGCCGCCTTTTGCGGATTATCAGAAAAAGGCGGTTGACCGGGAAATCCCCGTGGTGGTGCTCGATCCGCTTGCCTGATCGAGCGGAGGCACCTTCATAGCAACCGGGCTTGCCGCGGTCACGCGACAAGCCCCAACTATGGTTATCATACCAACCCGCCTTGACGATGCTTCTTCCATCGTCAAGGCGGGTTGGTATTGCGCGCCGGGTTGGCCGGCGGCGGCGCGCCAAACAAAGACTGATACCGACCCGCATTGACCCATTCTTCATGGGTCAACACTTAAGCGGGTCGGTATCAGGCGCTCACCTTGCGCACGCCCCAGAACACCGCGAAGCCGGACCGTGCGAAGCCGGTCAGGGTGTTGCGGAACGCGGTTGGCTGGAATTGCAGGCCAAGCGGCACGAACGCGGCCTCGTTCAGTGCGCGGCGCTGAATATCTTCGGCGATGCGCTTCTGTGCCGCCAGATCGGGCGCGTCGAACCAGGTGTCGCGCAGTCTTTCCAGCTCCGGATCGGTCGGGCGCCACCATGCGCCAGCGGCCGCACCATTGGCGCGCAGCGGCAGATGGGTCGCCGGGGTGTTGATCGACAGCCCAGTCCACGACGTGGTGTAGCAGCTCCATCCGCCCTTTTCGACCGGCTCGCGGCTATTGCGCCGCTGGATCATGGTGCCCCAATCCATGCTGGCCAGTTGCACGTTCAGCCCGAGCGATTTCAGCACCGATTCCGCGACCAGCGAAGATTGCCGGATCGAGGCGATTTCGGTGGGCGACATCAGCACAATCAGCTCGCCCTTGTAACCGCTCTCGGCCACCATCTTGCGCGCGGCGGCCAGGTCGCGCGGTCCGGTCAGCACCTCCAGCCCGGCTTTGCTCGCATAGGGCGAGGCCGGTGGGAACACCCCGACATTGATCCCGCCGAGGTCCTTCTGCTGGTCGCCCAACACCGCGTCCACAAAGTCCTGCTGGCTGATCGCCGCGATCACCGCGCGGCGCAATTTCACATTGTCGAAGGGTGGCTGATAATGGTTGAAGAACAACGACATCAAGTTACCAAGCTGGTCGAACAGTTCAACCTTCACCCCGTTGGCCTTGCGCAACTGCGGCACCAGATCAATCAGCGGGCCGTCCAGCCAGTCGATTTCACCACGCTGCAAGGCTGCCGCGGCGGTGGACGGATCGGGCATCGTTGTCCATTCGACGCGATCGAAGAACGTGGTTTTGCCGCCGGCCCACATGCTGATCGGCTCGGCGCGCGGCACATATTTGTCGTGGCGGGCATAGACCGCCCCGGCGCCGGCCTTCCATTCGTCGCGCACGAATTTGTACGGCCCGCTGCCGACATACTCGCTGATCTGGGTGAAGGCATCGGTCTTGGCGATCCGCTCGGGCATGATCGGGATGCCGGCAAGAGCATAAGGCAGCAATGAAAATTTCTTCTTCAACCGGAAGCGCAGCCGGTTGTCGTCGAGCGCTGCCAACTCGTTGGTCGCGTTCATCAGGGTTTCCACCAGCGGCTGGCGGCGCGCGGCGCGTCCGATGGAGGCGACGGCGTCAGTGGCGCGCACCTTTTCGCCGTCATGATGCACCAGCCCCTCACGCAGGGTCAGCGTCCAGGTCAGGCCGTCATCGGTGATTTCCTCGCGTCCGACCATCTGCGGATGCGGCAGGAATTTTTCGTCCAGGCCATAAAGCCAGTCCCACACCATAAAGCCGTGCATCGCGGCAACCGTCGTGGTGGACCAGATGGGATCGGGGTTGGCCAGATCGGCATGCGGCACAAAGCGCAACACCCGTGGGTTGCTGCCACCTTGGGCCAAGGCGGGTCTTGCCAATTGCGGCAGCGCCGACAGGGCGGTACCGGCGGTGGCGGCGGAAAGAAGTTGGCGGCGCTTCATGTCGCGTCTCCTGGGCGAGGGTCTTATGGGGATCGCAATCTTACCGAGGCTGACCGTGATGGAGCAGGCTGGGGCTGTCAATCAACTTTGCCGGGTTTTGCGCTGTTTGCCGACGATTGAGTTGCCGACCGTCGCGCCAGCCGTCATCGGGCATGGCGTTGCAGTGGGTCCGGTTTGATGGCTATCGTGGCAGGGTGACGGCCAGTGTGGCCGCTCATCGGGGGGACTCCCGGGCGAACACACTGTCCATCGCCGATCAGGTGGAGCAGCACCCGGACATCGTGTTAGATCGCGCGCCATGACCGATAGCATCGTCGACATCCTGATCATCGGCGCCGGCGCATCGGGGGCGGCGATGGCATGGTCGCTCGCCGACACCAAAATGCGCATCGTCTGCCTCGAACAGGGCGGCTGGATGAAACCCACTGACTACCCCGCCAATGACCGCGACTGGGAAGCCCGCGCCACTGGCGACTTTTCGCCCAGCCCCAACCGCCGTGGCCGCCCCGAAGATTACCCGGTCAACGATGATGCCTCGCCGATCAAGATCCTGAACTTTAACGGCGTTGGCGGTGGCACCATCATGTACACCGCCCACTGGCCGCGCCTGCATCCCAGCGACTTCCGCACCCGCACGCTCGATGGTGTTGGCCAGGACTGGCCGGTCAGCTACGCCCAGCTTGCCCCGTTCTACGATCTCAATGACCGCATGATGGGGGTCTCGGGCCTCGCCGGAGACCCGGCCTATCCCCCCGGCAAAATCCCGCAAATGCCGCCGCACGCCCTCGGCCGCTCTGGCGCGGTGTGGGGCAAGGCCTTCAACCAGTTGGGTTGGCACTGGTGGCCATCGGACAACACCGCCGCCACCGAAGCATATGACGGCCGGGCGAAATGCATCAACCTCGCCCACTGCACCCCCGGCTGTGCCCAGGGCGCCAAGGCGAGCGTGGACATCACCTACTGGCCGCGCGCCATCCGCGCCGGGGTGGAACTGCGCACCCATTGCCGGGTGCGCCGCATCACCACCGGCGATGACGGTATGGCGACCGGGGCCGAGTATTACGACGCCACCGGCGAGCTTTGCTTCCAGGCCGCCCATGTCGTCGTCGTCGCCTGCAACGGCATCGGCACGCCCCGCCTGCTGCTGGCCTCGGCCAGCGCCCGCCACCCCAATGGGCTGGCCAATTCGTCCGACCAGCTTGGCCGCAACCTGATGCTGCACCCCTATGTTTCGGTCTACGGCTATGTCGATCAGGAGGTAGACGGCAATCGCGGCCCGCCGCTGTCGCTGTGGAGCCATGAATTTTACGAGACCGACCCGGCACGCGATTTCAAGCGCGGCTACATCTTCCAGATCGCCCGCGGTGCCGGCCCGGTGGTGGAGGCGACCACCAGCTTCGAACATGGCCGCCTGCCCTGGGGCGGTGCGCATCACGCGGTGTTCCGCCGCCTGCATTATCGCCGCCTCAATCTGTCGATCGTGGTGGACGACCTGCCGGAGGCGCATAACCGCGTCACCCTCGATCCAGTGCTGACCGACAGCCACGGCATCGCGGCGCCGAAAATCGACTACACCATCGGCGACAACAGCCGCCGTATGATCCACCACGCGATCGACAAGGCGCGCCTGCTGCTCGCCACCGCCGGCGCGCATGACATTTCGGTGGTTGACCCGATCCCGCTGTCCGGCTTTCACAATCTCGGCACCGCCCGCATGGGCGCCGACCCCACGAATTCGGTGGTCAATGAATGGGGCCGCGCCCATGATGTGAAGAACCTGTTCGTTGTCGATGGCAGCCTGTTCGTCACCGCCGGCGGGGTTAACCCGACCTCCACCATTCAAGCCCTCGCGCTCTACATCGCCGATCAGATGAAGCAGCGTTTGGCCACATTGTTCGAGTAGGCGCCATGACCGATCCCGTCGACATCCTGATCATCGGTTCCGGCGCGTCGGGGGCAGCTTTCGCGTGGTCGATGGCGGACACCAAGATGCGCATCGTCTGCCTCGAACAAGGTGACTGGGTGAAGCCCACCGACTATCCCGCCAATGGCCGGGATTGGGAGGCGCGGCGCTACGGCGATGCCGACATCATGGCCAACCGGCGTCAGCTTCCAGCCGATTATCCGATCAACGATGCCAATTCGATCGTGAAGATCGCCAATTTTAACGCCGTCGGGGGTGGCACGGTGCATTACGCGGCCCATTTCCCGCGCCTGCATCCCAGCGATTTCCGGGTGAAATCGCTCGATGGCGTCGCCGATGACTGGCCGATCGATTACGCCGTGCTGGAGCCGTTCTTTGCCCAGAACGACCAAATGATGGGCGTGGCCGGGCTGGCGGGTGACCCGGGCTTTCCGCCCCACACAATGCCAATGCCGCCAGTCCCGCTCGGCCGGTCCGGCACCAGGGCTGGCGAGACAATGAACCGGCTGGGCTGGCATTGGTGGCCGTCGGGCGCCGCGATCGCCACGGTCGAGCATGATGGCCGCGCGCCCTGCATCAATCTCGGCCATTGCCTGCCCGGCTGCGCCCAGGGCGCCAAGGGCAGCACCGACATCACCTATTGGCCAGTGGCAATCCGCGCCGGGGTGGAATTGCGGACCAACTGCCGGGTGCGCGAAATCACAATCGGCCCGGACGGCATGGCCACGGGCGCGATCTACTATGATCGTGACGGGCGCGAAGTGTTCCAGCCCGCGCATGTGGTTGTCATGGCGGCCAACGGCATCGGCACTCCAAGGCTGTTACTGAACTCGAAATCAGATTGTTTTCCAAACGGACTGGCCAATTCCTCAGGTCTTGTCGGGCGCAACCTGATGCTGCATCCCTGGCCGATCATCCACGGTTGGTTCGATGACGAGATGGACGGCCAGCGCGGCCCCCTTGTCTCGATCTGGAGTAAGCAATTCTACGAAACCGACCCCGCCCGCGACTTCGTGCGCGGCTACATGTTGCAATTCGGCCGCGGCGCCGGCCCGGTGGGCGAGGCGATGTCGGGCGTGGAAGCTGGACGCATCCCATGGGGGGCGGGCCACCACGCCGCGATGCGCCGGTTTGCCAACCATCGCTTCCATGTCGGGGTGGCCTGCGACGATCTGCCGGAGGCGCATAACCGGATCACCCTCGACCCGGTGCTGAAGGACGCGCACGGCATTCCCGCCCCGCGCATCGACTACACAATGTCGGACAACACCGCCCGTATGATGGAACACGGCATTGCGCGCGCCACCGAGATCATGCGCGCGGCCGGCGCCCACACCATCGCTTGTTCGCGTGACGTGCTGAACTATCCCGGCCATCTTCTGGGCACCGCGCGCATGGGCACCGACCC
This sequence comes from Acetobacteraceae bacterium, assembly GCA_025360065.1. Classification (GTDB taxonomy): domain Bacteria; phylum Pseudomonadota; class Alphaproteobacteria; order Acetobacterales; family Acetobacteraceae; genus CAITOL01. The sequence goes on along the minus strand of JANYCX010000082.1, from coordinate 10,655 downwards.
CGCACGCTCGGTGGTCAATGCCTGGGGCCGCAGCCACGATGTGAAGAACCTGTTTGTCATCGACGGCTCGGTCTTCGTCACTGGCGGCGGTTTGAACCCGACCTCGACCATCCAAGCCATCGCGCTCTATATTGCCGATCAGATGAAACAGCGGCTCGACACGCTGTTCGAATAGGGAACCCCAGGCGCATGCCCAGTCACGAACCTGTTGACGTGCTCATCATCGGCTCGGGTGCCTCCGGTGCCGCCGTGGCCTGGAGCCTGGCCGATACCAAGATGAAAATCCTGTGTCTTGAACAGGGAGATTGGCAAAACCCCACCGATTATCCGTCCAATGGCCGCGATTGGGAGGCGCGCCAGTTCAACGACATGGCGACGTCCCCGAACCGCCGCCAGCTCTGGTCGGATTATCCGGTCAATGACGATAATTCGCCGATCAAGGTGCTGAACTTCAATGCTGTCGGCGGCAGCACCATTCTCTACGCCGCGCATTACCCGCGCCTGCACCCGTCCGATTTCAAGGTGAAATCACTCGATGGCGTGGCCGATGACTGGCCGATCGACTATCACCAATTGGAGCCGTTCTTCGCCGAGAATGACCGCATGACCGGGGTTTCCGGCCTGGCCGGGGACCCCGCCTATCCGCCGCAGAAAACCTCGCCGATGGAGCCGCTGCCAATGGGGCGCTCGGGCCGCATATTGGGCGAGGCGATGAACCGCCTGGGCTGGCACTGGTGGCCGAGTGACTGCGCGGTGACCACCCGCGAGTATGAAGGCCGCGCGCCCTGCATCAATCTCGGCCACTGCATCGCCGGCTGTGCCCAGGGCGCCAAGGCCAGCACCGACATCACCTATTGGCCGGCCGCCATCCGCGCCGGGGTGGAATTGCGCACCAGGGCACGGGTGCGCGAGATCACCATCGACAACGCCACCGGCATGGCCAATGGCGTGATTTACTATGATCGCGATGGGGTCGAGCAGTTCCAGCCTGCCCATGTCGTGGTCGTGGCCGCCAATGGCATCGGCACCCCAAGGCTGTTGCTGAACTCGAAATCGGAGCGCTTCCCGAACGGGCTGGCCAATTCGTCAGGTCTGGTCGGCAAGAACCTGATGTTTCATCCCTACGCCAGCGTCTGGGGCTATTTTAACGAGGAAACCGACGGCAATCGCGGCCCGCCGCTATCGCTGTGGAGCCACGAATTCTACGAATCCGATCAGTCGCGCGGCTTCGTGCGCGGCTATTCCTGGCAGTTCGGCCGTGGCGTTGGCGCCATTATGGAAGCCCAGCAGAGCTTCGCCTCCGGCCGCCTGCCGTGGGGGGCCGAGCATCATGCGGTCTATCGCAAGCTGCACAATCACCGGATGAACATCGCCGCGATCTGCGAGGACCTGCCCGAGGAACATAACCGCGTCACCCTGGACCCGGTGCTGAAAGACGCAAACGGCATCCCTGCGCCCAAGATCGACTACACGCTGTCGGAAAACTCCAACCGCATGCTCGACCACGCCATCGCGCGCGCCACCGAGGCCCTGCGCGAAGCCGGCGCCTGGGATATCGGGGTGGAAAAACCCATCCGGAACGGCGGCTGGCATTTGCTGGGCACCGCCCGCATGGGCAGCGACCCGACGCGGTCGGTGGTCAATGACTGGGGCCGCAGCCATGACGTGAAGAATTTGTTCATCGTCGATGGCTCGATCTTCACCACCTCGGGCGGCGTCAACCCGACCTCCACCATCCAGGCCCTCGCACTCTACATCGCCGACCAGATGAAGCAGCGCCTGGCCACATTGTTCGATTGAGGATCTCCGCCATGTCCAAAGCCGCCGCACCCTTGCCCGCCTGGGGCGATCCCATCCTGTCCGACGCCGAAAAGCGCAGCCTGGCCGCGTTGTGCGCCCGGATGATCCCGGCGAGCGCCGAATTCAAGGTCCCCGGCGCCGATGATGCGCTGATTCAGGCCGATATCGCCAAAAGCCTGGACCGTGACGCGGCTGCCGTGCACCGCGCGCTCGCGCAGCTTGAGCGCATCTCAGGCGGCAGTCTTGCTGACCTCGACATCGAAAAACAGGAAGAATCCTGCGCCACACTGCGCGCCGAGGGTGGCGCAGACCTCACTGCGCTCGGGCGCATCATCCTGCAATGCTACTACCGCGATGACCGGGTGATGATCTCGCTGGGCATGGAGCCGCGCCCACCCTTTCCCAAGGGCCATACCCTGCCGCAGGGCGACTGGGCGCTGCTCGATCCGGTGCGCAAGCGCGGCAAGATATGGCGCGAGGTATAGGGCGCCGATCACCCGCAACGATGCCGCGTGACAAAGCTGGGCATTGACGTTTTTTGTTCGCTAAATGAACATCTTGCTTGGAGCCTGCGATATGCCAACCCTAGGTCACGCCCTCCGCAGTGAATTCCACCTCGACCCCGATTTCATCACCGTCAACCACGGCTCCTACGGTGCCACTCCCAAGCGCGTGCTCGCCGCCCAGGATCGCTGGCGCCGTCAGATGGAAGCCCAGCCCAGCCGCTTTATGCGCGCCGAATTGCCGCAGGCGTTGCGCCATGCGGCGGGAAGGCTGGCGGAATTTCTCGGCGCCGACGCCCAGGACCTCGCTTTTGTCTCCAACGCGACGGAGGGGTGCAACGCGGTACTGCGGTCGCTGGTGTTGAAGCCGGGGGACGAAATTGTCGTGCTCGGCCATGTCTATGGCGCGGTGCGCAACACCATCCAGTATGTCTGCGACCGCTTCGGCGCCAAACTGGTCGAAGCGAAAATGTCGTTCCCGCGCCTCGATGAAGGCGAACTGATTGCCTCGCTCACCGCCGCCTTCACCGCGCGAACCCGGCTCGCGGTGATCGACCACATCACCTCGTCATCGGCGATGGTACTGCCGCTGCCGGCGATCATCGCCGCGTGCCACGCCGCCGGGGTGCCGATCCTGGTTGATGGCGCGCACGGCCCCGGCCATATCGATATCGATCTCACCGCGCTCGACGCGGATTACTATGTCGGCAACTGCCATAAATGGCTGATGGCGGCAAAGGGCTGCGCCTTCATCTGGGCGCGCCGCGACCGCCAGCACGGGTTGCACCCAACGGTAATTTCCCACGGCTACGGCCAGGGTTTTGTTGCCGAGTTCGACTGGACCGGCACCTTCGACCCCAGCGCCTATCTGTCAGTAACAGCCGCGCTCGATTTCCACGCCGAACTCGGTGGCGCCGCTTTGCGCACCCGTAACGCAGACCTCGCCGCCGAGGCTGCCGCTGTGCTCGCCGGCCGCCTCGGCACCGAAACCGCGTCGGGCAACGCCGCTGCCGGCGCCATGGCCCTGGTGCGGCTGCCCGCATCAGCTGACCGCGCGATGGCGCTGCGCGATGCCCTGCTTGCAGCCGGCACCGATGCCCCGGTCTCGGCACTCGCCGGCCAATCCTGGCTGCGCCTGTCCGCCCATGCCTATAACGACATCGCCGACTATCACGCCCTCGCCGATCGGGTGGAACTGGCCTTGCGCGGCTGAGCAACCGCTTTATCCTTCCGCCTTGGAGGATGTCATTCATGAAGCTCGTCATTGCCCCGGCCAACCCGGCGGCCCCCAATTTCGTCGGCGAGTTGTCCGGCATTGACCCCACCCGGCCGCTCGCGCCACAGCAAATTTCCGCGATCGAGGCCGGCATGGCGCGCTTTGCCGTGCTAATCTTGCGCAACCAGCCCTTGACCGACGATCAGCAGATTGCCTTCAGCCGCTATTTCGGCCCGCTGGAAGATGCCACCGGCGATCTGGTGCAAGGCGAGGCGCGCCGGCTGCCAATGGCGTTGAACGACATCTCCAACCTCGATCGCGATGGCCGCATCCGCGCCCGCGATGATCGCGCCCGCCTGTTCGGCCTCGGCAACCGGCTGTGGCATTCCGACAGTTCGTTCAAGGAAATCCCCGCGCGTTTTTCCCTGCTCTCGGCGCGCACCGTTCCGGCCACCGGCGGCAACACCGAATTCGCCGACATGCGCGCTGCCTGGGACACGCTGGATCGTGCCACGCAGTCCGAAATCCGCCATCTGGTGACCCATCATAGCCAACTCTACAGCCGCGAAGTCCTCGGGTTTGCCTTCACCGATGCCGACCGCGAACGCTGGGTACCAGTGCGCCAGCGCCTGGTGCGTCGCCACGCCGAAACCGGCCGCCTGTCGCTGTATCTCTCCGCCCATATCGGCGAGATTGAGGATATGCCGACGCCTGAAGCCCGCGCCTTGCTGCGCGATCTGACCGAGCACGCAACAGCCCCCGCACGCACCCACGCCCATGTCTGGCAACAGAACGATTTGGTGATCTGGGATAACCGCATCACCATGCACCGCGCCCGCCCGTTCCCCGCCGACGAAATGCGCGACATGCGCCGCACCACCGTCGCCGACGAAGCCCCGACCCTGCAACAAGCCGCCTGAGGAGCCACAAATGGACATCAATCCCCGCTGGACCCGCCGCCCTGAAGGCTCAACCTGGGGCGATTGGGGGCCGGATGACCAGCTTGGCCGGCTCAACCTGCTCACCCCGCACAAGGTCCTGCAAGGCATTGCCGAGGTGAAGACCGGTCGCAATTTCTGCCTGTCGCTGCCGCTCGATTACCCCGGCGGCGCGGTGCTTAATCCGCGCCGCCACCCGCCGGAACTGATGCCGACCCAGCGCGACGGCCGCGCCAACATGGCGGTGCCGCTGCGCTGCTACGACCCGACGGCGCTGGATGTGGTCTGTGATGACCGGGTGCTGATGACGCTGCAATATTCGACTCAGTGGGACACCCTCGCCCATGTCGGGCAGATGTTCGATGTCGATGGCGACGGAAAACCCGAAGACGTGTTCTACAATGGCTACCGTGCCGGCACCGATATCGCCGGACCGGTGGTCTATAACGGCCTCACCGAAACCAAAAACACCGTCGCCACCGGCGCCCATAAGCTCGGGGTGGAAAACATGGCGGTGACCTGCGTGCAGGGCCGCGGCGTGATGATCGACCTCGAAGCCCATTTCGGGCGCTCCGGCCAGGTGGTTGGCTATGACGAGTTGATGATGGTGCTCGACAAGGACAAGGTCGTTGTCGAACAGGGCGATCTGGTGTGCCTGCGCACCGGCTTCGCGCAAATGCTGCTCGACATGAAAAAGCAGCCCGACGTGCCCAAGCTGTTCGCCAGCACCTGCGCGCTCGATGGCCGCGATCAGCGCCTGCTCAACTGGATCACCGATAGTGGCGCGGTGGCGTTGCTCGCCGATAATTACGGTGTTGAAAGCACGCCGGCCAAGCCCTGCATGGATGATTTCTGCGCCCAGTTGCCGCTGCACGCGCATTGCCTGTTCAAGCTGGGCTGTTACCTGGGCGAAATGTGGTACCTGACCGAACTCGCCGACTGGCTGCGCGCGGCCGGTCGCAACCGCTTCCTGCTGACCGCGCCGCCGTTGCGGTTGCCGGGAGCGGTCGGGTCACCGGCAACACCGGTGGCGACGGTTTAGGGCCAGAAACCCTGGTCCATGATCTGCTCAAACCGCCAAGGACCAACCACCGGAAAAACCTCCCGATCCATTCCGGTCTCGCGCGCTGCCTCCAGGGTGCTGTCGATCTCCCCGGCAATGTGGGCATGCTGACGGACCAAACGCATGATCACGCATTGACAGCCACCCCGCCGGTCCTGTTTGACTATCGCCGCAACCTCATTCCGGAGCCCGCAGATGAAAATCCGCACGCTTGCAGCCTTTGCCCTGGCGGCCTTGCCCTGGCTCGCCCAGCCCGCTTCCGCCAAGGACGATCTGGTCATCGGCGTGGCGCAGTTCCCGTCAAGCCTGCATCCGGCGGTCGATGCCGAAGTGATCAAAAGCTACGTGCTCGGCTTCACCACCCGCCCGATCACGGCCTATGACAAGGACTGGAAAAATTCCTGCCTGCTGTGCAGCGAATTGCCAACCTTGGCCAACGGCCTCGCCAAGCTCGAAGACATTGGCGGCAAGAAGGGCATGGCGGTCACCATCAAGTTGCGCACCGATCTGAAATGGAGCGACGGCAAAGCGCTGACCACCGACGATCTGGTGTTCACCTGGAATGTGGGCAAGGACCCGGCATCAGGCTTCACCAATGGGCATCCGTGGTCGGACATCACCTCGATCGAGGTGATTAATTCCAGCACCGCAGTGCTGCATTTGTCGGCCGTCACCTATCAATACAACACCTGGGATTCGCTGCTGCCTGCCCATATCGAAGGCCCGGTTTATGAAAAGGCCGGCAACAAGGCGGCCGACTACCTCAAGCAGACCGTGTTCAACCGCGCGCCAACCACTCCGGGCCTCGGCAACGGTCCCTACATGATCTCCGACTACAAATCGGGCGTGCAGGTGGTGCTGACGCCGAACCCGTTCTGGCCCGGCGCCAAGCCCGGCTTCAAGCGCATTGTCATCAAGCTGATCGAAAACACCGCAGCCTTGCAGGCCAATCTCCTGTCGGGTGACATTGATATGGTCGCCGGTGAGGGCGTCGGCCTTACAATCGATCAGGTCATCAAGCTGCGCGACGCCTATCCCGACAAATTCACCTATGTCTTCAAGCCGAGCCTGACCTACGAGCATATCGATCTCAAGGTCGAAAACCCGATTTTGGCCGATGTCCGGGTGCGTCGCGCGATGCTCTACGCGCTCGACCGCAAAACCCTGGTCGATAAGCTGTTCGGCGGCATGCAGCCAGTGGCGCAAAGCTGGGTTAATCCGCTTGACCCGAACTATACCAAGAACGTGACCAATTTTGACTTCGACCGCGCGAAGGCCAAAGCCCTGCTGACCGAGGCCGGCTGGACCCCTGGCAAGGACGGCATTTGCACCAACAAGGACAATGCCCGCCTGTCGGTTGAATTCGGCACCACCGCCGGCAACCGGCTACGCGAACTGGTTCAGCAGGTGCTGCAAGACCAACTCAAGGCCGCCTGCATTGACGTGACGTTGAAGAACGAGCCGCCGCGCACCTTCTTTGGCGAAACCATCAAGAAGCGCCTGTTCAACGGCCTGGCGATGTATGCATGGTCGTCGGGCGTCGGCTCATCCCCGCGCCGGACGTTGCATTCGGCGCAAATCCCGACCGAGGCCAATAATTACACCGGGTCCAACGCCATCGCCTTCAACGATCCCCGCATGGACACGCTGATCGATCAGGCGGAGTCTGAACTTGACCCCGCCAAGCAATTGGCGGTCTGGGCGGAAATGCAGAAAATCTACGTGGACAAACTGCATGTGCTGCCGCTCTTCTATCGCGCTGACCCGCATGTCGTGCCGAAATGGCTGCTTGGCTATACCCCGACCGGCCATGGCGACATGAGCATCCTGTGGGCGGAGAACTGGAAGTCGCAGTAATGCCGACGCCCTTGCTCAGCGTGGAAAGGCTCAGCGTCGCCTTTCCACGCGGCGAGGGCGAACGCCGGGTGGTGGCCGGGATCGGCTACACCATCGACGCCGGTCGCACCCTGGGTGTGGTCGGCGAAAGCGGTTGCGGCAAGTCAATGACGGCACTCGCGTTGATGGGGCTAATACCAAGCCCAGGTCATGTGACCGGCAGCATCCATTTCGCTGGACGTGAACTGATCGGCCAATCCGCTGCTGACTGGCGCCATTTGCGCGGCGAACGCGTGGCGATGATTTTTCAGGAGCCGATGACAGCGTTAAACCCGGTGATGCGGGTCGGGCATCAGATCGCCGAAGTGCTGGTGCTGCACAAGGGAATTTCCTGGCGCGAGGCCGAGGGGCTTGCGGTTGGCAAGCTCGAAGCCGTCGGGATCAATTCGCCGAAGGAACGTGCGGTGGCGTTCCCGCACCAACTCTCCGGCGGCATGCGCCAGCGCGCGATGATCGCGATGGCGCTGGCCTGCGAACCGGCGCTGCTGATCGCCGACGAACCGACCACCGCGCTCGATGTCACCATCCAGGCGCAAATCCTCGATCTGATGCTCGATCTGCAAGACCGCATCGGCATGGCGATCCAGTTCATCAGCCATAATCTGGCGGTGGTGAGCGAGGTCGCGCATGACATCATCGTGATGTACGCTGGCCGTATCGTCGAACGGGCGCCGGCGGATGCGCTGTTCGCCAATCCGCGCCATCCCTACACACGGGGCCTGATCGCAACCCTGCCCGATCCCGGCCATCGCCTCGATCGCCTGCCGGTGATTGCAGGCGGCGTCCCCGACCTCGACGAGGCCGCGCGTGGCTGCCGCTTCGCCGATCGTTGTCCGTTGGCCGACGCCGATTGTCGCCATACCGAGCCGGGCGCGACGATTGTTGGGCCGGGCCATGATGTCGCCTGCTTCAAGGCGCTGGCATGACCGAGTTATACGCCCTCGATAATGTTTCAGTGCAGTTCAAGGTCGGTCGCAAGCGGCTGTTGGCGGTCGATCAGGTCAGTCTGGCGATTGCGGAAGGCGAGACCCTGGCGCTGGTTGGCGAAAGCGGCAGCGGCAAGTCCACCATCGGCAACGTCGTCACCGGCCTGCAAGCGCCAAATTCCGGCAGCATGCGGTTTCGCGGCGCCCTGCTCGACCGCACCACCTGGCCCGCCGCCCGCCGCGCCATCCAGATGGTGTTCCAGGACCCGTTCAGCGCGCTCGACCCGCGCATGCCGGTCTCCGACATCATCGCCGAACCGTTGCGCATCCAGGGCACCGCCAATGCCGCCCAGCGCGCCGCGCGATCAGCGGAACTGATTGAGCAGGTCGGGCTGCCGGTCGATGCGCTGAACCGTTACCCGCACGAGTTTTCCGGCGGCCAGCGCCAGCGCATCGCCATTGCCCGCGCGCTCGCCCCGCGCCCGCAACTGATTGTGGCTGACGAACCGCTTTCGGCACTCGATGTCTCCATCCAAAGCCAGATCCTCAATCTGATGAAGGATTTGCAGGAGGCGAACGGGCTGTCCTATTTGTTCATCAGCCACGATCTGGCGGTGGTCAATCATCTGGTGGACCGGGTGGCGGTGTTGTATCTCGGCCGCCTTGTCGAAGTTGGTCCGCGCGCGGAATTATTTGCTTCCCCCGCCCATCCCTACACGCGCGCACTGCTTGCCAGCGTGCCGCGCATCGGCACAAGGCGCAGCCGGGGGCGGGCCATCACCGGCGAAATGCCCAGCCCGCTGGCGCCGCCGCCGGGTTGCGTGTTCCATCCGCGTTGCCCGATGGTGCAAAACATTTGCCGCAGTGAAGTCCCGCCGCTTGCCCCGCTTGCCGCCCGCGCCGGCGATGCCGCCTGCCATTTCCGGGATGCCCCGCCATGACCAGCTATGTGTTCCGCCGCCTCGGCCAGGCGTTGCTGGTGATGCTGGTGATGTCGGTGGTGATTTACGGGCTGATCGGGCTGATGCCGGGCGATCCGATCGATATCATGATCGCCTCAAACCCGAACGCGACCCCGGAAATGGTTGCCAATCTGCGTGCGCTCTACGGGCTCGATCAGCCTTTGCTGCTGCGCTACTGGCATTGGCTCAGCGCAGCGCTGTCGGGCGATCTCGGCTATTCGCGGGTGCATTCGGCCCCGGTGCTGGAAGTGCTGGCGCCGGCTTTGCTGCAAAGCTGTAAGCTGATGCTGAGCAGTTTCACCTTCAGCGTCGCTGTCGCCTTCACCCTTGGCATCATCGCCGCGCGCCGGCCGGGCGGGCTGGTCGATGGCCTGATCGGGCTGATTGCCTTTGCCGGGATTTCGGTGCCAGTATTCTGGCTCGCGCTGATGATGATCCTGATTTTCGCGGTCAATTTGCACTGGCTCCCGGCGAGCGGGATTTCCAATGTCGGCGATGGCAGCCTGCGTGACCATCTCGTGCATCTGATCATGCCGGTCGTGACCCTCGGGTTTGCAACGACGGGCGGCTTCATCCGCTACGTGCGCGCCAGCATGATTGAGGTTCTGCGCATGGACCATATCCGCACCGCCCGCGCAAAGGGTGCAGGCGAGGGCAGGGTTGTGTTGATCCACGCCTTTCGCAACGCGTTGATCCCGGTGGTCACCATTATGGCGCTAAGCTTCGGCACGCTGTTCAACGGCGCGTTGCTGACCGAAACCATGTTCGCCCAACCTGGCATGGGGAAAATGATTTACGATTCAATTCTCGGTAACGACTTCAACCTGGCGCTGACCGGGCTGCTGTTCGCGACCGGCGTCACGCTTTTATCCAACCTTGCCGCCGACCTCGCCTATGGTTGGCTCGACCCGCGGATCACCCTCCAATGAGCCGCACGGAAGCCGCCATCGGCCCTTGGACCTTGCGCTGGCGGCGGTTTCGTCGCAATCGCGCTGGCATGGCGAGCCTGCTGGTGTTGCTGGCGCTGGTGTTGTTCGTGCTGACGGCAATCCCGATGCAGATGCTCGGCGGGATGAATGCGGACGCCACTGATCTGTTCGCGCGCTTCGATCCACCCGGCCCCGGCCACCTGCTGGGCCGTGATGAAGCCGGACGCGACGTGCTGTTGCGCCTGATGGTCGGTGGGCAGATTTCGCTCCTCGTTGGCGTGCTCGGGACTGCCATCGGTGGCGCCTTTGGCTTGCTGATCGGCATTACCGCAGGTTATTTCGGCGGCAAGATTGATGCCGTGTTGATGCGCTTCACCGATGGCATGATCGCGCTCCCCCTGCTGCCGCTGCTTATCGTGCTC
>JANYCX010000067.1 GCA_025360065.1 Acetobacteraceae bacterium | reverse complement strand
CAACTGGCGCCCGCGAATACCCAGCTTTGATGCCAGATATGCTGGAGATCGAGATCGAAGGCGTTGGCGTCGTGATACAAAACGCCCGGCAAGGTGAAGCCCGCCGGACGGGCAGCAAAGGCAGCGCGAATGTCAGCCATCAGGTCCTCGGGAAATAGCGTGACAGGTCAGGCAGTGAGGGCGGCAACCCCGGGCAAAGTCTTGCCTTCGAGCCACTCCAAAAATGCCCCACCAGCGGACGATACGTAGCTCAATTGATCGATCACCCCCGCATGCCGCAGCGCGGACACCGTATCCCCGCCGCCACCGACGCTGCGGAGCGCACCGGCAACTGTCGCCGCAGCCACAGCCTGCGCCAGCGAAGTCGTCGCCGCATCGAACGGCGGGATTTCGAACGCGCCCAGCGGCCCGTTCCAGACCACCGTCTTCACGCCGGCGAGCCGTGCCACCAAGCCCACAACCGTCGCCGGGCCGACATCGAGGATCATCGCGTCCGCCGGAATTGCGCTGATCGGCACGACCCGCGTCGCCGCATGGGCCTTGAACTCGGCCGCCGTCACCGCATCCACCGGCAGCAGAATTTCGCAGCCGCTGGCTTTCGCCTTGGCGACGATGTCCAGCGCGGTTGCGTGCATCTCGGCTTCCTGCAGCGACTTGCCGACCGCCACGCCTTCGGCCGCCAGGAACGTGTTGGCCATCGCGCCGCCGATCACCAGCAGATCGACCTTGGTCACCAGATTGCCGAGCAGTTCGAGCTTCGACGACACTTTCGCCCCGCCGACAATCGCCATCACCGGGCGTTCGGGGTGTTCCAAAGCGAGCGTCAACGCCTCCAATTCCGCTTGCATCAGCCGGCCGGCATAGGATGGCAGCAGATGCGCCACGCCCTCGGTGCTGGCGTGCGCGCGATGGGCGGCGGAAAACGCGTCATTGACGAAAATGTCGGCGAGCGAGGCCAAAGCCTTGGCGAAAACCGGATCGTTGGCTTCTTCGCCGGCATGAAACCGGGTGTTTTCCAGCACCGCGATATCGCCGTTGCCGAGCGCGTCGATCGCCTGCTCTGCCGGGATGCCGATGCAATCCTCGGCGAAGCGCACCTTGCGGCCCAACACCTTGCCGAGGGCTGTCGCCATCGGCGCCAGCGACATGTCCGGCACGCGCTTGCCTTTCGGCCGATCGAAATGGCTGCACACGATGACGCGCGCGCCTTTGTCCGATAATTCCCGGATCGTCGGGCATAGCCGTTCGATCCGGGTCAGGTCGGTGATTTTTCCGTCCCGCACCGGGACATTGAGGTCGGCACGCACAAGCACGCGCTTGCCCGCGACATCCACGCCATCCAGGGTGCGGAACGCCATGATCAGAGGCTCCCGAACAAGGCGGCGGTGTCAGACATGCGGTTCGAGAAACCCCATTCATTGTCGTACCACGTCATCACCCGCGCCAACTGGCCATCGACCACGGCGGTTTGCGTCGCGTCAAACGTTGACGATGCCGGGTTGTGGTTGAAATCGATGCTGACCAGCGGTTCGGTGTTGTAGCCCAGGATGCCCTTCAGCGGCCCGGCTTCGCTCGCCGCCTTCATCACCGCGTTGATTTCTTCCTTGGTCGCCTGCTTGGCGAGGTTGACGTCAAGCGAGACCAGCGACACGTTCGGCGTCGGGATGCGGATCGAGCTGCCGTCGAGTTTGCCCTTCAGTTCCGGCATCACCAGGCCCATCGCACGGGCAGCGCCAGTGCTGGTCGGGATCGCCGAGACAGCCGCCGCACGGGCGCGATGCAGGTCCTTGTGCAGGGTATCAACGGTGTTCTGATCGCCGGTGTAGGCATGAATGGTCAGCATGTAGCCGCGCAGGATGCCGAAATTGTCGTGCAGCACCTTGGCCACCGGCGCCAGGCAGTTGGTGGTGCAAGACGCGTTGGAAATGATCGTCATGTCGCGGGTCAGGGTGCCGTGATTCACGCCATACACAATGGTCGCGTCCACATCATCCGCCGGCGCCGAAATCAGCACCTTGCGCGCGCCTGAGGCGAGCAAAGCCGAAGCCGCCTTCTTCGAGGTGAAGATGCCAGTGCATTCCAGCGCGACATCGACGCCCTGGTAGGGCACTTTCGACGGATCGCGCTCGGCGGACACCGTGATCGGGCCATAGACACGGCCGTTATGGCGAATGGTGATGGACTGGCCGGACACTTCGACTTCGCCGGGGAAACGGCCGTGGACACTGTCATAGCGGAACAGATGCGCGTTGGCCTCCACACTGCCGAGATCGTTGATTGCGACCGGCACGACATCGGTGCGGCCGCTTTCAATGATCGCGCGCAGTACCAGGCGACCAATGCGCCCGAACCCGTTGATGGCAACTTTGACGGCCATGCGGCTGTTTCCTTCCTGTGGATGTTTAACCAAGCCGCTTTTTAACGGCGGCGACAATAGCGTCCGGCGTAATGCCGAAATGCTTGTAGAGGTCCTGAAACGGCGCAGAGGCGCCAAAGCTGCTCATGCCGATAAATATTCCGTCAGGCCCCAACCAGCGATCCCACCCCATCGACACGCCGGCTTCGACCCCAACCCGCAGCACGGTGCCAAGCACTGATGCGCGGTAGCTTTCATCTTGTTGGGCAAACAGCTCCCAGCATGGCATCGACACAACCGTTGCGTTGATGCCTTCGGACGCCAGCGCCATGCGGGCATCCATCGCGATCGCCACTTCGCTGCCGCTGGCGAGCAGGGTTACCTGGCGCGGGCCGTCTGCCTCGGCGAGCACGTAGCCGCCGCGCGCGGTACGGTTTTCCGCCATGTCGCCGCGTAGGCTGGGAAGCGTTTGGCGCGACAAGGCGAGAATGCTCGGTCCGTCGGCCCGCCGCAGCGCCAGCTCCCAGCTTTCGGCGGTTTCCATCGCGTCACCGGGGCGGAAGGTGAACAGGCCGGGCATGGCGCGCAGGCTGGCGAGGTGTTCGACCGGCTGGTGGGTGGGGCCGTCTTCGCCAAGGCCAATCGAGTCATGGGTCAATACATGGATCACCCGCTGGCGCATCAGGGCGGCAAGCCGGATGGCCGGGCGCATATAGTCGCTGAATACGAAGAAGGTGCCGCCGTATGGGATGAGGCCGCCATGCAGCGCGATGCCGTTCATCGCCGCCGCCATGCCGAATTCGCGAATGCCATAATGGATATAACGGCCGGCGAAATTGCCCGGGGCGACGATGCCCATGCCCTTGACCAGCGTCAGGTTCGATCCGGTAAGGTCAGCCGAGCCGCCGATCATTTCCGGGATCGCCGGCACCAGCGCATCAAGCGATTTCTGGCTGGCTTGGCGCGATGCGAGCTTGGGGCGCGTATCAGCGATATCGGTTTTCAGCGCCGCCACGGTTTCATGGAAATTATCCGGCAGGCGGCCGGCCATGACCCTTTCGAACTCGACGCGCATCGGATGGCGGGCGAGGCGCTTCAACCATGCGCGCCGCGGGGTGGCGCCACGGGCACCGGCGCGCAGCCAGTCGGCAGCGATCGGTTCGGGAATTTCAAACGGCGCGGCGGTCCAGCCCAGCGCATCCTTGGCGGCTTGCGCTTCGGCAGGTCCGAGGGCCGCGCCATGCACGCCAGCGGTGCCGGCCTTGGTCGGCGCGGAAAACCCGATAATGGTTTTGCAGGCGATCAGCGTCGGCTTCTTCGATCGCATCGCCATCGACAAGGCACCGGCCACGGCTGCGGCATCATGGCCATCAACCGCCTTGGTCGCCCAGCCGGCGGCGGCGAAGCGCTTCAACTGGTCTTCCGAGGTGGACAGGTTGGTGCCGCCATCGATGGAAATGGAGTTGTCATCCCACAACACCGTCAACCGATCGAGTTTCAAATGCCCGGCAAGGCTGATCGCCTCCTGGCTGATGCCTTCCATTAAGCAGCCATCGCCGGCGATCACCCAGGTGCGGTGATCGACCAGGCTTTTGCCAAAGCGCGCCGCCAGCAGCCGTTCGGCGATTGCCATGCCGACCGCAGTGGCCAGACCTTGGCCGAGTGGGCCGGTAGTGGTTTCAATCCCCGGCGCCTCGCCGAATTCGGGATGGCCGGCGGCGGGGGAATGCAGCTGGCGGAAACGTTTGATGTCTTCGATGGTCATGCCCGACTGGCCGGTCAGATGCAGCAGCGCGTAGAGCAGCATCGATCCATGCCCGGCAGACAGCACGAAACGGTCTCGATCCGGCCAGCGCGGGTCGGCGGCATCGTATTTTAGCGCGCGCGACCAGAGTGCAGTGGCCGCGTCCGCCATGCCCATCGGCATTCCCGGGTGTCCGGAATTGGCGGCTTGGACGGCGTCGATCGCCAGTGCGCGGATTGCGTCGGCCATCAGCCGCGCGGGCGTTACCGGCCGCGCGAGGATTGCAGCCTGTTCGGCGAGCGCCGGGTTTTCGGACAAGGTTTCGGCGATCGATGCCATGGTCTGCGCTCCTGCGCCGCAAATGCGGCCTGGGTATGACGGCGCTATTACGGTTCGCGGCGCGGCGCGGCAAGAGTGGGGCGGTTAGCGGGGTGGGCAGAGCAGGAGGGTGAGGAAGGTTTTGCGGTGATCCGTGGATACCTTTGAAAACTGGATGATTGCATCAGATGCCATGTCGACGATAGAAATTGCGTCGGCAACCGTGAAGCGCGCCAGCGGGTCATAGTCGGCACTGTGCCGCTTTACCGGCAGCTCAATTGACGAGATTGCAAAGGCGCGAATGTACCCATCCCATCCCATCCCATGGCCGGAACAAACGGCTTATACGTCGCCGCTGGGGTCGACTTTTTGATTTCCCCGCAGCATTCCTTGAAGCCCCTGTGGTCCACTTTACGATAAACCAACCCATAGCGTGCGGTTGTCCGCTCTTTGGCACCCAGGACCATGTCTGCGGTGGCGGCAAGGACACAATGAAAAACTGCATAGTATGATGCTGAAATCGCACGCCTAATATCGACCTGTCGAGGTGCCCCGCCTGATGCTACGGCCAAAAGTTGTCTTGCCTGATCAAGCAGATGGTCAGGGTTGGGAATCGTCATGCGATTCCTGTTCTTCCTCGGTCGTGATGGTCGTAATCGGAAACCGACTATCGCCTCGGCGTTCCAGCTCCTGGCTGATTTCAACCAGTGCGGTGTTAGCCTCCCGCCCGGTGACCGCGCCGCCGTTACGCCGCAGCACTATCGTTACGCTCAACGCTTCGTCGCCATCCCAGGTTACGGTTGGCGCACTGAATACGCGCACGATCCCTACACGCTTCAACGCCTTCGAAGCGGCTTGGGTCGCCAATCTATCAACTTCAACAATATTGAGCATCTCGTCACTCTAATCGGAGCACATACGCTCTGCAAGGAATCCGAAACTTTTCCGCAGTCCAATTTGCATCCCCTTCCCGATCCGCGTAGGGTGCAACCCAGCCGCCACATCTACGCGCGGTGGGAAACAGATCAAGGACATCATCCATGCTCAAACGGACCATGCTCGCCGGCGTCGCGACGCTCGCCGCAGCTTTTGCCTTGGCGGCCGCCCCTGCCCAGGCGCAAATCAAGATCGGTGCCGCCGGCCCGATGACTGGCAATTACGCAAGCTTCGGCAAGCAGTTGAAGGACGGCGCCGAAATGGCAGTCGCCGACATCAATGCTGCCGGCGGTGTGCTCGGCCAGAAAGTGATGCTGGAACTCGGCGATGATGCCTGCGACCCCAAGCAGGCCAACTCGGTCGCGCAGTCGATGGCATCCAAGAAAATCGTCATGATGGCCGGGCATTTCTGCTCGTCATCCTCGATCCCGGCCAGCAAGGTTTATGCCGAGGAAGGCATCCTGCAAATCACCCCGGCATCGACCAACCCGAAATTCACCGAAGAAGGCAGCTGGAACACGTTCCGCACCTGCGGGCGTGACGATCAGCAGGGCCTGGTCGCCGGCACCTTCCTCGCCAGGGAATACAAGGGCCGCAAGGTCGCGATGCTTCACGACAACACGGCTTACGGCAAGGGCCTCGCCGACGAGACCAAAAAGGCGATGAACAAGGCCGGCCTGAAGGAGACGATGTACGCCGCCTATGTTCCGGGCGAAAAAGATTACTCAGCGCTGGTCAGCAAAATGAAGCAGGCCAATATCGATGTCATCTATATCGGCGGCTACCACACCGAAACCGGGCTGATCATGCGCCAGGCCAAGCAGCAGGGCATGAACCCGGCTGTCATCGGTGGCGACGCGCTGGTAACCAGCGAATACTGGCAGATCACCGGCGACCAGGGCGAAGGCACCATCATGACCTTCCCGTCCGATCCGCGCCGCCGCCCGTCAGCTGCCAAAGTTGTCGCCCAGTTCAAGGCGAAGGGCATCGATCCGGAAGGCTACGTGCTTTACACCTACGCTGCCATCCAGGAATGGGCCGCCGCCGCCACCAAAGCCGGCACGACCGATCCCAAAAAGGTCGCCGAAACCCTGAAAGCTGGAACCTGGGATACCGTGCTCGGCAAGATCAGCTATGACAAAAAGGGCGATGTCACTGAAAGCGACTACGTCTTCTACATTTGGCACAAGGGTAACTATGCCGAAATGTAATTTGGCGTAACGATCAAAAATCGGGCGTCCCTGGCTTGACACAATGGGGGCGCCCGACCTATGTCCGCCGTCCGCCTGGAATGGGCGCGTAGCTCAGCGGTAGAGCATTCGCTTCACACGCGAATGGTCACAGGTTCAATCCCTGTCGCGCCCACCATTCCTTAGCGATCCCTTTTCATACGGAGAGTCTGCGATGGCCAACAGCGTCGAAATGGCGACCGAGAGCATCGAGCACGCCGAACACGCGGCCCACGCCGACACGAGTGCGCGCAAGGTTGCGCTGCTGATTGCGGCTTTGGCGGCGGCACTCGCATTGTGCGAAATGGGGGAGAAGGCGGCGCAGAATTCTTATCTGACCCACCACATCCAGGCCAGCGACGACTGGGCACAGTTCCAGGCCAAGACCATTCGCATGAACATGTTTGCGATCCAAGCCGACATGCTGGGCAGCCTGCCCAATGCCACCGAGCCTGCACAAGCCAAGAAAATTACTGATGCGCGTGCAACTGCCGCCCGCATGAATGACGATCCTGAGGGTGGCAACGGGCGCAAGCAGATGACCGTGAAGGCGCAAGCGTCGGAACGCCTGCGCGACGACGCTTTCCATGTCTATCATTTGTTCGAACGCGTGGTCAGCGCCTTGCAGCTGTCGATCGTGCTGGCATCGGTTTCGGTGGTAACGCGGGTAAAACAGCTCGCTTGGGCGGGCGGCATCCTGGGTGGTGGGGCTGCAATCTATGGCGCGCTGGTGGCGCTGCACATCGTTCATTAGACGCAGGAGGGCGGACGCGATCCGCCCTCCTGCGTGCCGGTTACGGCACCCCCGCTTCCCCTAAATCCCACCAGATGCCGGTATAGGCCGCCAGACCCTCGCGCGCCGGCGCGATGAGGAAATGCTCATTCGGGCCATGCTGCTTGCAGCCATTATAGCTGTGCGGAATCCACACCAGCGGCACGTGCAGGTGATCGACGAACACATCGCCAGGTAGCCCACCGCCGCCATTGGGGATGACCTGGACATGCTTGCCGAGGGATTTTTCCATGCTCGACACCGTCCATTTTACCCAAGGGTGGTCAAGATCGGTGCGGCTCGCCGGCATGCGAATGCCGGGGTTTTCGATTTTCACCTCGGGGAAGCCTGCCGCATCGAGATGGCGGCGTAACGCGGCCCCAAACCCTGCCACATCGCTATCGACGGTATAGCGGATCTGGCAATGCGCCCGGGCTGACGGCGACACCGCATTGACCGGGTTTTCCGGCTTGCCGGCGACCATGGCGAGCACGATAAAGCTCGTCCAGCCAAAGACTTTCTCGGCGGCACTGAAACCCGGTTCGCCCCAGTTTGGGTCGATGGTGGCGGATGCCTCGCTTGGCAGTTCAAGACCCGCGAGCGCGCCACGCACCTGGGCCGGCAGGCCGTTCCTGGGCAGCCAGTCGCGCACCAGGATTTTGCCGTGACGGTCGCAGATCGCGCCGATTGCATGAGCCAGCACAATCGCCGGATCGACGATCATCCCGCCCCAATTGCCGGAATGGACGCCGCCCGGCCGCGGTGACAGTGCCAAATCGCAATGCCAGGTGCCACGGGTACCTGTCGTCACGGTCGGGATCGTCGCGTCAACCCGCGGGCCGTCGGATGCGATCAGCACGTCGGCGGCCAGCATTTTGGCGTTGGCGGCGACAAATTCGCGCAGGCCTGGTGATCCGAGCTCCTCGCTGGTTTCCAGCACCATCTTGATGTTGAACCCGAGCTTGCCGTTGCGGGCCGCGATGACTTTTTCGAGCGCGGTCAAGTTCAGCGCGTGCTGGCCTTTGTTGTCGGCCGTGCCGCGCCCGTACCAGCGATCGCCAACTTCAATCAGCTTCCACGGTTGAAGCCCCGCATCCCACTGATCGTCCAGGCCGCGCACGGTGTCACCATGTCCATAGGTCAGCACGGTTGGCCGGGTGGGGTCCTCGATGCGTTCGGCGGTCAGGATCGGGCCGCACCCAGGCTTGGGATTGGCATGCACCTGGACCGTGAACCCCATGGTTTCGAGCCACGGGCGGATGGCGCCGTCGAGATAATGCCAGACGTCTTTTTCGTGCGCCGGCTCCTGCATCGTGCTGGGGATTGCCACCAGTTCCGCGAGCCGGTCGCGAAAACTTCCGGCATCGAAAAATGCCAAAGCCTGGGATATAACTGTCTCACGCGTGTCCATGGAGTCCTCCTTGCGGGGCACCAAGCTGCCATCCAAGCGACCATAGGTCCAGCCTCCCGGCAATAAATGGGTAACAAGACGTTAATCCGCGTGAAGACCTATTTTGACAGTTGCCGTGAAAATTCCCACGTGATTGCGTCACCTCACGCCATTGAGAGCGGGAGACGGATCATGTGCTCATTTAAGGTAGAGGTATTGCGGATTTTTTATGCCGCAATCATACTCGCTACAGGTATTTTCGGCGCGGGTTCCGCGCACGCGGTGCTGCAGACGTTCTCCGGGCCATGGGACCCGACCGCCGCGAATAGCGGATTTTCGTTGCGCGCCACCGCGCCGGGGAGCTCGGCGACGATGGAGTTATCGTCAGATCATGCTTTCTTCAGTGCACACCTGACCCTGGCCAATTGTTATCACGGATGCGGCGCATTCTATCTTGATAATGTATCGGGCAACCTTCCGTATGGTCGTGTGCAGTTTGACTGGACGTTCTCGACAAATGACATGACCATTGACGGCCAGATTGCTATCGATGGCGCCGATAACACAATAAATGACGGCGCCCGGGATATTCTGCTCTACCCATCGCAGTTTGCCGGATCGGCCGATATTGACTATCAGGGTGGACGGTTCACCTTTTTCAATATTGGTATTGGTGCAGAAAATACGGGAAATACTACCGCAATTTTGGAATTCCGCTATTTCTCCGCGCCCGATGCGCCGCTCCTGAATGTGTCGAGCCCCAGCAACGCCGCAACGACGGTGGCTGAACCCGCTGGTCTGGTGATGTTTTTACTTGGTGTCGTCGTGCTGTTTCGGCTGCGCAGGCAACGCCCGGGGGTGGCTTGCACTTGTTAGTCTAGCTTGTCGCCGGTCCGCAACGGTTCCAAACTACCGGCTGGGCGGAACCTTCCTGGACCTGGACGTGTTCTTCGCCCATCAACACCATCTGGATTTGAGTGCCTGCCCCCGGGTCGCCGGCCGGCACGATATAGGTGAACGAATGGCGGCCGTAATCGCCCTGGGTGCGGCTGCCGGCGGGCGTCAGGATAGTGGCTCCCTGAATGACCATTCGCTGGCCCTGCGCCTTGCACCATGCGCCATCAATGGAATCCGCATGCGCGGCGGGCATCGCGAAAACCATTGCGATCGGAAAAAGCAGTTTGCGTATCATCGGCGCATTTCCCTTCAGGTTACACTTCGCCGCACGTTGAACTGGGGCTGCTTCCAGCTTTCCTCGGACAAGACACGGCGAAGCACCTCAACCGCATCCCACAGCTCGGCAAAACCAAGATAAAGCGGCGTCATGCCAAAGCGTAACACATCGGGCGCGCGAAAATCACCGATAACGTTATGCGCAATCAA
Organism: Acetobacteraceae bacterium; assembly: GCA_025360065.1. GTDB lineage: Bacteria > Pseudomonadota > Alphaproteobacteria > Acetobacterales > Acetobacteraceae > CAITOL01. The sequence goes on along the minus strand of JANYCX010000067.1, from coordinate 7,669 downwards.
TGCCTGCATGACCGGATAGGCGTTGGGGTGCGCCACCGAAACCTGACTGCCGCGTCTGGCGGCATCGGCGGGGGAGACGATTTCGAGGCCATAGCCGGCGCATCGTTGCTGCACCATCCGGGCAAATACATCCGTCATCGCCACGGATTTGGCCCGGACTGCGGCCATCGGCGCCTCCAGCGCGAGATCGACGCCGACTTCGAGGGCCGCGATGCTGATCATTGGTGCCGTGCCGACGGTGGCACGCGCGATCCCGTCTGCCGGGCGGAAACCGGCTTCGAACGCGAACGGCGCGGCATGGCCCCACCAGCCGGTAATCGGGAAGCGCGCATCGGCCAACAGCCGTGGCGCAACATACAAAAACGCCGGTGCGCCAGGCCCGCCATTGAGGTATTTGTAGCCGCAGCCAACGGCGAAATCGACATCTGCGCCGGCGAGATCGACTGGCACCGCGCCGGCGGAATGGGCAAGGTCCCATAACGCCAGCGCGCCGGCGGCGTGGGCGGCCTCGGTCAGCCGCGCCATGTCGAACATGGCGCCGGTGTGATAATTCACATGGGTCAGCATCAGCACGGCAACGCTGTCATTGAGGGCGGCGGCGATTTCGTCAGGGGCAACCATCCGGACCTCATGGCCCTGTGCCAGCAATGTCGCCAAACCCTGGGCGATGTATAAATCGGTCGGGAAATTACCACGCTCGGTCAGAATTACCCGCCGTTCCGGACGGGCTGCCAGCGCCGCGCCCAACAGCTTGAACACATTGACACTGGTACTGTCGCCGACCGCCATGCCGCCCGGCGCCGCCCCAATTAGCCGGCCGATTTTATCGGCAATGCGGCCGGGCAGATCCATCCAGCCGGCTTCGTTCCAGCTCCGGATCAGGCCAATGCCCCATTCCTGTTCAACCATCGCCGACACCCGTCCGGCTGTCGCGCGCGGCATCGCGCCCAACGAATTGCCATCAAGGTAAATCACCCCGGCGGGCAAGCTGAACCGTTCGCGGAAACCGGCCAAGGTGTCGGCACGGTCCAAGGCGATCAGGTCTTCGCGGGTCAGCACAGAAATGGGCATTATGGTTCCGATCGGTGAGAGTCGAGATGCTGCGACAGCCGGCGCGCTGCGGCAAGCTTAACCCCGCACCGGCAGTCGCAGCACCGCGCGCAGCCCGGGGGCGTTGTCCTCCAGGGCCAAACTGCCACCATGGAGCAGCGCTACTGCCTGCACGAGCGCCAGTCCGAGGCCCGAGCCGGGAGTGGAACGTGCCTGTTCGCCGCGGAAAAACCGCTCGACCGCCTGACCGCGCTCGGCGCTTGGGATACCGGGACCCGCATCGGCAACTGTAACGTCGAGCCGGTTTGCCGAGGTCGACGCAGCAAGCCGGATCATGCCGCCCGATGGGGAGAATTTCAGCGCATTGTCGAGCAGATTTGCGACTGCCTGCTGGATCATCTCGCGGTCGCCATAGGCCACCAAGCCGTCTGGAACGTCAGTCGCCAGGACGTGTCCGCCATCCTCGGCGACCGCCTCGTACAACTCAGCCAGATCGCGCAGCAGGCTGGAAATATTGACCGCGCTGAAGGCGGACCGGCGCGCGCCTGCCTCGATTTCGGCAATGCGCAGCAAGGCCTGGAAAATCGCGACGATGCCGTCCAGATCGACTTGCGCGCGCTCGATCGCGGCGCGCAAGTCCGCCGCGCTGTGGGCGTGGTTGCCGGCGTCTTCAAGCCGCATGCGGGCACGCGCGATGGGTGTGCGCAGATCATGGGCGATGGCGTTGGACACTTGCCGCACCCCGTCCATCAGGCGTGCAATGCGTTCAAGCATGTCGTTAATGGTTTCGGCCAGCAGATCGAACTCGTCGCCATCGCCGGTCACCAGCACCCGGCGGGTGAAGTCCCCGGAACTGATCGCGGCAGCGGTTGCGGCAACATCGGCGAGGGTGCGGCGGAACAGCCCACGCACCGCCCAGGCGCCCACCAGGCCGAGCAGGGACGCGATTACCGCCGCCCATAGCATCGCGTCGTAGATTACACTGCGCAGTTCGGCCCGCACCTGGACATCGCGGCCGATCAGCAAATGATAGCCGTTGAGGAGGTCGAAATGATGTAGCCGCACAAGCGTGCGCCGTTTGCCGCGCTCGACTGGCACTTCAAACCAATCTGAATCCATCGTTACTGGACGCGGCCAGCCGACCAGATTGCCGCGAATCGGGCGGAAATCCGGGGTTACCAGCAGATAGATCGCGTCGGCATCAATGTTGCCCGCCAGCCGTTGCTCGATCGTGTCGACCAGACCGGGCAGGCCAAGCAGATTATAGCGTTCCCGCAGGCCCTGGCTGTCCGCATTGATCGCGGCGTCGGTTTCACGGTCAAGGAGGCCCGCGGTGGACCACACCAGAAACGCTGCCAGCGCCAATGCGCTGACGCCGAACAACGCCGCATAGATCATTCCGAACCGAACCCCGGCGGAGCGGAAAAACCTGTCCCGACGGGTCGGCATTTCAGCTACGGCGCTTCAGGGCGCAACATGTAGCCAGCATTGCGCACCGTGTGGATCAACGGGCTGGCAAAGGGCTTATCGACCTTCTGGCGCAAGCGGGAAACGTGGACATCGATCACATTAGTTTGTGGGTCGAAATGGTAATCCCACACGCCCTCCAGCAGCATCGTCCGCGTTACCACCTGCCCGGCGTGGCGCATGAGGAATTCTAGCAACCGAAATTCACGCGGTTGCAGGTCGATCTTTTGCCCAGCGCGCCGCACGCCGCGTGACAGCAAGTCCATCTCCAGATCGGCGACCACAACTTTGGTCTGCGGCCCTTCACCTTTGCCACGCCGTGCCAGCGCTTCGACCCTTGCCAGCAATTCGGCGAAGGCGAACGGCTTGGTCATATAGTCATCGCCACCGGCTTTCAGGCCGCGCACCCGATCATCGACCTGGGCCATGGCAGACAAGAACAGCACCGGGGTATTGTTGTTTTGTGACCGCAAGGTTTCCAGCAGGCGCAAGCCATCTACCCCGCCGGGCAGCATGCGATCGAGCACGATGGCGTCGAAGGTTTCGCTGGCCGCCATGAACAACCCGTCGCGGCCATTGTTGGAATGTTCGACCACATGGCCGACTTCCTTGAGGCCCTTGACGATGAAATTGGCAACGTCCTTGTCGTCCTCGACCACCAGGATGCGCATATTAGTGTCCTTTGTTGATTTCTTATTCGGTGCTGGCAGGGCGGCGCCCGACCGTTACGTCGAGCGACATTTCCTTGGCCGCCCGGCGCAGCGCCAACCGCACCGTGCCGCCAGGGGGGACAGCGGTGATGGCCTTGATCGCGTCGCGGGCGCTTTCCACCGCCTGGCCATTGACCCGCAGGATCAGATCCCCTGGCTTCAGCCCACCGCGCGCGCCGGGGCCGCGCGCCACGACATCGGTGATGCCGGCAGCAAAGCTGATTCCGACGTCGTTCGGCACATCGGTCAAACCAATGCCGAGGAACCCGCGATCCACCCGCCCGGTTGAGCGTAAATCGGCCACCACTTTGCTGACCAGATCGGACGGAATGGCAAAGCCAATGCCGACCGAACTGCCGGTGGGGGAATAGATGGCCGTGTTCATTCCGATCACCCGACCATCCATGCTGAACAGCGGTCCGCCGGAATTGCCGGGATTGATCGGGGCATCGATTTGGATGAAATCATCCGCGCCGCCGCCAAGATCGCGCCCCCGGGCCGACACAATCCCCGCGGTCACCGACCCGCCAAGCCCGAACGGATTACCGGCGGCCAACACCCAATCGCCGACCTCCATCACCCGGCTGTCACCCCAGGCGAGTGCGGGCAGTCGCCCCGGGGCCTCGACCTTGAGGACGGCAATATCAGTTACTTCATCAGCACCAATCAGTTTGGCGGGAAGTTGGGTGCCATCTGAAAGAATGACCACGATCGCCTCCGCATTGGCGACGACGTGATTGGCAGTAACGACCACGCCACTGGCATCAATAATGAAGCCAGAGCCCAGACCATTGACCTGGCGCTTTTGCTGACGTTCGCGGAATTGGCGCTGCAATTGCGGCGGCAAAAACGGCACCGGCGCGCGCGACGCCACGTTTTCGGTCACCGCGATGTTGACCACCGATGGCATGACCTGTTTCACCAAAGGGGCAAAACTGTCCGGTCCGGTCCGCGCAAAGGCAAACACCGGCAGCAGCGCAAACGAGGCACCCAGTATAAAACGACGGGTCGGCACAGGCATTAAGGGGCTCCGGATTGCGACGGTCCTGCATGTGTAAGTGGGATGCGCAGGTTCCACAACAAGATCGCTGTTATATTAACGCCTTGTCAGGTTTGACGCGGGAGGCCCTAGCGCCTGACGACCTATTTTTTCCGCACGTCGTGCAAAATTCCATCGCGCCGCATCTCGGCGATTTCATCGGCGTGGAACCCGAATTCACCCAGCACCTCATCAGCATGTTCCGAATAGCGCGGTGGCTTGCGCCGTGTGCCGCCAGGGGTGCGGGACAGTTTGATCGGCGTGCCTAGCCCGCGATAGCCGTCGAGCTCGGTCACCATTTGCCGCACTTCGGTATGGGGGGCGGCCATCGATTGATCGACAAACAGCACCGGCCCCGCCGGCAAGCCCATTTTCAGCAGCTTGATGCAGAGTTCGTGCCCGTCCTGATCTGCCAGCAGCGGGGCGAATTCGGCCATCAGCGCCGGGCGGTTGACCAGCCGATCGGCGTTCTTGATGAAGCGCGGATCACGACCGAGTTCGGGCTTGCCCAAAGCCTCGCACATCTTGGTGAACTGCCCGTCATTGCCCGATGCGACAAAAATCTCGCAGGTTTTGGTCGGGTATTTTTCGTAGGGCGCGAGGTTGGGGTGCGGATTGCCCATCGGCAGCGGGCGCTTGCCGGACAAAAAGAAATTGGCCGCCTGCGGGTGCAGCAGCGCCATGCCGCAATCATGCAGCGTCATGTCGAGATATTGGCCGAGGCCCGAGGCTTTGCGTTCATGCAGCGCCATCAGAATTGCGATGACCGAATAAAGCCCGGTCGCCAGATCGACCACCGGCGTGCCCATGCGCATCGGGCCGGTGGTCGGGTCGCCGTTGATCGACATCAGCCCGGTGAAGGCCTGCAGGATCGCGTCATAGCCCGGCAGGCCGCCGAGCGGTCCTTCGGCCCCGAAGCCGGAAACCCGGCAATGGATCAAGCTGGGGAATTTCGGCGCCAAGTCGGCCTCGTAGCCAAGACCCCATTTCTCCATCCCGCCGGGCTTAAAGTTTTCCACCAGAATGTCGGCACCTTGCAACATCCGCAGCAGAATTTTGCGCCCGGCGGGTTTGCCAAGATCCAACCCAATGGACCGCTTGTTGCGGTTGATGCCAAGAAAATAGCTGGCATCGTCGCCCTGGAACGGGGGGCCCCAGTCGCGCACTTCGTCGCCTTGTGGCGGTTCGACCTTGATGACCTCGGCACCGTGATCGGACAGGATCATGGTGCAATAGGGGCCGCCGAGCACGCGGGTGAGGTCGATCACCTTGAGGCCGGCAAGCGCGCCGGGCGACATCGCGAGGCCCTTGCCTGGTGGGGTGGGGGTGGGGTGGTCCATGCGGAGCGTTCTCCCGAAGGCGATGTTGTCCGCCCGTCATGCCATGGCGCCTTGGGGTAGGAAAGGGCCAAGGCATTAACCGATCCGCAACCGGGAGGGCCTAGGACGGGGGGCTAGCTGATTTTCCAAGGAGCCGACATGCGTTTGACCGTGATAACCCGGATTTTTGGGGGCTTTTTTGTGCTGGTGGCACTCGGCTTGGCCACTGCTGGTTTTGCCGCCTGGCAGTTTGCCGGCCTCGGGCAACAATTTGCCGAATTCGACCGGATAACCAACAGCGAAACGCGGGCATTAAACGGGGTGGCGGGGCTGTCGGCGACCCGGTCGGCCGTTCTACGCTACACGCTTTCCGGGGATGAAAAATCGCTGTCGGATTTACACCAGGGCGAAGCCATGGTTGGCCGCATCATTGACGAGGGGATCGCGAGATCCCACTTGCCGGTCAATCTTGATGCGTATCGCGGCATGCGTCGCGGGCTTGATCAGTTTATCGTATCTTTGACCGCGCTCGAGGCCGCGATGAAAGCCCTGACCGACGCCCGCGCCAAGCTGTTTGCTGGTGGAGACGTCATGGCAGCCGCAACCCAGACCGTGCTTGAGGCGGTGGATGAGGGGGCGAGCCTCGAATTCGGCCCAGCCGCCAATCGTCTTGCAACCGCGGTCTATTTGCTTCACATCGCGAACTGGCATTTCCAGGCCACCGGAGATGTGGCAGGCCCGGCAAACTTCGTCGCTAACGTCACCAAGACCAAGGAGCTGCTGGAAACGCTTGGTCGTTCCAGCAATGCCCGGATTATTGCCACCGGTTCGGCACTGGTAACCGCGGTTGAAGTCTATCAGGCGGATTTCGGACGTTATGCCACCGCAAGGCTGGCCATCGACGAACTGCGCGACATGACGTTGCGCGGGCAAATTCTCGGGTTGCAAGCGGAAATGGGCCAGATTTTCGACCGGACGCGCAAGCTCCAGGACGACACCAGCGCGCACACAGCAGGATGGGTTGCAACCGTGAGCACGATGCAGGTGGCGCTCGCACTGACCGGATTGGTGGCAGGACTGCTTCTGGCTCTGGTAATCGGGCGCGGCATCTCCCGACCGCTCGGCGCGCTGACGACGGTGCTGCGCCGGATGGCTGAGGGCGACAAGGCGCTGGACGTCCCGCTGCTCAACCGCCGCGATGAATTGGGTGAAATTGCCAAGGCGGTCGATGTTTTGAAACAGCAGGCTGTCATGGCGGACCGGCTGGCGGCAGAAAAGGCGGCCACGGATGCCGCTGACACCGCCCGGGCCGCGCGCATGAACGGGTTGTTCGCCAACTTCCAGACATCGGCCGGTGAATTGGTCCAGGCGCTGAGCGCATCAGCGGTGGAACTTGAAGCCACTGCGCAATCCATGACCGGTGCCGCAGGCGATACCCAGGCGCGGACCACCACCGTCGCCGCGGCTGCCGAGCAAGCCTCAAGCGGCCTCAACACCGTCGCCAGCGCCTCGGAAGAACTGGCGGCATCGATCAGTGAAATCAGCCGTCAGGTGATGCAGTCGGCGCAAATGACCCAGCAAGCCGCCGATGACGCGCGCCGGGCCAATCCGATCGTGCAGGCTCTGGCCGATGGGGCGCAGAAGATTGGCAATGTGGTGGGCCTGATCACCAACATCGCCAGCCAGACCAATTTGCTGGCGTTGAACGCGACGATTGAGGCAGCGCGGGCGGGCGATGCCGGTAAGGGGTTCGCAGTGGTGGCGTCGGAGGTCAAAAGCCTTGCCCAGCAAACCGCCAAGGCGACCGACGAGATCGCCCATCAGGTCGGGCAAATTCAAATGGCCACCAGGGATGCGGTATCGGCAATCCAAGGCATTAGCCGTGCAATTGCCGATGTCAGCGGCGTGGTTACCAGCATTGCGGCGGCGGTGGAGGAACAAGGGGCGGCAACTACGGAAATCGCCCGCAATGTGTCGCAGTCGTCCTCGGCGACCCAGGAAGTCAGCCGCAACGTCATCGGCATCAGCGATGCGGCGACCCAAACCGGCGCGGCGGCGTCCCAGGTCCTGAGCGCTGCCGGTGG
>JANYCX010000058.1 GCA_025360065.1 Acetobacteraceae bacterium | reverse complement strand
CTGCAACAACGCGCCAACACCATCCTCAAGGTCTCGGCCGAGATCGTCCGCCGCCAGGACGCTTTCTTCCGCTACGGGGTCAGCCACCTAAGGCCGCTGATATTGCGCGATATTTCCGAAGTGGTGGAATTGCATGAAAGCACCGTGAGCCGGGTGACGTCGAACAAATACATCGCCACCCCGCGCGGCATTTTCGAGTTGAAGTATTTCTTCACCACCGCCGTCGCCAGCAACTCCGGCGGCGAAAGCCACAGTGCCGAGGCAATCCGCCAGCGCATCAAGGCGATGGTGGCGGCGGAAGATACCGTGAATATTCTGTCAGATGACGCAATCGTAACCACATTGCGGCAAGAAGGCGTGGACATTGCCCGCCGGACCGTGGCCAAATACCGCGATGCGCTGCATATCCCAAGTTCGGTGCAGCGCAAACGGGAGAAGGCCGTACCGGCCTGAGGGTGCCGGTCGGCGGTCCCGAACGCGAGAATGGGGAGTTTCCCATGCAGATCACGGTCTCGGGTAAACAGGTTGAATTATCAGACGCATTGCGGACCCGGGTGGAACACCACCTCACCACGATCACCGCGAAATATTTCTCACACGCCCAGGAAGCCCAGGTCACGTTTGGACGGGCGCGAAGTTTTTTCACCTGCGACATCAGCGTCCATGCCGCCCGTGGCCTGACCTTGCGATCTGAGGGCGAAGCAGCCGATGCACATGGCGCGCTGGACGATGCGGCCGAACACATCGCCAAGCGGCTGCGGCGCTATAGACGGCGGGTGAACGATCACTCCCGCGACCAAGCCAATCGCGCCCGCCCCCAGGCAGCGCGCCAATACACACTGCGCGAAGAAGATGATGTCGGTGCCACGGACGGCGAGGATGCCACGGTGCTCGATCATGCCACCTATGCGACAGTGATCGCCGAAGTCGCCGCTGAAATCGCGACCCTTTCAGTCTCGGATGCCGTGATGCGGATGGACCTCGCCGATGCGCCGGTGCTGATGTTTCGCAACACCACGAGCGGCGAATTGAACGTGGTTTACCGCCGCAGCGACGGCAATATTGGCTGGATTGACCCAGCTTCCGCCTCCTGAGCGAGGCAGGGCGGAACCGCGCTGGAGATCGCGAGTTCCGCCCTGTTGCCCTAATCGCCATCACACCCGATATAGTAGGAGAAATCACAAGCAAGACATCGATAGCGATATGGCGAAAAACGACTGGGAAATCCCGAGCAACCTGCAACCTGACCCAACCGACTACGCTTACGACCTTGAAGGGGCGTTGCGTGCGGTGGTCGGCTTGCGGGCAAACGTGCCGTCCGATGCGTTCACCGCCAGCACGCTCGGCACCGAACGGGTTGGCAATGGCGTGGTGATCCGCGCCGACGGGCTGGTGCTGACCATCGGTTATCTGATCACCGAAGCGGAAACGGTTTGGCTGATCACCCATGATGGCCGAGCGGTGCAGGGCCATGCGCTGGCGTTCGACCAGATTAGCGGCTTTGGCCTGGTTCAGGCGCTGGGCCGGCTCGATGTGCCGGTGATGGAAATGGGCGATTCCGACGCACTCGAAGTTGGTGCCGACGCGGTGTTGGCCGCTGGCGGCGGGCGCGAACATGCGATCGAAACCCGGGTGCTCGGGCGCCAGGAATTTGCCGGCTATTGGGAATATCTGCTCGACAATGCAATCTTCACCGCCCCTGCCCACCCGTTCTGGTCCGGGTCCGCGCTGATCGGACGCGACGGCAAGCTGCTCGGCATCGGCTCGCTGATCTTGCAGCAAGGCGACGGCAAACGCCGGATGGACATGAACATGGTGGTGCCGATCGCCTATCTCCGGCCGGTGCTGGATGAACTGCTCGCCCATGGCCGCCTGCCTCGTCCGGCGCGCCCATGGCTGGGGCTTTACGCGCTGGAAAACGATGGTGGCGTGGTGGTCGGCGGAGTGTCCGAGCGCGGTCCAGCGGCAAAGGCTGGCATCCAGCAGGGTGATCGCATTCTCGGCGTCGGCGACGAGGAGGTTGGTGATCTTGCCGGATTGTGGCGCAAGCTGTGGGCGAGCGGGCCGGCAGGGGCGCCGGTGCTATTGAGGGTGTCGCGCGATGGCAGCGACATGGCTGTGCGCATCACCTCGACCGACCGAACGTCGTTATTCCGGGCGCCGCGCCTGCACTGAAACGGCATCTCGGGCGGGACGATCAATCCGCACGCAGCAACTGCCGCGCCGCGACCGCCGCTTCAGCGACCGACAGTGAGGCCATATCGCCCGCCGAGCCGACAGCGACAGCGACCGCCACCAGGCGCCCGGCGGGGGCATATTCTGCAACCAAGGTCGGGCCGAACAGCCCCAGAGTGGGAACGCCCGTTGCGGCTGCGATATGCATCAGGCCGGAATCATTGCCGATGAAAATCCGCATGCGACCGAGGCAGGCGGCGGCTTCGGACAAGGTCAGCTTCCCGCACAAATCAACCGCATCAGGAAGCCGATCCAGCACTGCCTGGGCGCCTGCGCGTTCATGCGCGCCCGGCCCGGCAAAAATCACCGGCCGGGCGCCGGGCAGTAATTCGTCGCGCAAAACCTTGAACAGGGCCACGAAATTTTCCGCAGGCCAGACTTTTCCGCTCCAGTTCGCTGTCGGTCCAAGACCGATCCACCGCCCATCGTCGGGCAAAAGCTGCACGGCACAGGCGCGATCGGCGGCACTGGTCCAGGTCACCGGCAGCGGCGGTGGGGTAACTGGCAGGATGGCGGCGATCTGGGCAATTTTGTGACCGGGCGACTTTCGCATGATCGCCCGCCGCCCGGCAGGCACCAGCCAGGCGAGGGCGGAGGCGCGAATATCGACCACCAGATCCCACCCGGTCAGCACCGTTTTTGCCCATAGCCCAAGCCAGTGCCGGCCATAGCGGCGCTTGTCGAACACGATCAGCCGTTCAAGCTGCGGCATGTGCGCGAACAGGCCTGCGGCCACCGGACCGCACGCCACGGTAAACCGGGCGTCTGGATAACGCCGCATCAAATGGTCGAGCAATCCGGTTGACAGGACCGCGTCGCCGATACGACTCGATGTAACAAACAAGATACGCATACGACTTGGTTAGCACGTCCTTGGACGTTTTGCGTGAGGGGTGTAGAGCGCGCCCATGGCAGTGCAGCGCACGCCTGGGTCATCGGAGTTTCAAGCCATGTGTGGCATCGCTGGGATCATGATGCGGAACGGCAAGTCGCCGCAGGCTGGCGCGATTGCGCGCCTGCTTGCCGCCCTCGCCCATCGTGGACCGGATGGGCATGGCCAGGTGGTTCGCAACAACGTCGCCTTGTTGCAAACCAGGCTTGCGATCATCGACCTCGCGACCGGGGACCAGCCGATGTTCACCCCAAGCGGCACCGCCCTGGTCGCCAATGGCGAGATCTACAACAGCCCCAAACTGCGCGCCGCGATGACCGCGACTCCCTTTGTTACCCGGTCGGATTGCGAGGTGCCGCTGTTTCTTTATGAGGCCGAAGGGATAGGCTTCGCCGAACGCCTGCGCGGCATGTTTGCGATTGCCATCCACGACAGGGCGGCGCGACGGCTGGTGCTGGCGCGCGACCCGTTCGGCATCAAGCCGCTTTACTATTGCGCCATGGACACTGCGTTTGCCTTTGCCTCTGAACCGCAGGCGCTGATCGCGGCAGGTTTTGGGCGTGCCGACATCAATCCGACCGCCCGCAACGAAGTGCTGCAACTTAAATTCTCGACCGGGGCTGCGACAATTTTTCCTGGCATCAGCCGCGTGCTGCCCGGCGAAACCCTGGTGATCGAGGACGGCGTGATCGTGGCCCGCCGCCACCACACCGCCCTGCCAGCCGGCGCGCCGAGCCGGCCTGGCACGACAGGCCAACTGGAAGCCGCGCTGCTCGATAGTGTGTCGGTTCATCTGCGATCCGACGTACCTTACGGTCTGTTCCTGTCCGGTGGCATCGACAGCGCCAGCGTGCTGGCCCTGATGCGACGCGCAACTGGCCAAAGGGTCCACGCCATCACCTGCGGCTGGGCGGATGGCGCGGGGATCGACGAAACCGCCGAGGCCGCGCGGCTTGCTGCCACCATGGGGGCCGATTGCTATCGGGTGGAAATGGGGCCGGCGGATTTCTGGAGCCTCGCGCCCCGCATTGCCGCCGCCATTGATGACCCGACCGCCGATGCGGCAGTGCTGCCAACCTGGATGCTCGGCCGCGCTGCCCGCGCCCAGGGCTTGAAGGTGGCTTTATGTGGCGAGGGCGCGGACGAATTGTTCGGCGGCTACAGCCGCTACCGCAAACGCCGCCCGCCACTGTCATGGATCAGCCGCAAGCCGCGGAGTTCGGGCGTGTTCGGCAATCCGGCCGCACTCGCCGGCTGGCGCGACGGGATCGACACGCTCGAAGCCGGTGCGGCAGCAGACCGCAGCCCGGTGCAGGCCGCACAGGCCATCGATATTGCCGAATGGTTGCCCAATGATCTGCTCACCAAGCTCGATCGCTGCCTGATGGCGCATGGGGTGGAAGGACGCACCCCGTTTCTCGACCCGGTTGTCGCCAATTTCGCCTTTCGTTTGCCGGACGCGCAAAAAATCGGATGGCGCTTCGGCAAGGTCGTGCTGCGCGATTGGCTGGCCAAGGCTTTCCCCGAGGCGGGCGCCTATGCCCGCAAGAAAGGCTTCAAGCCGCCGGTGGGGGCCTGGATGCAGGCCAG
>JANYCX010000050.1 GCA_025360065.1 Acetobacteraceae bacterium | reverse complement strand
ACACGCCAGCCGCAGAAGAATAGGGCGCCGGGATCAGGATCGCGCCATACGCCTCATCGGCCGCCATCGCCCGCGCGCAGGTCGGGATGCAGTCCGGGTCGTTCATCACCTGGGCAGTGACATCGACCGGATTGACCGTCGAGCCGAACTCTGGAATGCGGGCCTCAAGAATTTCCTTGGTTTCGGGCTTGGGTTGCGGCAAGGGAATGCCGTAGGCCTCGGCCGCATCGGCGGCCATGATTGCCGCACCTCCGGACGAGGCCAGCACCGCAAGACCGAACGCTTTCGGCGTTTTCGGCGCTTTCGACAGGAAGTGCGCGGTTTCCATCAGGTCGGTATATTCATCGACCAGCACCGCCCCGGCCCGCGCGAACGCCGTCCGATACGCCGCCTGCGATCCGGCGAGTGACCCGGTATGCGACATCGCGGCGGCACCGCCCAACTCGCCGACCGCGATCTTGCAAACTGCCACCGGAATGCCCTTGGAAAACGCGTATTCGCACGCCTTCATCACCCGCATCGGCTCGGACGTGCCTTCGAACAGCATGGCAATCGCGCCCACTGCCGGCTCATCGGCCAGATACATAATATAGTCGGCCATATCGACATCGACCGAGTTGCCGGAGGTCAGCACGTGACTGATCGGCACGCCGCGTTGCAGCGCCTGTTCCAGCCCGAAGCCCAACGCACCGGACTGGCTGATGACGCCAATCGCGGTGCCTGGCTTGGGGATCGGCATGTCCGAATACGGCATGAAGCTGATCCGGCTTTGCAGCTCGTAATTCACCGTGCCGATGCAGTTCGGCCCGATGATCGGCACGCCCGAGCCTTGGGCAAGTTCCGCCAGCTGCGCCTGCAACGCCGCGTGTTCCGGCTTGCCGGTTTCTGAATAGCCCGACGCGAAGATAATCACCCCGCCGACCTTGGCGGTGATACATTCCCGCATCACCCCTTCAACCGCATCGCGCGCCGTCACGATCACCGCGACATCGACGCTTTCCGGCAAAGCGGTCACGCTCGGGTAGCATTTGCGATCGCCGATCGTCTCATAGCGCGCATTCACCAGATAGATGTTGCCGGTATAGCTGGCGAGGTTCACCAGCACCCGCTCACCAAAGGCGCCAGGCCGCGCGGATGCGCCGATAATGGCAATGCTTTTGGCGTTGAGCATGCGCGATAATTGGGCATGGGTGTAGAGCGGCCGTTCGGCGGTCATGTTGTTGTCTTTCCTGGACGTCACCTGAACCCTAGCCGCAGATTTCGTGCCCGTCACGGCCCCAAACGACCCGCGCAGGTATTGGCGTCATGCAAAATCGGGCGGTAAGGTGGTTCAAACCACCGCCGAGGAAGCGATATCAATGTCCGACACCATCCTGACCGAAATCCATGACGGCTACCGGGTGCTGACCATCAACCGCCCCGACAAGATGAACGCGCTTGATCGGGCGACCGTCAACCGCCTCAATGACTGCCTCAAGGAAGCCGAAGCTGACGAAAATTGCCGGGCTTTGGTGCTGACCGGCGCTGGCCGTGGTTTTTGTGCCGGCGCCGATCTGTCGGGCCGTAACGATCCGAGCCGCCCGCGCAGTGCCGGCAGCACCCTGGAAGACACCTGGAACCCGCTCGCCCGCCGCCTGCATAATATGCGTATGCCGACCATCGCCGCCGTCAACGGCTTCGCCGCCGGCGCCGGATCATCCATCGCGCTCGGCTGTGACATCGTGATCGCTGGCAAATCAGCCAAATTCCTGCAAGCCTTCGCCAAAATCGGCCTGGTGCCTGACGCGGGAGGCACCTATTTGCTGCCCAGCCTTGCCGGGTCCGCCCGCGCCCGCGGCATGGCGATGCTGGCTGAGCCTGTGCCGGCCGAAACCGCGCTCGCTTGGGGCATGATCTGGCAGGTCGTTGAAGACGCCGCCCTGATGGACGAAGCCCACAAGCTCGCCGCGCGGATGTCCAAGATGCCGACCCTGGCGCTGACCCTGATCCGCAAGCTGCTCGCCGCCGGTGGCAGTTCGTCGATGGCCGAGGCGCTGGATATGGAGCGCGATGTGCAGGGCGTGGCGAGCGCCTCGCCCGACCATAAAGAAGGGGTTGCGGCGTTTCTGGAAAAGCGCGCGCCGAAGTTTACCGGGAAGGCGCATTGAGGTCTTCTTTCAGAACAAAATGAACACTCTTCCTTGAACCTTGCTCAGGCCTGCACCGAGCTGGTGTGGTCCGAAGACCGCAATCGAACGGGTCGCGCTCGGCGGAATTGACCGTTCCATCGGCAAGGCCGTCCGGGTGCTCGACCGACGGTTGAGTGTGATCCGGTCAGATTGAATGTTTGCGGACGGCTTAATGCCGCGCCAAACGCGGGTCCGCCCCCGAGGCCAGGGCCTTGAGCGCCAGATAGTCGCAAATGGTGATCGATGCCGCATTGTGGATCACGATCATGCCGTCGCGCTTGAGCGCTCCGAACGCACGGCTGATGGTTTCGACGGTCAGGCCAAGATAATCGGCAAGGTCGATCCGTGCCAACGGCAGCGCCACGTCGCGGTTTCGCGCCACCACTCGTCCCATCAAAAATGCCGCCAGCTTTTCCCGCGCGTTCATCCGGCCCAGCAGCATCATATGGGCCTGGGCGGCGACCAGCTCACTTGCCGCCGCAACCAGCAACAAAGTTGCCAGCGCCGGGAAGGCTGCCAACACCGGGGCCATGTCCAACCGCTTATACCGCACAATCTGGACCGCATTGATCGCCTCGGCGGTGGTCGCATAACAATCGAGCGCGGCCAGACCAAGAAAATCGCCCGGCCCGGCAAAGCCGGTAATGGCCCGGCGACCATCGGGAAGTGCCTTGAACACCCGGACCGAGCCTGCCGTCACCAGGACATAATGTGCGGCCGGATCGCCCTCGCGGATGAAACACTGTCCAGGAATGATGTCGGCGACTTTGGCGATCTGGGCAAGAATATCGACCTCGTCCAGGCGTTTTGGCATTGCCGGCAGCGCATGGTCCGATTTTCCAACCACGGCACGTTGCGCCAAAATCTGTTGCATTTCAATTTCGGCGGTCACCCGCCGCCCCGTTGCTGGGGGGAAGTTTCGCGGGTTGGCGGACTGCGTCCCAGGGTCGGATTATACTCATGCCGGCGAAGATCGATCCGCCAACCCGTCCAAACGGTTCATGCAACCGCGAGGCGCGGCGGTTTGCTAGGCCGGAACAGCGCCATGCTGATCTGCACCGCGCCCGCGATCAGGCCGGCTGCCACGCCCAGCCGCCACGCAAGATCATAGGTGCCCGACACATCAAACAACACCCCGCCACCGAGCGCACCGACAAAGCTGCCGAGTTGATGCCCGACAAAGGCAATGCCCTGGATCATCGCCTGCCAGCGCAACCCGAACATCTCGGCGACCGCCCCAGCCACCAACGGCGCCACCCCGAGCCAAGTCAGCCCCATCAGGGCGGCGAATACCAACGTGCCGGCAGGCGTTGGCGGGGCGATGAAATAGACCGCCAGCACCAGCGAGCGCACCAGATAAATCAACCCAAGCAGCACCAGCTTGTTCCAGCGCCCGCCCGCCCAGCCAAAAAACAGACTGCCGACGATATTGGCGCCGCCGATCACCCCCAGCGCCTGGGCACCCAGCATCGGGTCCATGCCACAAAGCGCGAGGTAGGACGGCAAATGCGTGGTCAGGAACACCAACTGCATGCCGCACACGCAATACGCCACCGCCATGACCATAAACGGCAGGCTGCCGATGGCCGCGATGAACGCCGCGCCGGCTGTCCCCCCATCGACACTGCCCGCGACCGGGGGTGGCAGCACGACCGCATCGGCGCGACCGGCGAACCACGCCGCCGGCACCATCACAACGGCCAGCACCACAAAACCCGTCACACCATAACGCCAACCAAAATCATTGTTGAGAAACTGCCCGAGCGGGGCTGCAATTGCCGAGCCCACCGATCCGGCCGCCGACACGATTCCGAACACCATGCTGCGCAATTGCGGCGACGCCGTCCTCGCCGCCACCGACATCGCAATCGACGATGCGGTGCAGGCCAGTGCCACCCCGATCAGCACCCCGGCGCCGAGCACCACCATCACCATCCCGTTCGCGACCGCAAGAACCGCGAGGCCGGCGATATACAGCACCGTCCCCACCAGCATGATCGGGCGAAACCCCACCCGCACCGTCAGCGCACCCGCGATCGGTTGCAGGAACCCCCAGGCCAGGTTCTGCACCGCAATCGCAATGGTGAAATCCGACACCGAAATGTTCAGGTCACTGGTCATGTGCGGCATGAACAGCCCGAGGCTTTGCCGCAAGCCCATGGCCAGGCTCAGCATCACCGAGGTTCCCACCAGGATGGCGATGGCGGGACGGAGCTCGCGGAAATTGGCGCGCAGTGATGCCATCTGAAGGCTCGTCCCCGGCTAAAGCGGCGGGGGAGCTTTGTGGATCGGGTCGATCCACAGCACGTTTTCGGGCTTTTCCACCGGCTCGATATCCAAATTCACCACCACCGCTTCGTTATCGCTCCGCACCAGCACGCATTCCAGTGTTTCGTCGGGCGACGCATTGATTTCCTGATGCGGCACATAGGGTGGCACGAAAATGAAGTCGCCGGCTTTAGCTTCGGCGACGAATTCGAGCTTGTCGCCCCACCGCATCCGGGCGCGGCCTTTGATCACGTAAATCACGCTTTCCAGCGCACCATGATGATGCACGCCAGTCTTGGCGTTGGCATGAATATGCACCGTGCCAGCCCAGATTTTCTGCGCCCCGACACGGGCAAAATTAATCGCCGCCGCCCGGTTCATGCCCGGGGTTTGGGCGGTGTTGGTATCAAGCTGGTCGCCCGGAATGACGCGAACGCCGTTATGCTTCCAATCGACGGCAGGCGTGGAATGATCGTGCGGGTGGTCGTGACCGTCATGGGGCATAATCTGGGTCTCTCCGATGGGCGTTGGAGTTTTATAGCAAGTAAGGAGCGGCTGGTGTAGGGTGTCACGGAAAGTGAAGGTGATAGTGCGATGAGCGATCAACCGGAAAACCTGACGCTTGTCTATCTGCGCCGGCTTGATGGTAAGATGGATCAGGTGATTGAATCATTAGGCGACCTCAAGCGTCGCGTCACCGCGCTCGAAATCCAGGTCGGCAACCTCGCGGCGACCGAGATGAGCCACTACGCCAACACCAATCTGCGGATTGACCATCTCGAATCCCGGCTCGAGCGGATCGAACGGCGGCTGGACCTTCAGCACGCCTGACCGCACACTGGCGCGGCACGCCAGGAGCCCGCCATGCCCGCGCCAATCAGTTTCGCCGCCACCGGTGACAGTTTCATCACCCGCCGGCTGCCCGACACCACAACCCTTGCCGCGATCCGCACCCTGCTCGCCGGCTGCGATGCGCGCTTCACCAATTTCGAAACCCTGACCCCCGGCCCCGGCGCGGTCGCCAACGCGATCAGCGGCGGCACCTGGGCATCGGCGCCGGATGCAGTGATCCCCGATCTGCAACGGCTGGGTTTCAATTTGTTTGCCTTGGCCACCAACCACGCGCTGGATTTCCTCCATGCCGGGCTGATGGCGACCTCGGCGGCATTTGAACGCCATGACGCAGTGGTTGCCGGCGCGGGGGCGAACCTGTCCGAGGCCGCCGCGCCGCGCTATCTGGAAACCCGCACTGGACGGGTGGCACTGATTTCTGTCTGCTCCACCCTGCACGAAACTGCGGTCGCCGGGGAACAGCGGGTCGATATCGCCGGCCGGCCGGGCATCAACCCACTGCGCTTCAGCACCATCCGCACCCTACCGCGCGACGATCTTGCAGCGCTTGCCGCCCTCGCCGCCGCCAGCATGGTCAATAGCCGCAACCAGATGATGGTCAAGGATGGCTTCGACGCCCCGCCGCCACCTGGCGTGGTGCAGTTCGGCGATCTGCGCTTCCGCGAAGGTCCGGCCGGCGGGGTCATCACCACCGCCCGCCCGGATGATGTCGCCCGCGTGGTCGCGGCGATCAGCGAGGCGCGGCGTCAGGCTGATCGCGTCGTGGTCAGCTTGCACGCGCATGAACAGCGCGGCGAAGACAAGGCCGTCGCCGCCGCGTTCGTTGAAGTGTTCAGCCGCGCCTGCATCGATGCCGGCGCCCATGCCGTGATCGGCCACGGCCCGCACGTGCTGCGCGGCATCGAGGTCTATCGTGGCCGGCCGATTTTCTACAGCCTGGGCAATTTCATCTTTCAGAACGAAACCGTCCCGGTGCTGCCGCAGGAATTCTACGACAAATTCAAACTCCCGCTCACCGCCAACGTGGCCGACGCGATTGATGCACGATCGGACACCAACCGGCGCGGCTTCGCCGCCAATCCCTGGGCGTGGAAAGCGGTGATTGCACGTTGGGTCGATGATGGCGATCGGGTCAACGACATCACCTTGCATCCGATCGCGCTTGGCTTTGGCGCTGCCCGCCCGCAGCGCGGCTTGCCGATGCTGAGCGACGATGCGCTGATCCTGCCGCATCTCGCTGATCTGTCCGCAAAATATGGCACGCGAATGGAAATCACCGGTGGGGTCGGCCGGATTCGGCTATGAACCTGCGTGTCGGTCCGGAAGGTCTGCCAACGCGGCCCGTTTTACCTAAAACCCGAGAGTATGACCGAACTGAAGGACATTGATATGGCTGACTATGATCTGGTAATCGCCGGCGGCACGGTGGTGACGGCGTCTGACACCGTCCGCGCCGATGTCGGGGTGCGCGGCGGCAAAATCGTCGCGGTGGCGGATCGGCTGACCGGTGCCACCAAGACCATCGACGCATCGGGCCTGCTGGTGATGCCAGGCGGCATCGACAGCCATGTCCATATCTCGCAAAACCCGGAAGGCGCGGCGCGGATGGCCGATGATTTCATATCGGGCACGCGGTCGGCATTGGCTGGCGGCAACACCACCTTGCTGCCGTTCGCCTTGCAGCCGCGCGGGGCATCGTTGCGCGAAGTCGTCACCAAATACCACGCAGAAGCCGACGGCAAAGCCCTGTGCGATTACGGCTTCCACCTGATTATCACCGACCCATCGCCATCCGTGCTCGGCCAGGAACTGCCGGCCTTGATCGAGGATGGCTACACCTCCTTCAAGGTCTTCATGACCTATGACGACATGGTGCTGAACGACCGCCAATTGCTCGAAGTGTTCGACTGCGCGCGCACCACCGGCGCGCTGGTGATGGTGCACGCAGAAGGGTACGACAGCATCAAGTTCATGACCGAACGGCTTGAACGCCAAGGCAAGACCCACCCGTATTACCACGCCGTTTCGCGCCCGGAAGTCGTGGAGCGCGAGGCCACCCATCGCGCCATCAGCCATGGCGAGCTGATCGATGTGCCGATCATGATTGTGCATATCTCCGGCCGCGAGGCGATGGAACAGGTGCGCTGGGCGCAACAACGCGGCCTCAAAGTCTATGGCGAGACCTGCCCGCAATACATCGCGCTCACCGCCGATGATCTCAAGGGCCTCAACATGGATGAAACCGGGGCCAAATATGTTTGCTCGCCGCCGCCGCGCGATGCAGCGTCGTGGGAGGCGATCTGGGAGGGCATCAGGTCGGGCGTGTTCCAGACTTTTTCGTCCGACCATTGCCCGTTCATCTATGAAGGCACAGGAGGCAAGCTCAGCCCGCAGGCGCGGACATCCTTCAAATGGGTGCCGAACGGCATTCCCGGAGTCGAGACGCGGCTGCCGATCCTTTATTCCAAGGGCGTGGTCGAGGGGCGGATCACGGTCAACGAATTTGTCGCACTGACCAGCACCAACCACGCCAAAATGTATGGGATGTACCCGCGGAAAGGCTCGATCGGGGTGGGTTTCGACGCCGATATGGTGCTGTGGGACCCCAACCGGCACGAGGTGATCCGCCAGGACATCATGCATGGCGGGTCCGACTACACGCCGTACGAAGGCATGGCCGTGACCGGCTGGCCGGTGATGACGATCCTGCGCGGCCAGGTCGTCGCCGAAGATGGCAGAGTGACCGCACCGGCAGGATACGGGCAGTTCCTCAAGCGCGCGCGCTCGCCCTATGCGGTGCCGAGGGGCGTATGAGGCAGGTTCGGCTCGCGCCGATCTCGGCCGAAGCCTTTGCGCCGTTCGGCGTGCTGGTCAGCATTCCACCCGGTGTGGCGCGGGTCAATTTCATCGCCCCGGTGGAGAATTCGCGCACCCATGCCAGCGCCAATCTCGCCATGGTGCACCCGCCGGTGACAGACCTTCCGTTACGCATTGAAGTGATGGAGCGGCACCGGTTTTCCACCCAGGCGTTCATCCCGCTTTGTGGCGTGAAGGCAGTGCTGCTGGTCGCACCCGGCGGGGATGACGGCCCTGACCTGGACGCGGCGCGCGCGTTTCTGGTGCCAGGCGATGTCGGCTTCAGCTACCATGTCGGGGTTTGGCATACCGGCATGACCACGCTCGGTGTCGCGGGGGCGATGGCGATGCTGGTGCACGAGGACGGCAGCGCCGACGACACCGAGTTTCGCCCGGTGTCGCCAGTGGACATACAACGTTAGGCGCTGGTGTCGGTCGTCACAATCTCGCGCGGCAGCCCTTCACGATAGGCGTAATTGCCGCCCGGCAAATCGGCATGCGCCACCGTGCAGCCAGCATAATTGCCGTGCGCGTCATGGAAGAATTTCTGGTGATCCTCCACCGTGCCCCACACCGCACCAAGCTGGTGGTAATGGAACTGGATCGCGCGGCGCCGCAGGTTGGAATTATTCGGCGCGGTGTAATGCTGGATCATGCCGTGGAAAATCAGCGCGTCGCCCGGCTGCATTTCAATCGGCAGGCGTTTTGCCAGATCGATCTTGTCGGGGGTAATCTGGCACAGATTGAAGTCGTTCTCATGGACATGCGCCACCCCGCCATTGAGGTGGCTGCCGGGGATGACCTCCATGCAGCCATTGGCGCGCAGTGCCTCATCGAGCGAAATCCACACGCCGACCACTAAGCCAGGGTCTTTGATGCGAAAATAGGCGGCGTCCTGATGCCAGGGTTTCGCGCTGCCAATGCGCGGCGGTTTGACCAGCGCCATCTCCTGGAACAGCACCCGCCCCTCGCCCAGCAACTGGTCAAGCACATCATGCAGTCGGGCGCTGAACGCGGCGGCCTGCAAACTTGGCGCATCGGCACAGAAATCCATATATTTGCGAATGGCAAATTCGCGCTCCGCTGGGGCCAGGCGGGCCGCATCGACCCCGGTTTCATACATCAGGCTGGTTTGCCCCAACGGCCGCGCACCGGTGGCAAGATCGGTCAGCGCGCACTTGCAGGCGGCGATACTGGCCGGGCCAAGCAGGTTGCGCACCACAACATAGCCGTCGCGGCGGTATTGGATGATTTCCGCGCCGGTGAGGCGGGTTTGGGTGGGGACAGCGTCCATGGCTGACATCCTCAGTGGGGCCTTCAGCCTAACCCAGACCGTCCCGCCGTCAATCCTTATCCCGAGCGCCGTTGGCCCATGAAGGATGGGTCAACGGCGCTTGGTATAAGTCTGTGCTTGGCGCACCGCCGCCGGCCAACCCGGTGCACAATACCAAGCGCCCGAGTGGCTGGAAGAGTCAGCCATTCGGGCGCTTGGTATGCGTCAGACGAACTGTCCCCGCAAAAACCCCAATGCCGGCAGCGGCTTCCAGCCCCGCGGCAATTCGGCCCGGCGCATCGGTGCAACGCTGTAACGCGGCGCGGGCTGTTCGCAACTGGACAGGAAGCTGGCGTAGCTGCGGACCTGTTGTTCACGCCAACTGCGGTCTGCCAACGCCGCCACTCGGGTCGGGTAGATCTCCGCCACACGGTTGATGCGTCCGATGGTGGCCATGACAGCCCACATCGTATCATCGGCTTGACGCTGGAGCTTGATGACTTCACTCATGCCTGGACGCAGTTTTTACCAGCCGCGCACGGCTGTCAAATCCGCTCCGTGCCACACCAGCCGGCGATCAGCAGCGCAATGGTTTTGGTGACATCGTGGAGCGATTGCAGATCAACACTTTCATCGATCGCATGGATGTTGTCGCCCGACGGTCCGTAACAGGTGGCTTCGGTACCCTGGTAAAGCACGTAATGCCGGGCATCGGTCAGGCCGGTCCCGGCATAGGGCCGCAGCGCGGTGCCCGACAGTTCGGTATGGATATGGTCGATGGCGCGGCTGATGTGCTGATCGGCCGGAAAGACGCAGCCATCGGCCATGAAGCCTTTAAATTCGAGCTTAACGGTGGTTCCCCGCAAGCGCGGATCGGCGGCAACCTCGTTCACCAGCCGGCGGATATCGGCGGCGACCAGCTTGCTCGAATAGCCCGGCATCACGCCAACCCGCATACCAATACGGGCGCGGGTGGGGACCGAGGAGTTCCACTCGCCACCCTCGATGGTGCCGAGATTGATGTTGATCGGATGATTATGCCCGGCAAAGGCGAAATGCCGGCGTTCGGCGCGGTTCATTTCGGCTTCATAGGGCTTGAAGGCGGCAGCCACGATCCCGGCGGCTTCGATCGCGTTCACCCCTTCCTGCATTTCGCTGACATGGGCGGGTCGGCCGGTGACCGTGATCCAGGCCCACACCACGCCCACCTCGGCGACCAGCAATGCCGGGCCGGGTTCGGGGATCAGGCAGGCAGACGGCGCTGGCAGGGCTTGCATCACCGCAAGCGCGCCATTGCCGGTGCATTCTTCTTCGATGACGGCAGCGAGGGTAAGCTCGGCCGCCGGTTGCAGCCCGGCAATCCGCAGCGCCCGCAAAGCGGTCATCACCGACACCACGCCGGCCTTCATGTCAGCCGCCCCCCGGCCATACATCCGGCCACCGCGAATATCGGGTTCGAACGGCGGCGTGGTCCACAGGTCGGCCGCCCCTTCCGGCACCACATCGATATGGCCTTGCAGCATCAGGCTGCGGCCCTTGGCCTCACGCGGGCGGTGCAGACCCACCACCGGATCGCGCCCGGCATAGGGGATCAGCGGCGGAGACCAGCCGGGATGGTCGTGCAGCGCCGCCGGATCGATGACGATCCGGCGCGTGTCGAGGCCAAGCTCGCGATAAAGAATTTCCATATCGGCAAGGCAGGATTGTTCATGGCCAAGCAGCGATTTATGCCGCACCAGCCGGGCGAGGATAGCCTCGTTATCGGCGCGCAGCGTATCGACGGCGGCGAGGATGGCGCGATGGGCACCAGGGTCAATCGGCAGCAGAGCGGTCATGTCAGTCTCCCAAAAGAGCAGAGGCCTTGGCCCATAAATCGCGCAGCAGATCGCCAGCGGGTTCGGCGCGCGCCATCGCGGCGGATTGTCCGGCCCAGGCCTGCATGTGTTGCACATCGCCGGCCTGGGCCGCCGCCTCGCGCATCGCTGTCGTCAGTCCGCGTTGCACCGGGTACGGCGCCGGGGCCGGGCCGACCGCCGCGGCGCGTGTGTAGGCGGTGGCAATGCCGCGTCCGGCCCGGCCACTGAAGGCGCGGGTAATCATGGTGTCCTCGGGGCGGGTGGTGGCCAAGGCTGCCGCCCAGGCCGGCGCGAGCTTGGCCTCCGGCGTGCGCAGCAATCCGGTGCCGATTTGCACCGCGCTGGCGCCGAGCATCAGGGCTGCCGCGATGCCGCGCGCATCGGCGACCCCGCCGGTCGCGATTACCGGGATCTTAACCGCATCGGCCACCGCCGGCAGCAAAGCGAACAGCCCGACAGCCGCACGTTCGGCGTCACCCGCGACAAATGCCCCGCGATGGCCGCCGGCTTCACCACCTTGCGCGACGACAACATCGGCGCCGGCGGCCTCGGCGGCAATGGCTTCGGCAACGGTGGTGACGGTGGCGAACCAGGCGATGCCTTGGGCGTGCATCGCGGTTACGAAGCCCGCAGGATAGAGGCCCATGATCGAGGAAATCACCCCTGGGCGCGCGGCCAGCATGGCGGCGCATTGGGCGTCAAAATCAATCAGGGCGGCATCGCCTGCGGATGCGGGCACTTCGGGGCCAAACTGGCCGAGAAATTCGCGCAACCGGGCTTCATGCGCGCCATCGCGGACCGGGGTGGGATCGGGGATCCAGGTGTTGAGCTGAAACGCGCCATTGCTGCCAGCGCGGAATTCAGCGGTCCAGACGGCGATGGCGGCGGGCTGCATCGTCAACGTGCCGCAAGCACCCATGCCGCCGGCATTGGCGACAGCGACGGCGAGCGATGCTGGGCAAGCACCGGCCATCGGCGCCATCACAATCGGCAGCCGCAGCCCAAAGCGCGCGCAAAACGCCGCCGCGCGCGCTTTGGGTGTCGTCATCAGGCGTCGACGCGGGCGGTGGCGTTGCCGGTCATGACTTCCTTGCCGTCCTGATTGACAGTGGACAGCACCAGATCGACATAGTTTTGTCCATTTTCGTTACGCAGTTCGGCGACCTTGGCGATCGCGGTCAGGGTGTCACCCGGCCAAACCTGGTTGGTGAAGCGCACGCCGAATTTGGTCAGGGTGCCGTCGCCGACATAGTTGGTGACGGCCTTGCCGGTCATCCCCATAGTCAACATGCCGTGCGCGAAAACGCTCGGGTAGCCGGCGATCTGGGTGGTATAAACCTCATCGGAGTGCAACGGATTATAGTCGCCCGACGATCCGGCATATTGCACGATCTGGGTGCGGGAGAGGTTTTCGCAAATTTGTTCGCTGTGGCTGTCACCAACCTTAAGCGCGCTCGCCTTGAGTGCCATGATATTTCTTCCTTAACTCTGCGACACGGGACGTTCGGTGGTCACGCCAACTGACCGTGCGGTGATCACCAATTCGCCGTTCTGATCGCGATATTCAGTGATGCTCTCACGGAATTTCAGAATGCCCGCGCGCTTGCTTTCTTTTTCCCAGGCTTTGCCGGGCATCGATTCAACCGTCAGCACGTCACCCGGCTTGATATGGCGATGAAATTCGAAATGCTGTTCGGCATGCAGGCCGCCCGACGAGGTGGATTTTTCGGTGAGGCCAGTCGCGGTCTTGCCCGAGCCGAACCAGGGTTGGTCGGGTTTCGGGCGCAGGAAATAATCCGGATTGAACTGGGCAACCGACTGGGCGAAGCTTGGCGGCGCGATGATGCCGCCGGCCTCGGTCTTCTTCGCGGCGTCGGCGTCGTAATAGACCGGGTTGGTGTCACCGATCGAGCGCGCGAACATCATGATGTGCGACGCCTCGACGGGGAAAGTGAGTTTTGTCACAGCGTTCCTCCGTTTTGTGTTTGAGCTTGCCTCCAGCGTGGCGGCTTGCTGCCAACTCTACCCATGTGCGAATGACGATGGCAAATGTCTTCCCGACCATCCAGCTAGGCGCATTATGTCCCTGACCACCACCGGCCCAACCTCACGCGTCTATTTCTCCCAAAGACTGCGGCTGCATTATGTCGATTGGGGCAATCCTGACGCGCCGCCGCTGCTGCTGCTGCATGGCGGGCGTGATCATTGCCGCAATTGGGACTGGGTGGCCGAGGATTTGCGGAAGGATTGGCACATCATCGCCCCCGATCTGCGCGGCCATGGTGACAGCCAATGGTCGGCCGACGGCAATTACCGCATGGATAGCTATATCTACGATCTGCACCAGTTGATCCACCAGCAGCACCTCGCCCCGGTATCGATCGTCGCACATTCGCTCGGTGGCAATATCGCGCTGCGCTACACAGGGCTTTATCCCGAGACGGTGCAGCAGTTGGTGGCGATTGAAGGGCTCGGCCCGTCACCGCGATCGGTTGCCAAGCGCGCGCATCTGACCCTGGTGGACCGGATGCGAACCTGGGTTGATGAACAACGCGCGCTGGCCGGCCGCCTGCCGCGGCGCTATGCCTCGATCGAGGAAGCTTTGGGCCGCATGCAGGAACAGAATAGCCATTTGACCCCGGAGCGCGCGCGGCATCTGACCCAGCACGGGGTGAACCAGAACGAGGACGGCAGCTACAGCTGGAAATTCGACAATTACGTGCGCAGCTGGGCACCGTACGACATGGGCTACGACGAAATCGAGAAACTATGGGAACGGATCACTTGCCCGACCATGCTGATCTATGGCCGCGAGAGCTGGGCATCAAACCCGGAAGGCGATGGCCGGCTGGCCCATTTCAACACTGCCCAGGTGGTGAGTGTGGAGGGCGCCGGGCATTGGGTGCAACACGACCAGTTGGAGGTTTTCCTGGGGCATGTCCGGCGGTTTTTGGTCCAGAACTGATTTGTTCCGCAATCAGCCGCAGTTACGACCGCCAGATTTTATCCTCGGACCAGTTTAGCGCGGCAAATTCAGCCGCGCGCAACGGCGCCTCGGCAATCGCATAAAACTCGTCAAGCTGCGGCGGTTTGACCGCGGTCGCCGACAGCATCGCATGGGCCTGGCCGCGATGATGGATCTGGTGCTGAAACACATGCAGCAATAAACGGTCGCGGCGCTCGGTTTGGATCCTGGTGCCGCGATGGACTGCAACGACGCCATCGAAATCGACATCGACCAACTGGTCGCACACCGCGACCAGCCGCGCGTCGCTCGCGGCCTGGGCCGCGCGCCATCCCGCAACAGTCGGGCACGGAAGCCGGTCAGCAAACGCCGCCCGGCCCAATGTGCCGCCCTCCAAGGCATCCACATAAAACCAATCGACGGTCAGGATATGGTTCAAGGTCGCCGCAATCGAGGGGAAAAACCCGATGCGGGGCGCAGTAAACTCGGCATCGGACAACCCTGCACATGCCGCAACCAACCGATGGTTGGCCCAGGCATTGTTATACGCCATCGCCCGAAAACTGCCGGCAAGCGATGCGCCCATCGCCTTATCCCTTCAACACCGCCACCGCCCGCGTCCAGCCCGCACTGCCGCGATGGATTTTGACCGGGAAGCAAATCACCTCGAACCCGTCCGCCGGCAAGGCCGCGAGATTGCCGAGTTTTTCGAGATGGGAATAGCCGATCTCCCGCCCCGCCCGGTGGCCTTCCCAGATCAGCCCGACATTGCCGGTTTCGGCCACCCGCTTTTTGGTGTGGCTGAACGGCGCATCCCAGCTCCACGCGTCAGTGCCGACCAGACGCACGCCCTGTTCGAGCATCCACATCGTCGCGGCCTTACCCATCCCGCAGCCACTATCGACATAGTCGGGCGCGCCGTATTTCGCGCCGGCGGCGGTATTGACCACGACGATTTCGAGCGGCGCCAGCGTGTGGCCGATCCGTTTCAGTTCCCCCTGCACATCGCCCGGCGTTGCCACATAGCCATCCGGCAAATGCCTGAAATCGAGCTTCACCCCAGGCTGATAGCACCAGTCGAGGGGCACCTCGTCAATCCGCCATGACGGCTCTCCCCCCGGCTTCAGCGCGTGGTTCATCGTGCTGAAATAGTGATACGGTGCATCGAGATGGGTGCCGTTATGGGTGCTGATCCGCACCCGCTCGACCGCCGCGTATTCGCCGTCCGGCAGGGCCGAGATCGGCACGTCGAAAAACGCCGCCATTGCCGGGGCCGACTGATGATGATCGACATACTCGATCTCGGGAAGCATATGCGGCGGATCGCTGGCGATGCCGGCCTGCAAGGGGCTGGAAATATCGATCAGACGACGGGCCATTTTTCTCTCCATAGCGAACCTGCGCGGAGTGCGATCATGGCGTGCCATCGATATTTTACAAGCCAAAGATAATGTCCACGCCCCTTGCCTTCGCTCCCCGACAGTGGTTCGCTGGACAGGAAGAGTGGGAGGCTAAAATGGCGGCACTAGACATTTTCCGCGCGGAAACCCGCGTTTGGCTGGAGGCGAATTGTCCCGCCAGCATGCGTACTCCAATGCCAACGGATGAGGGCAGTTCTGGCGGCCTGCGTGCCGAGTACAAGAACCCCGAAACCAAACTCTGGCTCGATCGGATGTCCGCCAAAGGCTGGACCACCCCGACCTGGCCGGCCGAATATGGCGGCGGCGGCCTCGGCAAGGACGAGGCTATGGTCCTCGAGGAAGAAATGCGCGCCATTGGCTGCCGGTCCCCGCTCAGCGGGATGGGAATTTCCATGCTCGGCCCGGTGCTGCTCGAATACGGCACCGAGGCGCAGCGGGTGGAACATCTCCCCGCCATCATCAAGGGCGAAATCCGCTGGTGCCAAGGTTACTCGGAGCCGGGTGCCGGGTCCGATCTCGCCGGGCTGCAAACCCGGGCGGTGCTGCAGGGCGACCATTATCTGGTCAACGGCCACAAAATCTGGACCAGCAACGCGCATCTGTCCGACAAGATTTTTTGTTTGGTGCGCACCGATCCGGCGGCGAAAAAGCATGAAGGCATCAGCTTTCTGTTGATCGACATGGCGTGGGAGGGGGTGCGCGCCCGGCCGATCACCCTGATCTCGGGCTATTCAGTATTCTGCGAAACCTTCCTGGAAAATGTGCGGGTGCCGGCCGGAAATCTGGTGGGCGAAAACAACAAGGGCTGGACCATCGCCAAGCGCTTGCTCGAACACGAACGCAAGGGCATTGGCGGCATCGGCGCCCCCGGCGCGCCGACCGCCGACAAGCCGGTCTATGTCATTGCCAAGGACGCGGTCGGCGAAGTCGATGGCAAGATCGCCGACCCGGCGTTGCGCAATCAGATCAGCGTGCAGTTGATGAACACCCACGCCTTCCAACTCACCCGCCGCCGTGCCGCCGAAGCGTCCGAAGCCGGCCAGCCGCCCGGTCCGATGTCGGCGATGTTCAAGTATTACGCCACCGAGCTGAACAAGACTCGCTACGAGGCCGTGCTGGCCGCCGGCGGCGACCAGATGCTCGGCTGGGAGGGTGACGAATACGATCCCAACCATTTGCGCAACACCCGCGAATGGCTGCGCTCCAAGGCCAACACCATCGAAGGCGGCACGTCTGAAGTGCAGCTCAACATCATTGCCAAGCGCGTGCTTGGCCTGCCGGATTAGGAAACCCCACCATGGCCCTCGTGCTTAATTCCGAAGCGCAACTGGTGCGTGACAGCGCGCTTGAATTCTTCGCCGACAAATCGCCGGTGCTGATGCTGCGCAAGCTGCGTGACAGCCGTGACGCTGACGGCTTCTCCCGCCCGCTGTGGCGCGAAATGGCCGATTTGGGCTGGACCGGGTTCCTGGTCCCCGAAGCCCATGGCGGCTCGGAATTCGGCATGGTCGGCCTGGGCCAGGTGCTGGAAGCTGCCGGGCGGACCCTGGCTGCGACTCCCTTGCTGTCGACCGCGCTGATTGCCGCATCCGCCATCGATCTCGCTGGCAACGAAGCCCAGAAGCAGAAATACTTCCCCGGGCTGGTCAGCGGTGACAGCATTTTCGCCCTCGCCCTGGAAGAAGGCGCGCATCACAACCCGAACCGGATCGCCACCACGGCCAAGCGCGACGGCGATGGCTTTGTGCTCGACGGCGCCAAGCGCTTTGTGATCGACGGGCATGTTGCCAACCAGCTGATCGTGGTTGCGCGGACCTCCGGCGGCCAGAATGATCGCAACGGCATCACCTTGTTCATGGTGCCCGCCGACGCGGCAGGCGTTGCGATTACCCGCAGCGCCATGATCGATAGCCGCAACGCCGCGCGGGTGACGCTCGCCGGGGTCAGAGTTGGCGCCGACGCAGTGCTTGGCCGCATTGATGGCGGTGCCGATCCGCTCGAAGCCGTGCTTGACCGCGCCCGTGCCGGACTTGCCGCCGAAATGCTCGGCAGTTCGTCCGAAGCTTTCGAACGCACCGTGCAATATCTGAAAGATCGCAAGCAATTCGGCGTTGCCATCGGATCGTTCCAGGCGTTGAAGCACCGTGCCGCGCAGATGTTCTGCGAGGTCGAAGTGACGCGCTCGGCGGTGACGGCCGCGCTCGCAGCGCTTGACGAAAACGCCAACGACGCCAGCCTGTTGGCGAGCCTCGCCAAGGCCAAGGCGTCCGACACCGCCTACCTCACCGGCAATGAGGGGGTGCAGATGCATGGCGGCATCGGCATGACCGATGAACACGAAATCGGCTTTTTCATGAAGCGCGCCCGGGTGGCCCAGGCAATGTTCGGCGATGCGGCGTTTCATCGCGATCGCTATGCCGCCCTCACGGGGTATTGATCGCGGCTTTTCTGCTTTTGAACCGGGGGTAACAATTCGACACTAGGTCGGCGTTACAGCAAATGTTATCAAAATATATGGATGCATCGTTCATCAGGAATGGCAGGGTATCGTCGCTAAAAATTGCGAATGAGCGCGATTCGCGATGGATGTCGTTGCGGCGGACCTATTGGGCCGCGCGGCGACATCTCGTTCGGCGCGATGTCCTGGCATTCGTGCATACCGGCCTAATCCAGCCGAACAAGCCACCGGCCGACGCGCCCCAGATCAACATTTCAGGTGCAGGTCCAATCAGCGATGCAGTGGCGCACGGTATCGCACGGCAAAGCGGCCTGACGCTGGATATCATTAAGGCGCGCCTTGATGCCGGGCAACTCATTGTGCATGCCAATGCCGATGACGGTGCATTGCTGGCTTGGGGGTGGATCGCCCTTGCCGACCACACCCTGCGGCTGGATTGGGAAACCGACCTGCATCTCCAGGTCGCCGCCGGCATTGGCTATCTGTTCGATTTCGAGACCATGCCGGCCGCGCGAAACCATGGTCTCTATCGCCAGTTGCTCGCGGTCGCGATTAAGCGGTGCTTTGCCAACGGCGCCAAGTTGGTTGGAATATATTGCCGGGCCGACAACACAGCATCCCGCCGCGGGATTCTGGCCGCCGGTTTCACCAATGCAGTGCCGGCATCGGTATTGCGGCTTGGCCCATTGTTCCGCGTGAAGACCCGCGACCGTACCCGCTGGGGCTGGGCGATGGGTGATGTGCCGTTGACCGAGATGCTGCACACCTAGAGCGTGATCCGATCGAGGTGACTTGCGCGATTGCGTAATGGTGACGATATCTGGCCTATGACCCTCACTATCCCGTTTCGTAACACATACGCCCATTTGCCCGACCGGCTTTTTGCGCGAACCGCCCCGACACCGGTCAAAGCACCCCGTCTGTTGCGACTGAATTTGGCATTGGCGGATGAACTCGGGCTCGACCTGGCAAAACTCGTCAGTCCTGAGGGCGTGCAGATTCTGGCCGGGAACCTTCTTCCAGTTGGCGCGGAACCGATTGCGCAAGCCTATGCGGGGCATCAGTTCGGCCATTTCAACCCGCAACTCGGCGATGGCCGCGCAGTGTTGCTCGGTGAGTTTCTCGGGCGCGACGGCCGGTCTGTCGATCTCCAACTGAAGGGCAGCGGGCGGACGCCGTGGTCGCGGGGCGGCGATGGCCGTGCGGCGTTGGGCCCAGTGCTGCGGGAATACCTGATCAGCGAAGCGATGCATGCGCTCGGCATACCAACCACCCGCGCACTGGCGGCCGTGGCGACCGGGGAAACCGTGATACGTGACGCACGTCTGCCGGGTGCGGTATTGACCCGCATCGCCAGCAGCCATCTGCGCGTCGGCACCTTCCAGTATTTCGCCGCCCGCAGCGATATCGATGCGCTCCGCACCCTGGTGGATTACGCAATCACACGCCACTACCCGCACGCCGCCGATGCCCGCGGCTTGCTGGCGGCTATTGTCGTCCGCCAAGCCGATCTGGTCGCCAGCTGGATGACGGTCGGCTTTATCCACGGCGTGATGAACACCGATAACTGCTCCATCGCCGGGGAGACGATCGATTACGGCCCCTGTGCCTTCATCGACACCTACGACCCCAATACCGTCTTCAGCAGCATTGATCGTGGCGGGCGCTACCGGTTTGGCAACCAACCCTCCATTGCACAATGGAACCTGACCCGCCTCGCCGAAGCCCTGCTTCCTTTGCTCGCCGAGGATGAAACCCAGGCGATCGAGATCGCCCAAGCCGTGCTGGCGGGCTTTGGAGAGCGCTTTAGCGATACCTGGATTGCCGGATTTGCCCGCAAACTTGGCATTGGCCCGCCGCAGGCTGGCGACCAGGACCTGGTGCAGGATTTGCTCACGCTGATGGCCGACGGCCATGCGGATTTCACCCTGACCTTCCGCAGCTTGGCCGACGCAGCCACGGGCCACGAAGCATCATTGCGAAACATCCTGAGCGACACGCCTGCGCTCGCGGATTGGCTGAGCCGCTGGCATGCCAGGCTCAGCGCCGAACCGATGCCGGATGCGATGCGCCACAGCGCAATGATGGCGGCAAACCCCGCCGTGATTCCGCGCAACCACTTGGTCGAGGAGGCGCTGACCGCGGCGGCCGAGCGCGGCGATCTTGCGCCTTTCGACGCCCTGCTGGCGGTGCTGTCGCGTCCCTATGATGAACCAACGCAACCCCGCTATGCGCAACCGTCACCGGATGGGCATGACGGCTATCAAACATTCTGCGGGACCTGATGAATGCGGTGATGGCTCCCAGGGTAGGACTCGAACCTACGACCGAGCGGTTAACAGCCGCTTGCTCTACCACTGAGCTACCTGGGATCAGGCCATCCGCCAGGTGACGCCGAAGCGACACGCCGGGCGGCTCATATAGCGAAACTTGTTCAACGATGCAAACCCATGTTGGGTCTGGCAAACCTAAGCAAACCTAGTATGATGTCGATGGATGCGAGAGTGGCGGAACGGTAGACGCAGTCGACTCAAAATCGACCGATCTCGGTCATGGGGGTTCGAATCCCCCCTCTCGCACCAAACCTCCCCTGTTTGGCTTTCGGTCAAGAATTGTCGCCTCGCGCGAACGTGACTGTTCCCCGGACCGCAACATCGCCTTTATTGCGCCACTGCCATCGGGCCGCAGGAACAATAAGGGGGGCGGGCTATCATATCGGAATACAACGATGCCGGAGCAGGCACCCAGGCCAGCCCGAGCCGGGTGCGCCTGCTCGCCAGGTTTATGCTGATGGTCATCACCATTGCGGCTCCGATGATCGTTGTGCTGGTAACAACCCCAGGTGACATAGAGGCCCGGCGAAATGGGGCGTTTCGCGACGACGCACTGCGTCAGGCCGAGCGGTATGTTTCCGATATCGACAACATTGTAGGCGGCGGGCGGCAACTTGCCACCGTGATCGCCCAATTCTTCGGTTTTCAGGCAATCAACCTCCAAGATCAGCAGCCTGGATGTGCCAGCTTTCTGAAGGCAATCCTCACTGTCTCACCCGGCTACGACTCGATGACCATTTTTGCCGATAATGGCGACACGATCTGCACCACCCTTGCGCAGCCGACCGATGTTGGGCGCCTGCGCAATAGCGGACTGATGCAGCAGAGCCTGCAAACCAACGCCTTCGCGCTCGGCGGTTATATCCCGGCAAACGCAGGGCGCGGCGCGGTCTTGCCGATCGCCCTGCCCTTTCCGCTCCGCGACAGCACCCGGCGCGGCGTTGTGATGCTGACCCTCAATCTTGACTGGTTGCATCACCACCTCGCCCATCGCGACATCGCACCCGGCGCCAGTGTCGGCATTGCTGATGCGGACGGCACGACCCTGGTGCGTTTCCCGGTAACCCCTGGGGCGGTTTATGTCGGCAAGCCAGTGTCAACGGCAATCCTGCCCTATGTCCGGGCCAGCCGACGTGGCACGGTAAATCTGCCGGGCTATGATGCCCGACCCCAACTGATCGCCTATATTCCGACCACCGAGGCCGCCGGCAATTCACCCAACCCCAACAGATTTTTTGTTACCTATACGACGCTCGGCACCGGAGCGGACGGCTGGGCAGACGTCAGAACAGTCCAGATCGCCGCCGCCCTCGGGGTGTCACTGCTGCTGGGCTTGATCGGCGGCTATCTCCTGTTCGTCCGGCCAGTGGCCAGCCTGCTCGCTGCGGCCCGATCCTGGTCGGCTGGCGACCTCGGCGCACGGGCGAAGATCCCAGCCGTGGCCGCATTTCACGTCCTGGCCGCCGCGTTCAACCGCATGGCCGAGACACTTGGCGGGGACCGCCGCAGTTTGCGTGAACTGAACCTCACTCTGGAAAACAAGGTGCATGAACGCACCCATGATATTGACCAAAGTCGCCATCGGATGGAGCAACAGATGGCCGAGCGCAGCAAGATCGAGGCGGAATTGCGCCAAGCCCAAAAGCTCCAGATCGTCGGCCAGTTGGCTGGCGGCATCGCCCATCATTTCAATAATTTATTGACTGCGGTGATCGGTTCGCTCGATCTGCTGCGCCGGCGCGCAGCCCTCGGGACGACAAGCGGTGACAGCCACCACATCAACAGCCTGATCGATGGCGCATTGCTGGCCGCCGATCGCGGACGCCGCCTGACCGCGCAATTGCTGATCTTTTCGCGCGCGCAACGCATGTTGCCCCGACCGGTTGATCTGAACGCCACGATCACCCAACTCAACGATTTGTTGGTCGGCACGCTGGGGCGCGGCATTCGCATCGACCTTACCCTCGCGGCCACAGACAGCCCCGGCATGGGCCCGGTGATGGTCGATCCCGGACAGCTCGAAGTGGCGCTGGTCAATCTCGCCATCAACGCACGGGATGCGATGGACACCGATGGCGAGCCGCATGGCGTGCTGACCATCGGCACTGCGGCGGTCCGCCTCCCCGAGGATATGGCCCTCGGTCCCGCTACCGCACCGGGGAATTATGTTGCCGTTCGCATCGCCGATACCGGGTCAGGCATCGCCCCCGACCTGTTGGCGCAGGTGTTCGAGCCGTTTTTCTCCACCAAGTCGCCCGATCGCGGCAGTGGGCTGGGCCTGTCGCAGGTTCAAAGCCTGGCGGTGCAGTCCGGTGGCGACGTCCGGATTGAAAGCATCCCCGGCGAGGGCACGGTGGTGCTCCTGCTGCTGCCACGGGCGGGCCAGGCGCTTTACAATGACCTGCCTATGTCAGTCACGCTCGCAGCCAAGCCAAGCCAAAAGTTGCGTGTTCTGCTGGTCGACGACGATCAACTGGTTGGCGACGTCATCGGCGAAATCCTGACCGAGCGCGGCCATCAGGTGGTTGCCGCCACGAACGCCGTCAAGGCGATCGAGGTGCTTACCCGCGACGCCCAAGCCGGGGGTCCTGGGTTTGACCTGCTGCTGACCGACTATGTGATGCCGGGCATGACCGGCCTCGCCCTGATTGCTACCGCACGCCATATGCGCCCAGCCCAACCTGCCCTGTTGATGACCGGGCATGCCAGCTTTGAACCAGGTGACACGATTAACCCTGACGAGGTCATCCGCAAGCCATTCACAATGGTCGAATTACTGACCCGTATCGAGCAGCGCAGCGCGGTGTAGTCGCCGCGCTGCGTGCCGGTTGGATGTTTAGCCCCGAGCGGCGTCGAGCGCTTGGCCGATATCGGCCAGAATGTCGTCGATATGTTCGATCCCGATCGACAGCCGGATGTAACCCGGCGAAACCCCGGTGGCTGCCTGTTCGTCCGCGCTCAACTGCGAATGCGTCGTGCTGGCGGGATGGATCGCCAGGCTGCGGGCATCGCCGATATTGGCGACATGATACAGCAGCTTGAGGTTGTTGATGAAGGCCTTGCCGGCTTCGACCCCGCCTGCAAGCTCAAAGCCCAGCAACCCGCCCTGCCCGCGGGGCAGATACTTGGTCACCAGGGCCGCATTCGCGCCGGTCTGGGTCGATGGATGGATCACCTTGGTGACATCGGCGCGGGCGGTCAGGAACTTCGTCACCGCCAGCGCATTGTCGCAATGGGCGCGCATCCGCAGCGCCAACGTTTCAATCCCCTGTAGGATCAACCAGGCATTGAACGGGCTGATGCAGGCGCCGATGTCGCGCAGCAAGGTCACTCGCATTTTCAGGATATAGGCAATCGGCCCCAGCGGCTTCACTGCCTGGGTCCACACCGCCCCGTGATAGGACGGGTCGGGCGTGTTCAGCGCCGGCTGGCGGGCGGGATTGGCCTCCCAGTCGAAATTGCCGCCATCGATGACGATGCCGCCGATCGAGGTGCCGTGGCCCCCGAGATATTTGGTCGCCGAATACATCACCACTGCGGCGCCATGGTCAAACGGGCGCACCAGCAACGGGGCGGCGGTGTTGTCCATAATCAACGGGATGCCGAAGCGGCGGCCGATGGCGGCAATTTCGGCGATCGGGAACACCCGCAATTTCGGGTTGGGCAGGGTTTCGGCGTAATAGGCCCGGGTGCGGTCATCGGTGGCGCGAGCAAAGGCCTCCGGATCGGCTGGATCGACGAAGCGGGCCTCGATGCCCATGTCCTTCAACTGGTTGGCAAACAAATTCCAGGTGCCGCCGTAAAGATCGGTGGACGAGACGATGTTATCGCCGGCGCGGGCAAGGTTCAGCACCGCAAACAGGCTTGCCGATTGCCCCGATGCCAGCGCGAGGGCGGCCACGCCACCTTCCAACGCGGCCATGCGCTTTTCCAGCACATCGGTCGTCGGGTTCATGATGCGGCTGTAGATGTTCCCAAGCTGTGCCAACCCGAACAGGCCGGCGGCGTGATCGGTGTCGTTGAACTGGAACGCGGTGGTTTGATAAATCGGCACGGCAACCGCCGTTGTGGCTTCGTCGCGACGCCAGCCGGCATGAAGCGCGAGGGTCTCGGGGTGGATTGACATGGGCAGCCTCCTGATTTGATGGATGATTGAAGCCCATTCCACGTCTAATCTCAAGGTAGCTTTATTTTCACGATCAATGATCGTGAATAGAAGAGTATGCGTGGTTCATATCAAGCAGACCCTCATCCCCTCCAGCCTAGCTTGCCGCATCTGTGCGTCGCGTCCAAGCTGGTCGCAATGAAAACCGCAATCTCAAGCGCCCTGGCCGGCATTGGCTTCACCGTGCTCGGCGGCCTGGTCTTCGCTGGCAGCAATGCAAGCGCGAAATATCTCGCCACCACCTACCCCGCCGGGCAAACCTTGTTCCTGCGCAGCCTGATCGTGCTGGTCCTGCTCGCGCCGTTGATCCGCTCGGTCGATATCAGCCGCATGTGGCTGAGCGATCAGCGCGGCCTGCATGTGCTGCGCTGCGTCACCTCGGCGGTCGAGGTGGGGATGTATTACTGGGCGCTGGCCTGGCTCGGCCTCGCCGAGATTTCCGTGATTTATCTCGCCGGGCCGATTTACATCACCGCAATGTCGGCAGTGTTTCTCGGTGAACATGTCGGCTGGCGGCGCTGGGGCGCGGTGCTGATCGGGTTTGCCGGCGTTGTGGTGGCGTTACGACCGGACCAGACAGTGATGACACTCCCGGCGCTGATCGCGGTTGCCGGCAGTTTTCTTTATGCGGCCTCCCTGGTTGCGACCCGTCGGCTGCGTGACACACCCAATGCCGTGCTGGTGGCGAGCCAGGTTGTCACCCTGCTGATCCCGACCGCCATCCCACTCGGCTGGGCAATGCCCGATACATTCGATGCCGCGATGTTCACGGTCATCGGGATCGTCGCCACCATTGGCTATTTATGCGTCAATCGCGGCCTGCAACTGGCCCAGGCATCCATTGTCGCGCCGTTCAACTATTTGTCGATCGTCTGGGCGACAACGCTCGGCTTTGTGGTCTTCCACGAAATCCCCGA
The DNA here is from genome assembly GCA_025360065.1 of Acetobacteraceae bacterium. Lineage (GTDB taxonomy): Bacteria > Pseudomonadota > Alphaproteobacteria > Acetobacterales > Acetobacteraceae > CAITOL01. The sequence continues at coordinate 20,171 of JANYCX010000050.1, read as the reverse complement.
CCCTCGGGTCCTGATCGGCGCGGCCCTGATCGTCGGCGCCGGGCTGTTCATCCTGATCGGTGAACCACGCTTGACGCCATCCCCCGTCCTGGCCCAGGCTAAGCCACCCCTGTAGATTGGAGGCGGATTATAATGCGTATGCGCTCGCTGTTTGTTGCCCTGGCTTTGGGCTTTGCCGCCCCGGTTCAGGCTGCCGGTACCTTAACGCTTGCCCAGGCGCAGGACCCGGCGAGCTATGACCCGATCGACACCTTCCTGATTTCCTGGGGCCAGATCGGCAGCAACGTCTTCGACGGCCTGGTGCAGCGCGGCGCCGACATGGCGATCAAGCCGGCGTTGGCAATTTCGTGGGAATTCCTCGATGGCGGGGCGCGGATGCGCTTCAAGCTGCGCCAGGGCGTGACCTTTCAGAATGGCGAGGCGTTCGACGCCACCGCAGTGAAATTCACCTTTGACCGGCTGCTTGGCCCAGACGGCGCCAAGGGACCGCAGCAATCCAACTACAATGCGATTGGGTCGGTGGAGATCGTCGATCCGTTCACCGTCGATATCGTGATGAAACGCCCCGACCCGGTGATCCTGACCAAGTTCGCCGGCTATGGCGCGATGATCGTACCGCCAAAATATATCGCCGAAATCGGCAAGGACGCCTTCAAGATCAAACCAATCGGTACCGGCCCCTTCAAGGTGGTGGACTACCAGCCGAAAGTCAGCCTCACCCTCGAACCTTATGCGCAACACTGGGACGGCGCCAGCAAGCTCGACAAGCTGATCTATCGCTTCATTGTTGAGCCTGACACCCAGGTTGCCGAATTGCAGGCCGGCCGGATCGATATCGCCACCAACGTGCCGGTCAGCCTGGTGCCAGCAATCGAGAAAACCGCGACGCTGAAGGTCGAGAGCATCACCGGCCCGTCGGTCACCGTGCTGCGCTTCAACACCGCCAACGGCATCACCAAGGATGAACGGGTCCGCAAAGCCATGATCATGGCGGTTGATCGCGAGACCATCGTCAAGACCATCCTGCAAGGCCATGCCAAGACGGTGGTGAGCAACCAGTCGAGCCTGTCATTCGGCTTTGACCCGAACCAGAAGCCGGTGCCATTCGACCCTGCTGGCGCCCGGGCATTGCTGAAAGCCGCCGGCATTGCGCCCGGCACCTCGGCCCAGATCGATTTCCAGTCCAACAACCCGCTATTTCGCGAAGTTGCGCAGGCGGTGGCCGGCTATTTGACCGCAGTGGGTCTGAAAGGTGGGGTCAAGGGCTACGAGATGAATATCATGACCAACGATATCATCCCCAACGGCAAGACCGCCGAGATGTTCCAGTTCGGCTGGGGCGGCTGGACGTTCGACTATGACAACACCGCCTATTTGCTGTACCACAGCGGTGAGCGTTGGAACCCGTACGATAAGGACCCAACCCTCGACAAAATGCTTGAGGATCAGCGTCTTTCGTCCGACCGCGCCCAACGCGAGAAGCTGTTGCAAGGGGTGGCGCACTACGTTGCCGATCACGCGCTGGAAATCCCGATGTACAATCTCAACACGATTTTCGGGGTTAACAAGCGGGTCAAGGGCTTGGTGCCGCCAGCGGATAACCGCTTCCGCCTGACCAATGTGACGGTGGATTAGCACACTGCTCGGCTTTCTGGTTCGCAGACTGGCGCAGGCCGCTTTCGTTGTCCTGGTGGTCACCCTGCTGGTCGCCTGGGCCGTGCGGCTGTCCGGCGATCCGGCGGTGATGCTGGCGCAGGGGGCTGGGTCGATCAACGCGCAGGATCTGATCAACATTCGCAAGGGATTGGGCCTGGATCGGCCGTTCAGCGCGCAGTATCTCGGCTTTATCGGCGGCATGCTGACCGGCGATATGGGGCGCAGCTTCATGGGTGGCACCTCGGTCGGGTTGCTGGTCGCCCAGGCCCTGCCGCGCACCTTGCTGCTGGCGGTGTCGGGGTTGGGCCTCGCGATCATCATCGCCATCCCGCTTGGGGTGCATGCCGCGGTGAAAAAAGGCGGAATGGCCGATCAGGTGATCCGCATCGTTTCACTATTGGGACTGTCGGTGCCGAATTTTTGGCTGGCGCTGATGCTGGTGCTGATTTTCGGCATTACTTTGCGCTGGTTGCCGCCATCGGGGGCGGAAGGACCGCTGAGCCTGGTGATGCCGACGGTCACACTGGCGATCATTTTGGCGGCATCCAATGTGCGGCTGGTGCGCAGTGCCATGCTCGATACCCTGTCGGCGCAATATATCATGGTTGCGCGCAGCAAGGGCCTACGCGATTGGGTGGTGCTCTACAAACACGCGCTGGCCAATTGCGCCATCCCGCTGCTGACCTATCTCGGGTTGCAATTTGGCGGGCTGATCGGCGGCGCGCTGGTTATCGAGCGGGTGTTCAACTGGCCGGGCATGGGCTCGCTGGCGTTCGATGCGGTGTCGTCGCGCGATTATCCGGTGTTGCAGGCGGTGGTGACGGTGTTGGCGGCGATGATTGTGCTGGTTAATCTGGCGATCGATATTTTGTATCGGTTGGTTGATCCGAGGATCAGGAAGGAATGACGGGGCAGGTAGGTCTTCTTTTTGTGAACAAAAAGAAACAAAAAAACTTTCTGACTTTGTTGCCGTTGGCGTGGGACCTCACCGCAGTCCCACGCCAAATGCAACAAAGTACTAAAAAGTTTTTTTGCCTTCAATGAAACGCCTTTCGTTCGACCTTGTGCTTGGATGTCTGTTCGCCGGCGGCATGGCGCTCGCCGTCCTGTCATCCGGCTGGACCTTCCCCGATAATGGCGAGGCAATGGACCTCACCGCCCGCCTGCGCGCCCCGTTCGCGGACTGGGCGCACCCGCTCGGCACCGACCCGATTGGCCGCGACGTGCTGGCGCGCGTGGTCGCCGGCGGCTGGGTGTCGCTGACCGTGGGTGTGCTGTCGGTGCTCGGCGCCAGCGTGTTCGGCGTGTTCATGGGGCTGATCGCCGGCTATTTCGGCGGGGTGTGGGATGTGGTGGTAATGCGCTGGGCGGATGTGCAACTCGCTTTGCCGTTCATTCTGGTCGCGATTACCTTCACCGCGATTCTGGGGGCGGACCAGTATTTCCTCATCATGTTCATGATTATCGCGCAATGGGTGCAATATGCCCGAGTGGTGCGGGCAAGCGTGCTGTCGTTGCGCGAGCGCGAATTTGTGCAGGCCGCCCGTGCGATGGGATTGATCGATTTGGCGATCATCTGGCGCCACATCCTGCCCAACGCGTTTGGACCGGTATTGGTGCTGATGACCTTGAATATTGCCAACAACATCCTGCTCGAAAGCAGCCTGACCTTTCTGGGCCTCGGCATCGACCCGATCACGCCAAGCTGGGGCGGCATGCTCGCCGATGGCCGCACCTATCTGCAAACCGCCTGGTGGGTCAGCGTGTTCCCCGGCGTCGCCATCATGATGACGGTGCTGGGGCTGAATTTACTGGGCGACTGGTTGCGCGACCGGCTCGACCCACGCGGAGGATGACATGACGATCTTGCTCGAAGCGACTTTTCCCAATGCGCTCGATGCGCTGGTGAACCGGTTAGCTGGCCCAGCCGGGGCCGGTGCGCTGGTTGAGGCCTGGGTGTTCGAAGATTTCGCCGCCCGCCATGCCGCCGAAGTGGCGTTGGCAACGGCTGGGGTTAGCGCCCATATCCGCAGCGCCTACAAGCCATTGCTGCATGCGTTTCTGGATGATTTTGACCTCGCCGGCGTCACCGCGATCGACATCGCCACCCCCTCCCATCCGGCCGGCAGCGCCCGTCGGTTCGCGCTCGAAGCCTATCCACTGGCTGGGCTGGTCAAGGTTCCGCTCAGGTTCAGCACCGGGGCCAGGGCGGGGACCGGGCTGCTCGACTACGATGTTGTGTTGCGCCACCCCGAGGGCGATCGCCACCATCGGGTGTTTGCCCCGAACAGTCTGCGCGCCAACGGCACCTTGTCATCCTCGGGGTGGCTGCGCATCACCCGCGCCGGGGCAAGGTTCGAGGATCATGCGCTGCCGACCGAGTTCGAACAGGTTTTCGACGCGGCCATGGCTGCCATCGCGGGCCATGACTGGCCGGCGACACGCCCGATCTTCGAAACGCTCGAAATCACCGTTGAAACCGCAGGTATCGAGCGCCGCATCCCCTGGCACGACGAATGCCTTTCGACACGGGAAGCCCTGCACGAGGATTTTTATTTCTCGCTGCTTGAATTCTTCCAGGCCCATGCCGGCCTGCCGCAAGGTGACCGTACCTTGCAGCCCGGGCAGATCATTCCCGATATTCGCGTCGGTGAAGCCGAAACAACTTTGCGCGTCGCATTGTTGCCGGCCAGGATTGAGGCGGTGCCGGTTGAAGCCCGCCCAACACTGCCGACCGCCGACCGCCCGCTGCGCACCGGGGAAATCGCGGCCGAAATGGCAGCCCTGGGCGGCGCGCCATTTACTTTCCCGTCCACCCAGGGCCGCCAGATTCTCGGCACCTATTTCGCCGGCACGGGCAACGGATTTCTGCTCTCCGGCGGCCAGCATGCCAATGAAACATCCGGCGTGATCGGCGCGCTGCGAGCCGCCCATGATTTGAAGTCGCAAGGAGCCAATTTCGCCCTCATCGCCCAGGAAAACGTCGATGGTTACGCGCTGCATCAGCGCCTGATCCAAACCACGCCACATCACATGCACCACGCCGCGCGCTACACGGCGATGGGCGACGATATCGAAGCACGAACCAAGCCGCCTTTGCTGGAACGCGAGGCGCGCGAGCACGCATTCAAACTCACCAATGCGGGCCTGCATCTAAACCTGCACGGCTATCCCGCCCATGAATGGACCCGCCCGCACGCCGGCTATCTGCCGCGCGGATTCGAGCTTTGGTCGATCCCAAAAGGCTTCTTCCTGATCCTGCGCCATCATCCCGGCTTTGGTGCCAAGGCGCTGTCATTTCTGGAAGCCCTGACCGCAAAGATCATTCAGACCCCTGGCCTGCGCGCCTTCAACGAAAGCCAACTCGCCGTCTGGCACGCCCATTCCGGCGAGGTTCCGTTCCCGGTGATCAACGCCATCCCGTGCCTGATAGCCGAAAGCGACCGGGCGACAGTGCCGTATACCTTGATCACCGAATACCCCGACGAGACGATCTATGACGCACCATTTCGGCTGGCGCATGAGACGCAATATGCAACGGTGATGGCGGCGGTTGCGTTATATTGCGCCGGCGCGTTGGAGTAATCTCTGTCAACGCTCCAATCAAAATCCGGCGATAGGGCCCACCAAGGCTCCGTTGTAACCGCGATGCAAGGGGTGTGGGGCACACTGCACTGGCTCGCTGACTGCGACCAGTGGCCTGTCGGGCGGCTTGAAGCCGGTTGGCCAAGTAAGCGGTGGTCCAAGCGTTGGTGAAGGAATGCGTGATGCGCACAATTATAGCTCTGATGATAAACACGATTTTGCTCGGCGGCGGAGCACATTGGGCCCAGGCGACGGTGCTGAGTACCCCGTTCAATGGCGGCAATGGGGCCAACGGCGAAGTGTTTCAGATTGAAGCACTGACCGATATCGTCGTCAGGGATTTCGGCGTCAATGCCGTCGACGGCTTCCTGGAAGCTGGCGATATAACAACCTGGTCGGTTTATCAGCATAACGGATTTCTTAGCAGCGTGACCGCGGGTGCGGGTATCTGGACGCTCATCGCGAGCGGTGGAGCGGTTATGAGCGCCGGCGCGAATGAAATAACCTATCTGAACTCTGGCCTAAGCGTGAGCATTGCCGCGGGCACGATCGAGGCATTCCTAATCCTCGAGACATCAAACCTCATCAGCTACACAAATGGTGGCGCTGTCGGCAATGTCGAAGCGTCAAACGGTGACCTTCGGATTCTGCAAGGATGGGGGGCAGCAACCAATTTTTCCACGTTCGATCCTCGGCAGGCCAACATCAGCGTGGTGTATACAACCGGAATACCTGAGCCAGGATCGCTCGGGCTGCTTGGATTAGGGGCCGCCGCCATCGCCGCCAGTCGCCAGCGCAGTGCAAAACGAAAGGCGGCGGGGCCAGAGCATCAAGGAACGACCTGATTAACCAGACTGCCCCCGGCGCGCAGCCGTTTGAGGTTTTCCAGCAAAATATCCAGCACGTTGTCTTCATATTTACGGGTCTCGCCCCCGGTATGCGGGGTCACGAACGCGTTTGGCAGTGTCCATAGCGGCGACGCTTGATCCAGCGGCTCCTCGTACACCACGTCAATCGCCGCCCCGGCAATCTGCCCGGTCTGCAATGCGGCGACCAAAGCCGCCTCATCGACCACCCGGCCACGGGCGCAGTTGATCAGATAGGCGCCCTTCTGCATCGCGGCGAAGCCAGCCGCATTGATCAGGCCGGTGGTCTCAGGCGTCAGCGGGCAGGTCAGCGCGACAAAATCAGCACGTGGCAGCAAACCCGGCACGTCGGCGGTCGCGTGCATTTCGTCGGCGCCATTCAAGCCGGCGGCCGGATTGGCGCGGACGCCGATCACCTGCATGTCAAAGGCCTTGCCCAATTGGGCAAGCCTGCCGCCGATGCGGCCCATCCCCACAATCAGCAGAGTTTTGCCGCCAAGTTCGTCTTCCCGCGCTGCGATATCGCCGATCATGCCGCGCCAATGCTTCTTCGCCTGATTGTCGCGCGCTTCCGGCAGGCGGCGTGCCATCGCCAGGATCAACGCCATGGCATGCTCGGCAACCGCCCGCGCGTTGACGCCGGCCGCACTCGCCAGGCTGATGCCGCGCGCCGCCAGCGCCTGCCGATCGAACTGGTCAGTGCCAGCGCCGATCGACTGGATGAAGCGCAAATTGGGGGCGGCGGCGAGCATTTCGGTCCGCCACAAGCCGCTGACCACCAGTACGTCGGCGGTGGCCAAAGCTGCTTTCATGGTGGCAAGGTCGCGGGCCTCGGTGCTGGCGATGCCGGCATCGCGCAGGACGTAACGCGCCTGCATCTGGTAGGCGACATGGGCGAAACAGATATTTTTTGCGTTGAACATCAGACAGGCTCCCGAAGACCGGCTTCGACCAGCAAGGGCAAAACCGCAGTGATGAAGTAGGGCAGTTCGCGCTTGAAGTTCACGAAGCTGACAGTTGTGCCGGCAAAGCCCGCTTGGTGCATCCTGATCATTTCGTCGGCAATATGGCGCGGCGTGCCAACCAGCGGATAGGTTCCAGCGCCACCCGCAAAACGCTTGCGGTGCAGGCGATAGGCTTCTTCGTCATGGCTGCCGGAATTGGCCTGTTTGGCGCCCATATAGTGATCGACACTGGCGCTGTCCTGTTCGGTGACAGCGTAATGGTCGTAATAGGCCTCGGCCTCGGCTTGGGTCGGGCGGCAGACCACATGGGTTGTCGTATAGACCCCGACATCACGGCCGGTGGCGGCCGCACGGGCGGCGATGTCGGCGATCTGCTCGCGGCCTTTTTCGATGGTGGTGAAGGTGGTGAACAGATAATCGGCGGCACGGGCGGCAAAATCGCGGCCGGGCGGGGAAAACGCCGCGTTCAATGTCACCGGGCGCGGCTTTTGCAGCGGCGCCGGGCGGCCCGAGACATTTTTCAACTGGTAGAACTTACCGTTGAAATCGAACGGGCCGTTATCCTCATAAATCCGCGAAATAATCTCGAACCACTCCAGCCCTTGGGCGTAACGGTCATCGATCATCTTGAGGCCGAACAGATCGAATTCTGCGGGGTTCCAGCCGCAGACGATGTTAATCCCGGCGCGCCCGCCACTGGCATGATCGACCGTCGCCAGCGCCTTGGCGGCGTAAACCGGATGGATCATTGGCACATGCACGGTGGAAAACAATGCGATGTTGCGGGTGACGCCGGCGAGTGCGGCCGCATAGGTAAAGGTCTCGAAGCTCCATTCGCGGCTGTTCATCTCGCCGCCGAAGCCTTTCCAGCGGGCGATCGGCAGAAAAAACTCAATGCCGGCGCGGTCGGCCATTTGCGCCACCTCGACGATTTCCGGCCAGGCCGCCGGCCAACGTTCCGCCACCCGCGTCAACGTCAGGCCACCATCGGCATTGGCGGAAAAAACCCCGAGCTTGAAGCGGTTCGGGCCACGCATGGGATGGTCGGGCATTCGGACATCCTTGGTTCGAGGGTGATATTGACGCGCGAAAAAAGGAATCGCCGCCCTACTTTAGCGCTGCGCTGACCTGTTGGTGAAACGCCGCTTCCGTTCCGGGCGGCGGCAAGTAGTTTGGGCAGGTATTGGCCGCGCCACAGGCATTGAATATGCCGGTCAGCGGATCGATCTGCGGTCGTGGCAAGGGGTCGGGCGCGTCGATGGCAGTCGCAAGCACCGGACCGTTGCCTGCGCCAAACATCTGGAAAGCAACAGACCGGCGGCGGCGGATGTCGGGATGGGCGACAACGACAAATTCATCGCGCAACGCTTCGGCGGCTTGGGGCGAGGCGATGAAATCCATGAAACGATCTGCCTCCGCTATGGCGTTGCCGGGGTTCGCCACCACTGCCGTACCATAAAGCGGCCACCCGGTATGGCCGGCACGTTGGTTGATCATAAAATCATCCTGGCCTTGCTGCACCACGCAACGCTCCCAGGTGAAACTCGGCGCGCAGCCACCGGGCGGACGAATGATCTCAAAATCGCGCCATTGTATCCAGCCAAGGCCAAGCCAGAGCACCTTGTCGCGCTGCACCCGGGCGCGGCCTTTCAGCGTTTCAGGAATATCTTTGAATGGCTGGCGGGCCCCGGCAATAGCCAGAGCTTGCTCGCCACCTGCGACATAAAACAGCCGCGAACTCAACATCGCGATCGCAAGCGTTGGCTGGCCCGGATCGAATTTCTGCGCATTCACGCCGGCCAGAACAGCATGCGTTGTTGGCAGATCCTCCACCAGATGCGGGACAATCCGCCATCCGGATGGGCCACGCCACGCGCTGATCAGGCGCCCCGCCAATGACGGGGCAGCGTTCACACCCGGGGCCAGAATTTGCTTCCCAGCCACGACATGGATCTCGAGATTTTGCGCCCGTGCCTGCGCCGCGACGGCAATCGTAAGGATCAGCCAGCAGATCAACCTCATCGGCCGAGCGCCAGACGCAACGCCGCCAAATTGTCGGATGCGCCCTTGCCACGGGCCAAGCTGATGGCTTCCCAATAGGGCGTTAGCCGACGGGCCGAGGCGATCACATCATCTGGGCGGGGCTGAGCCATCATAAAACCACCTCCTGTTAATTCGGCGAACGCGCCCGCTTCGTCGGCGGCAAGGGCGCTGGTTAAGGCTGCGGCAAGATCGGCGCCAAAATTCGTTACCACCTGGGCTACCGGCTTGGCCAATGCCGCCATCGCCGCGCGGTTGGCTAGAATAACCCCGTCGCTGCGCACCGGGGTAATCCGGCAGCCGAACCGAAGCCGCCCGGCCCAGACCCGGCCCGCACCGACCGCGGTTCCGAAAACCCCATGCAAGGTTCCGCCTTCGAGCGCGGGCAGAACATCATCACCCACCATCGTAGTCGCCAGGGCACCCAGCCGGTGCACCGCCTCGGCCTGATCCTGGGTGGTGGTGCGGATCACCATCCCGCGCAAATCATCGATGCCCGCAACCGGACGTACGGTGAAAATCACCTGGGGCGGCGTCATGTAATAGCCAATCAACTGCGCCTTGTGCTTGGCAAACAGCGTATCCAGAAAGGCGCGCTGGATCGGCAAGGCGGTGCGCAGATGGTCGTCATTGACAATCAGCCCGGGCAGGCGCAGCGCTCCTGCTGCGGGCAAGGTCGAAACGTAGTAGATATCTTCTCCAAGCTGGACCCGGCCATCGGCAACCGCTGCGGTAACTGCTGTGGACCGGATCGGCAGGCTGCCCGCCATTTTGACTGAAATCGATAGCGCCCCGCTGCTGCGTGCCGGCATTTCATCGGACAGGCGATTGATGGTGGCCAGCGGCGCCGGATCGCTGCGGGGCTGGGAGCTGAACAACGTCCACTCGGTCGCCGCATCGGCCGATGTTGCAGTCGCGGTCACCACGCCGGCGCCAAGGGTGCGTAACACAGTCCGCCGCAACAAGGGCAAGGCCGCCAAAACCATCGATCTCACTCTCCCGCGCCGGTTGGCCCCCAGTTGCCGCTCTGTTGACCCGAGGCATCTAGCACAGCACGGCGGAATGCGGCACATGGGGTTTGGTTAACGATAGGTCACGCCGGGCCACTGGCGGGCCAGAACGGAGAGCAAGCAATGTCGCATATCGGTCATTTCATCGGCGGTCGAGCATTCGCCTCCGCTGGTCCCACCCAGCCGGTGTTCAATCCCGCCACAGGTGAAATTTCTGGCCACGTGACCCTTGGCGGGGCCGATCTGGTCGATCAGGCGGTTGCCGCCGCCAACGCCGCCTTCCCGGCCTGGGCCGCCACCCCACCGTTGCGCCGGGCGCGGGTGATGTTCAAATTCAAGGAATTGCTGGAAGCCAACACCAAGCGCCTCGCCGCCATCATCACCGCCGAACATGGCAAGGTGCTGTCGGACGCGGAGGGCGAAATCCAGCGCGGGATCGAAGTCGTCGAATTCGCCTGCGGTATTCCGCATCTGCTGAAAGGCGAGTTCACCGAAGCCGTGGCGACCGGGATTGACGCCTGGACGATGCGGCAGCCGCTAGGCGTCGTCGCCGGCATCACCCCCTTCAACTTCCCGGTCATGGTGCCGCTATGGATGCTGCCGGTGGCGCTGGCCTGCGGCAATTGCTTCATTCTGAAACCGTCGGAAAAAGACCCGTCGGCGAGCCTGGTGCTGGCCGAATTGCTCACCGAGGCCGGCTTGCCGCCAGGGGTGTTCCAGGTCGTGCAAGGCGGGCGTGAGGCGGTCGAGGCGCTGCTGGATCACCCAGGCGTGGAAGCGATCAGCTTTGTCGGCTCGACCCCGATCGCGCAGACGATTTATCGCCGGGGCACCAGCGCCGGCAAGCGGGTGCAGGCGCTGGGTGGTGCCAAGAACCATCTGGTGGTGATGCCCGATGCCGACCTCGATGGCGCAGTCGATGCGCTGATGGGGGCGGCCTATGGCAGTGCCGGCGAACGCTGCATGGCGGTCTCGGTCGCCGTGGCGGTCGGCGATGTCGGCGATCGGCTGATCGCAAAGCTTGCCCCCCGCGTCCGCGCGCTCAAAGTCGGGCCAGGCACCGACAAGGAAGCCGAAATGGGCCCGCTGGTGACCGGCGAGCATCGTGCGAAAGTGCACGCCTATGTCGATAAAGGCGTGGTCGAGGGCGCCAAGCTGGTCGTCGACGGGCGCGGGTTGAGCCTGCAGGGCTACGAAAATGGCTTCTTCATTGGCGGCTCGCTGTTCGACAACGTGACCGCTGACATGACGATCTATCAGGAGGAAATCTTCGGGCCAGTGCTCGCCGTGGTGCGCGCCAAGACGCTCGGCGATGCGGTCACGCTGATCAATGACCATCGCTTCGGCAATGGCACCGCGCTATTCACCGCCGATGGTGGGGCCGCCCGCAATTTCGCCAGCGCCATCAAGATCGGCATGGTCGGCATCAACGTGCCGATCCCGGTGCCGGCGGCGTTCCACAGTTTCGGCGGCTGGAAAGCGTCACTTTATGGCGATCACCACATGCACGGCCCGGAAGGGGTGCGCTTTTACACGCGGATGAAGGCGATCACCCAGCGCTGGGGCGCCAATCCGGGCGCCGAGTTCACCATGCCGCAAATCGGCCGCTGAAATGGCCGAAACCGACCGCGTCATCATCGTCGGTGCCGGCCATGGCGGCGGCGCGGTTGCCGCGACCTTGCGGCAATATGGCTTCAAGGGCGCGATCACCGTCATCGGGACCGAGCCGCTTGCCCCCTACCAACGGCCCCCTTTATCGAAAGCCTGGCTGAAGGGGGAGGCCGATGCGGCGTCCCTCGCGCTCCGCCCGCCGGCGTTTTACGCCAAGGCCAATATCGACCTGCGGCTTGCGACCACGGTGACGGCAATCGATCCCGGCGCCAAAACCGTCACCACCGATGCCGGTGACACGATTGGCTATGACTGGTTGATCCTGGCCACCGGCGCGCGCGCCCGACGTTTGCCAATCCCCGGCATGGAGCTGGCCGGCGTGCTGGAATTGCGCAGCGCCGCCGATGCCGACCAATTGAAAGCAGCCTTGGGGCCGGGCAAACGGCTGGCGGTGGTCGGTGGTGGCTATATCGGCCTCGAAGCCGCCGCATCGGCAACTGCGCTGGGGGCCATCGTCACGGTGATCGAGCGCGAAAATCGGGTGCTGGCACGGGTGGCCTCGGTGGAGTTATCGGAAGCCTATCAGGTTGCGCATAGAAGGCGCGGCGTGGTGATCGAGCTCAGCGCCCAGGTCGCGGCGCTGGAAGGTGTGGACGGCAGGATCACCGGCGTGCGTCTGGGCGATGGCCGGCTTATCGCGTGCGATGTGGCACTCGTCGGCGTCGGCGCGGTGGCCAATATCGAACTTGCCCAGGCCGCCGGGATCGCCTGCGACCTCGGCATCACCGTCGATCTGGCGGCCCGCACGTCCGACCCGTCAGTGTTCGCGATCGGAGACTGCACCTGGCGGCCGCTGCCGCATTATGGGCGTGATTTCCGGCTCGAATCGGTGCCCAACGCGCTTGAACAAGCGCGCCAGGCTGCTGCCAGCATTTGCGGCCGCGCCCTGGCGGCGCCGGAAGTGCCGTGGTTCTGGTCGGACCAATTCGACCTTAAACTGCAAATCGTCGGGCTAAATTTCGGCGCCACCCATACCGTGGTGCGCGGCGATCCCGCCACCGAGTCGTTTGCGGTGTTCCATCTGACCGACGATAATCGCCTGCGCGCGGTTGAAGCGGTGAACATGGCCGATGCCTTCATGGCCGGGCGGCTGTTGATCGCCAAAAACCGTGAACTGGCACCGGCCCAAATTTGTGATATGTCGGTCGCCATGAAGGACTTAACTGTCTGAACTGCAACAACGCTAAGGAAGTAAAAATGCCGCAAGTGACGTTCATCGAACATAATGGCACCGCCCACACGGTCCAAGCCGTGATTGGCAAAAGCCTGATGGAAGCAGCCGTCGATAATGCTGTTCCCGGGATTGATGCCGATTGCGGCGGCGCCTGCGCCTGCGCGACCTGCCATGTTTTTGTTGCCCCAGAATGGGAAGCCAAAACCGGCACCCGCAACGAGGCTGAAGTCGCGATGCTCAACTTTGCCGCCGAAGTGAAGCCGAATTCCCGCCTGTCCTGCCAGATCGAAATCACCGCGGCGCATGACGGACTTGTCGTCCACATGCCAGATGGGCAACACTGAACAACACCTGTTCCAACCCGCAGGCCGGGGATAACCGGCCGCGGCATTTACTGGAGGATTTAACACCATGAATGACGCGCCCTTCCCCCCCGGCCTGACCGACCACGAAGCCTATTCCCTGCCGCTCGACAAGCTCGACGTGAGCCAGGGGCGGCTGTTCCAGAACCAACTGCATCTGCCGTATTTCGAGCGGCTGCGGCGGGAAGACCCGGTGCATTACTGCGCCGACAGTCAGTTTGGCCCGTATTGGTCGATCACCAAATATAACGACATTGTGGCGGTTGACTCGAACAACAAAGTGTTTTCGTCGGCCTCCGAGTTCGGCGGCATCACCATCCGCGACCGCCGTCCGGAAGTAAGACGCGAAAGCTTCATCGCCATGGATGCGCCTCGCCATGACGATCAGCGCAAGGCGGTCAGCCCGATCGTGGCCCCGCAGAACCTTGCCCGCATGGAAGCCGGCATCCGTGAACGCGCCGGCAAGGTGCTGGATAATCTGCCGCGCGGCGAAAAGTTCAACTGGGTCGAAAAAGTTTCAGTCGAGCTCACCACCCAGATGCTGGCGATCCTGTTCGATTTTCCTTGGGAAGATCGCCGCTTGCTGACCCGGTGGTCCGATGTCGCGACCGCCGATATTGCAGCCGGCGTGGTAAAGACCGAGGAAGAACGCGAAGAAATCCTTGCCGAATGCCTCGCCTATTTTACCCGGTTGTGGAACGAACGGGTCAACGCCGACATGCAGCCCGATCTGCTGTCGATGATGGCGCATTCCCCGGCCACCAGAAACATGACGCCGGATCAGTTTCTGGGGAACCTTATTCTGCTGATCGTCGGCGGCAATGATACGACGCGTAATTCGATGTCGGGCAGCGTGCTGTTCATGCATCGCAATCCCGACCAGTTCGCCAAGCTGAAGGCCAACCCGGCTTTGCTCGACAGCGCAGTGCCGGAAATCATCCGCTACCAGACCCCCTTGTCCCACATGCGGCGCACCGCGCTGGCAGACCAGGAAATCGGTGGCAAGCTGATTAAGAAGGGCGACAAGGTTGTGATGTGGTATTGCTCGGGCAACCGCGACGATACAGCGATCGAAAACCCGAACGCATTCATCATCGACCGCAAACGCCCGCGTCAGCATTTGTCCTTTGGTTTTGGCATCCATCGCTGCGTTGGCAATCGGCTGGCGGAAATGCAGCTGAAGATCGTCTGGGAAGAAATCCTCAAACGCTTCGACAGGATCGACGTGGTTGGACCGGAGACGCGGGTGTTCTCGTCCTTCGTGCATGGAATTGAGGATCTGCCGGTGATTATTCCGCGGTAAGCCTGGGGACCGTGTGCTGATGAAAAAGGGCCATCACGACGTCGCGATGGCCCTTCTTTATTGGGTCGATCTCCGGCGGTGGGATAACCACCGCCGGTAGTCCGGCCTACGGTTTCGGCTTCGGCTTCGTATCGGGGTCATTGTCACCATCGGCCTGCGGGCTTTTCTGTTGGCCCGGTTTCGCGGCGGCCGGCGGGGCGGGAGGCGTGGGCGGCACCTGCGGTGGCGCGGGTGCAACAACCGGCGGCACAGGGACCGGTTGGGGCGGGGGCACAATTATCGCTGGCGGCACAGGCACAACTGGCTTTGCGACTTCGGGTGCGAGGTTGCTCGGCTGATTTGGACGTGGGGGCGCCGGAACCGCAGGTTTAGCTGGCTCGGGGGTGGGTCTGTCCGGTTTATTGGCCTGGGGTGGTGTAACCACCGGGGGGGCAGGGACGATTGGGGCCGGCGCTGAGATCACGGGTTTCGGCGTCGGGACCACAGGTGGTGTCGGCGCGGCAACTGGCGCGTTACCCGGCCCCGAGTTTCCGGGTTTAACCGCCTGCGGTGTGGGTGTGACTTGAGGCGCCGGGACCACAGGTGGTGTCGGCGCAGCAGCTGGCGCATTACCCGGCCCCGAGTTTCCGGGTATAACCGCCTGCGGTGCGGGTGTGACTTGAGGCACCGGCACCGCTGACGGAGCGTTACCAGGCACCGGCACACTTGGTTTCGCCGCAGAAGGTGCGGGCGTAGCCGGGGGCGCCGACACCACTGGCGGCGCATTTCCAGGCGTCGGCAACCCCGGCTTTGCCGCCGGCGGCGCAGGTACAACCGGTGGGGTCGGGACGGCCTGTGTTGCAGACCCCGGAGTTGGACCCGGCTTAGGTGTGGGCGCATTTGGAACGACTGGGACCACAGGTGGAACGATCACAGGGGCCGGGGCTGCACCGCCACCTGGCAGCGTCGCGGCAGGCCCTGCGGAACCCGGCACGCGGTTGGCTTCAGGATGGGCAGGTGCAGCGGGCGTCGGCGGCCGCAGAACCGGCAAAGTAACTGCTACTGGTGCGGCAGGACTGGATGCGGCAGGACTGGGTGCGGCAGGACTGGGTGCGGCAGCACCGGGCACGGCAGCACCGGGCGCGGCGGACCCCCGAGGGGCAGTACCTGGAGCGCCGCCTGGCTTAGCAGGCGCCTTGGGATCGACCGGAACAGCCCCGGGGACGACCGCGACCGGCGCCGCCGGCTGGCTTTGGATCACCACAGGCTTAGCTGCTGGCGGCGGCACCACCGGGCCAGGTGCAACCGCCACTGGTGGTGGCGGCGTTACCGGGGCAGCAAGGTTCAGTTCCTTCGCCACCACTGGCGTTACCCCGATTGTTGCCGTGGTCGGTTGCACCGGGGCCGCCCGCTGCGCCTGTGCGGTCGCGAGCGTTTGCGGCGTGACGTTTTCGCGCTGTGCCGCCACCGGCTGCGATGCCGTCATCGCCGTGACCGGCACGACCGTTGCGGCGTTACGGTTGACCAGATTGGTCACGTTGGTGACATTGTTGACGTTGTTGATGGTGTTGTTCGTCGTCACGTTTGTAACGTTACCGACATTGACGTCGCGCACATAGCGATCGCTGGTCTGATATGGCGGCACATAGGTTTCCCGCGGGCCGAGCGGCACCCACCCGACCGAACCGCGTGGGTCGCGCCGATCACCTTGCGACAGCGCCACCCCGACTGCGACACCAACACTAATGAAACTCACCAACGCAGGGGCATAAACCGGTTCGACGGCGACAGAAATCGACACACCACGCTCGCGCGGGATCCAACCCCAACGTGGTCCGTCCTGCACCCAGCGGCCATAGTGGAACGGCGCGAACCCCCAGGGAGCGTCGTCAATCCAGGTCCATCCCCACGGTGCGACATAGCCCCAATGTCCATCGCGATACGGTACCCAGGATGCCTGCACCGGCGGATACCAAATCTGGCCGTAGCTGGCGCTTGCCGCCCAGGTTCCGGTGTTCGCCAGCGCCTCGCCGCCCGACATCTGCGCCACTGCCTGGGGTGGCGCGACCCGAACCGTCGCTGCGCGGTTGCGCACAATCTCGCGTTCCTGGTCGAGCCGGGCTGTCAGAAACCGATCCATTATCACCGGCCCGACGCTTACGCCGAAATCGCTTGTCCCCTCAATCCTGCCGGTCTGACCGGCCCCGAGGGTCAGCGACGCATTAGTGCTGTCAATCCGCGCGCCACCTTCGACAACGCTCACCAAGGTTGGGCGGTCCGCATCGCCGGCGACAATTGCGTAGGCACCCGCTTTGGTCAGCACAACCGCGCCGCGCGGCGTGGTGATCCGGTAAAGATCGCCCTCAGCCATCTGGCGCACCCGCAGGAACACGGTTCCCTGCGGCTGAGTTGCCTGGAACGTGTGATCGTCAAGAATATTGACGTCCAATTCAGTGGATTGATCCATCGCGATGTTCGTCGCACCAATCCCGAGCTCAGCCGCCGAACTCGGCTCGGTCCAAAACACATTGCCCGAGGTGACTGGGTAGTTGGTGACAGCCCGCTGCCATTCAGTTTGGTCGGCACCCCGGAAGGACACTGTCCCCAGCAAACGCGCAATGCGCCCGACCCGGGAAGGTGGATCGACCGGCGAGCCACCCCTTGGTTGGGCATGCACGACCCCATTTCCCGGCCACCCGCCTTGGGCCGCCAGGGTTAGCGCCAAAACAATGGTAAAACTGGGCCTAAGAACGGTGCTTGCTCGCATGAAAAAATCCACTTCCAACTTTGAAATCCGTTTACCAGGGCACGCTCGTCGAAGACGGGAAGCAATAAGGGTACACTTGGGCCTGCGCATCTGACAGGATCGGGAAATACTCACCGGCGGACGTGTCGCATCGGCATAACGCCGCGGTCACGTGGCAAAATTCCGGCAGACAGTGCCATGATTTCTTCACATGCCCCCTCGCGCTGCCATCCTCGATCAGTTACGGTTGATCGCAACATCCACGCCAAAACCGGATGAGGGAGAACGTACATGCGGGCCTATCTGGTCCGACGCTTGCTGGCGCTTATTCCGACGTTGTTCTTTGCGAGTCTGATCGTGTTTTCGACCGTGCGGCTGCTGCCCGGTGATGTGATCGATCAGATGATCGCGCAGAACGATATCGGTTCAAAAGCGTCGCGGGAGGCGTTGGAAGCTGCCCTCGGGCTCGATAAACCAATGATGACGCAGTATTTCTCCTGGATCGGTGCAATCCTGTTGCATGGCGATTTTGGCAACTCCCTGTGGCAGCAATCCCCGGTGCTTGATGAATTGCTCGCCCGCATGCCGGTCACCTTCGAACTCGGGGCGATGGCACTGGTCGTGGCCTTGGTGGTAGCAATCCCGATCGGCATCATCTCGGCGATGAAGCAAGATGGCTGGGCGGATTATCTTGGTCGGTCGTTTTCGATTCTGATGCTGTCGGTGCCGGGATTCTGGATGGGCACCATCGTGATGGTGTTCCCCGCGATCTGGTGGGGCATCTCGCCCGAGGTGCGCTATATTTCGTTCCGTGAAGACCCGCTCGGCAATCTTGCGCAGCTGGCGATCCCGGCAGTCATCCTGGGCACCGCATTGTCGGCGATTACCATGCGGATGACGCGGACGATGATGCTGGAAGTGCTGCGCCAGGACTACATTCGTACCGCCCGCGCCAAAGGCCAGACCGAGCGCGGGGTTATTCTGCGGCACGCGCTGCGCAATGCGCTGATCCCGGTCGTGACCCTGATCGGCCTGCAAGCCCCGATCCTGATCGGTGGCGCGGTCATCATGGAACAGATTTTTGTTATCCCCGGCATGGGGCTGCTGCTGCTCGAAGCGGTCAGCCGACGGGACTATCCGGTGATCACAGGGGTGTTCCTGTTGGTCGGCGTGGTGGTGATGCTGATCAACCTGATCGTGGACCTCAGCTACGGTCTGCTCGATCCAAAAGTGCGGTATCGCTGATGTCTGCGCATAGCACCTCCGTCTCGGCGAAAGCCGCCCTCCCTGCGGCCGTGAACCGGGCACTGCGCGGCGTGGTCCGCCTGTTCCGGGAAAAACCCCTGGGCGCGATCGGCGCGGTCATCGTCGTGGTGTTCCTGTTTTGCGGGATTTTCGCCGATTGGCTGGCCCCGTACGGGATCAATCAGATCAGCCCGGTCAACCGGCTGAAACCCCCGTCCGAACGCTTCTGGTTCGGCACCGATCATCTCGGCCGCGACATGTTTTCGCGCATTCTGTACGGGGCACGGCTTTCGGTAATCATCGGTCTCGCCGGCGCCACCCTGGCGACCTTCATTTCAATCACGCTTGGCGTGGTCAGCGGCTATTTTGGCGGCAAGGTGGACATGATCGTCCAGCGCCTGGTCGATGCCTGGATGAGCTTCCCCGAACTGGTGATCCTGATCGCGGTTGTCTCGGTGGTCGGGCCGGGCATGTATCAGATCATTGTCATTCTCGGCATGACCTTCGGCATCGGCGGCTCCCGCATTATTCGCGGCGCAGTCGTTTCAGTCCGCGAGACGATGTATATTCATTCCACCCAGTCCATGGGCGCAAGCACCTGGCGGGTGCTGTGGCGCCATATCCTGCCCAACATCATGCCGCCGGTGCTGGTGCTGTTCTCAACCCGGGTGGGTAGCGTGATCCTGGTCGAGTCCGGCCTGTCGTTTCTCGGCCTTGGCGTCCCTCCCCCCGCGCCAAGCTGGGGCGGGATGCTGTCGGGGACCGGGCGCACCTATATGTATCTTGCGCCCTGGCTCGCTTTTGCCCCAGGGCTGTGCCTGACATTCGTTGTCTATGGCATCAATGTCTTCGGTGACGCCTTGCGCGATCTGCTCGATCCCCGCATGCGCGGCAGCCGATAATCCGTTCGGAGAATAATATGCGTCGTATCGCCCTTGCAGCCCTGGCCTTGTTTGCCGGCACGGCCCAGGCTGAGCCGCCAAAATATGGCGGACATCTGGAAATAGGCACCGTATCCGTAACGATATCGGCCCTTTCGTTCGACCCGGCGGATTTTGCCTGGAAACTAAATCACGATGCTGGCCTATACTTGGAAACCCTATTTGCCGGGGACTTGTCCAAGTCGGTGCGCAA
This sequence comes from Acetobacteraceae bacterium, assembly GCA_025360065.1. Lineage (GTDB taxonomy): Bacteria > Pseudomonadota > Alphaproteobacteria > Acetobacterales > Acetobacteraceae > CAITOL01. The sequence goes on along the minus strand of JANYCX010000050.1, from coordinate 435 downwards.
TGGTGGCAAGTATAATTTTAAACCCGACGCGTGGATCCCGACCGACGCGCTGCGTGGCGAACTGGCGGAAAGCTGGGAATGGACGAAAGATCCGCTCGCGGTGGTGGTGCATCTCCGCCGCGGCATCATGTGGCCGGAAAAAGCCGGGGTGATGGCGAGCCGGGAGTTCACCTCAGACGACGTCGTGTTCAGCTTCAACCGCCAGAATGCAAGTGCGAAGAAGGTCCCGGGCTATTTCGATCATGTCGCCGGCATCGAAGCGCGCGATCGCTACACGGTTGTTTTCGCGATGAAGGAATACAACGCCGAGTGGGATTATCGTTTCGGCTGGGGCTATTACTCGCAAATCATGCCCAAGGAACTGGCAATCGCCGGCGCCGCCAACTGGAAGAATGCCACCGGCACCGGGCCGTTTCAGTTGACCGACTATGTCCA